>CANQKY010000093.1 GCA_947624575.1 uncultured Clostridia bacterium
GCCGCCCCAACAAGCTGCAAACTTCAACTTTGTCATGAAGTTTGCCCAGCTTGCCAGTATTTTTTGCGGCTTCCGTCACGGCCTTAAATTTAAAGCGGCTGCGTACGCTTTCTGTCATACATCATAGAAAGCTGCGCAAGCCGGACGTCTATTTTAGAAAGCGGTCCTTAAAGATGGAACGCAAAATTCGCAAACAGCCTCGATGAGGTACGGCATTGTGCGCAAAAAGAAAAAACGACGAAACAAAAAAAGCGTCGCCTGCGAACTCTGGCAGAGTGGAATTTAAGAAAACGTTCCGTTCCGGTCGCGCTTTCGTTCATGCACATGCACGTCGAGCGGAAGACAAAGCGACATGAGTGCAACGGACTGAAACGGCAGCATGCTAAAACAGGCTTGCTGACATAAGCGGCAAGTTTCAGTTGCGGATCGCTTAAAGAACATCTCAGGACTTTGGGATGCCGCTGTTCATGGCTTCATTCTTCGCTACGACTTTCCAAACGGCGCTTTCGTTGCTATGATTCATCAAAGATCGAGCGCAATTTAAAAAATTTTTGAAAGCGCTGCCATCAAGCGCTCTTTTTTTGTCCGTTGTAAAGTGAAAGGAGTTTTATGGCCATGAGAAAACGAAACGCTGCGCCGTGTCGCACAAACGTCGTCAAAAGCCGTCCGAACGAAAAGAAATGCACATTCGCAAAATGGTTTGCGACATACGCCATGAGCAAAGCCTGTCTTATCCGACAATCGCGAGGGAATTGTGAAAGACCGCCGTAGATCTTTCTGCGCTGAAATCTGAAATCTTGAAAACAAAGAAGACGTCTTTCCGTCGGATGACGCGCGGGAGTTAAAACGACAGCAGAAAAGGAGGTGTTCGCATAAGAGAGACTTTGAACAACAATGCGGGAAAATATGATGTTGATCTGCCGCAGTCGGTAATCGAATCCTTCGCTCGATTCCTTATTCCTGAGATACGGAAGTATTACGACAGCGAGCAAGGCCGACGCGAACTTGCACAGTGGCAGGAAGAACAGGAGAAGAAAAAGAAGAACCACCGTTCCTGAAAACGCAGTCACAACCAGCGGTCAATTTGAAATGGCACAAAGATAGCAGACATAGAAACCCGTGCCTGCTATCTTTACATTGTTTCAGTTATGTCTGTGACTTCAAAATGGCTGGGCGTTCGAGTGGAAAAGAGCGCTCTCCAGTGTTTACCCTTGCAGGAGTTATGCAGACCACTCATTATGCAAATGATCCTGACTGTACGCACATTCCGTGTCGTCAATGCCGATAAAAATAACCCACGTCGTCCAACAGTAGCATTTGCAGTAGTTTGAACCGAGGGTACAGCATAAACAGCCACTTGTTGTGAAACGTCAGGTCTTCATCCTTTTGCAAACGGCTTCAACCAACCACTTCCTGATTTTCGGGTCTTTAACATTGTCTGTAGAACCAGCCCTCATTGCCTGTATTGTACGGCGGATCGATGTAGGTGCACTTAACTTGTCCCGCATAACGGGATGACAGTGACTTGAATGTCTCCAGTTTTTCGCTTCGGATGATCTGTTCTCGTTACCGTTATTCTCATCATGCTGCCTGTTGGCGTCGCAGCTGTACCGCTGCTCAAGCACCCGATACAGTGCTTGCTGGTGGTGGTTGGTCACTTTGTCTTTTCCGATTCATTCACGGACGAGCATGATTCATTTCCATCTAAGGATAATATCGCGTCCGCGTTTTCCTGAATTTTCTTGTTAATCACCTCAAAAGTTACACCCTTCTGCTGTAATAGTGGCCTAAATCTCATATCATAAATGTGGACAAATTCGTCGTTTACTTTTTGCATCTCATTCATTATATCCTTAAAGCTGATACAATTTGTGTCCTCTATCGTTTTTTGATGCGCAGCGATCTCCTCGGCAGAAAGTGAACCTGGTTTATTATGCTCTATCTGCAACAATTCCTGTGTGAGCTTTCTTTTTTCGAGTTGTTGCTGTCTATTATATTGGTCTATTTTCTTTTGGCTTACCTGAAAGAGTATATTAGCCGTATCTGTTATGTCGTTTACTAATTTTTCTATGTTTACATAATCGGCAGTATTAACGCACGCCATTAACATGTCTGTCGCAGTACGACAACTTATCTGATATTTTTGAAACAAGTTTATAGCCAAGGTGGGATCAGTTAATCCAGAGCCCATTTCTTGTTTTAGTATTGGCATTGGATTTATTTCATTCAATATGTTTCCAATAGTATTTTCTATTCTTTCCCATTTCTCTCTTTCATTTTTGATATAGCTATCCCGTTGAAGCTGCTTTCTAGTAAATCTTATCGTAAAAAACAAGCTCAAAGCCGTGATGGCAGCACCCAAAACGCTACCGTAATATGCAAGCACCGCCTCGGGCTGCCAAAAGGTTAAAATTATCGGATATCTTTCCCCATACATGTATGCCCAGTTAATGACCATAGGAACACCTAAAACGAGAAGGCTGCCCACAAAAATCCAAAACATGATCTTCCAGACACGCTTATGCCGAATTGATATCAGCTTCTTTCTCATCTTTTGCCATTTTTGTTTTATGTTTTCCATTTTTATTCTCGCATTCTTTGGGAATTGGTTCGCCGCCAAGATAAGCTGGAAATGAATACCCGCAGTATTTTGAGATCCGGTAATGATGGACCTCTATCTTCGCAAGCTCTCTTATTTCCACGATTCGATAAAAAAATTATACCCGAAAATGAGAACGTAATCAAGGGAATTCGCTGGATTTTCATAGGGGACATAGAACTCTTCAGGTATATTTGATATTGATCTGGCGTTTCCTGTAATCGAATCTTTCGCTCAGTTTCTTGTTTCTGAAACATGAAAGCATTACAACAGCGAGCATACCCTGCATGAGTTTTCATATGTCAGCGAGCGCAAGAGAATAAGAAGGGAATACGCGCCTCTTTGCCAACCCCGCGACAAAAGCGGGGGCCAAGGCTTTGCACCTTGACCCCCGCTTTCTGCTGACATCAGAGCCGCACCAGAACGGCGAAGCCGCCGCTGAAGAAGTAGGTGTTCGTCCAATGTCCGTTTGGTGGAGCATAGGGGAGTCGAACCCCTGACCTTTTGAATGCCATGCAATATGGCCCAACTCAGAAAAACCTTTATTTCAAAAGCTTTTTGTAAACTTCAAAACAGAAAAAACGTACTTTGACTACCATTTGACTACCAATGGCCTTCTTCCCCGGCACATTATGATTCGTTATCTCACCTTGTTGTCATTTGAACTCAAAGTTGAATGTAGTCAATCATCCATTTGCTTTCGTCGGATACTCTACCATATCATCGAACAGTTTGCAAGTTTTTTCCTAACGCTCTGTAACTACAGGCTAGTTTTTGTCCTAATGCTATTGCTAATCCAATTGGGTATGATACAATATTGTTGTGGGTTTAAATATCCCACAGTTTCCCTTTTTAGGGTATGGGTTGAAATGATTTTCTAACAATCCCCAAGATTGGCCTTCGTAAGGCTCGCGCAGAGCCATGAAGTGATTCCTGTGGAGTATTGCCTCCACGGGAATCACTTTGTTTTCTCACGAGTTTAATTGTTTCGTCTATCTGTGCCGATTGAAGCTGCTCACTGTGATGAGTGTTCTTCAACTTTATACTGTTTACGACGTGTTCACGTCAGCAGTCGCACTTGCGAGCCATTGTTCATACTCACCACTTGTTCCGGCACGCTATACGAGGTAAGTCGTCAAAAGCGTTGTCCCGTCAGATCTTCAGCCTTTCGTCTGCTGGAATTGATCGACAAAAATTCTTCTTTAATATCATTGTAGCTGGCCAGTCTAATTCAGCTTCCATCTTGTTTGTGCAATGCCCGTAGCATGTTTTCTTCAAACCCTTGCGCTGTTGCAAGGTATCTGCTTCCGTTTCCTACGAGCAGGGCATAAGCCGCACCACATCGCTCGTTGTTCTTGATGTCGATACAGTACTTTAGAGCTAAGGTTGCTATTCTTAACCCGCCGTCTAGCGCTGTGTTCTTCACGCTTCATTGCTCGTTCTCGGGACTGCGGCCAACACGCACCATACGCACAAACCACCAAAGGTGAACCGACACGGGGTCAGGCTTTCGATTTCTTGAGGTCATTTTGCATCTCGCAAACGATCAGCGTTGATCTATATCGGCTTTCTCCGTACACGGCTTGTTGCAGCTTATCAAGCAATGGAGGTATCCTTTGTGCTTCATATGGAAGGCGGCTGCGCCAATCACCACTACCGGTAAAATGAGCTGTCTTCATCATTTTATTTTCATATGCCAACAGCCCCTGTACGAGTATCTCACATTCGGCATTTGTCAAAACAAGATTGATCTGCGCGTTATTCCACTCTTCATGAGCCTTGTACCTTTCGTACTCTCTAAAACGCCGCTCCGCATTATGAACATGGTTTGCTACTGCTTGAGCGGATAGACCCATGTCCCTGGCAATCTTGGAATACGGTTCGCCGTTTTCATGCCTTGTCCATGCGATTCGTTGCTTCTCGGTCAAGATGCTTACATCCTTTTCCATACCGTAACCTCCATTCACTTCTCTTTCGGGTTGTCTATAAAAAGAATCTCGATATGCTGTTTTCTGGCGGATTCAATCGTGTTGCGAGTCCCACCCGCCGAGACGTTGTAAGCTGCTATCAGTAGTGATGAATGACAGACCATCCATTCATTCCGCTTCTGATAACAGCTCATCGAGTAAGAGGGACTGATGACCCTGACCAAATCAGCAGCGTTGAGGATTGCATGATACCTGCGCTGCCAATCTGGCGTCCAATTCTTCTCAAAATCTGGATGCGGCAATGCGCAGATCAGGTGCAATTCGGGATACTCTTTTCGTAGACACAGGAGTTGCTCCGCAGACCATATATCGATGCCTCTTGCCATTCCACTGATGAATGTGCAATACCCTCGATCTACGGCTTCCCGTATGGCATGATTGAGAGTCTCTTGATAGTAGGATTCACCCATGCGTAGTTTTTCTGGCCGATGCCCCGTGAAACAGCATCGATGACGCCGCAGCGCTCTTTCCACCATGCTATCACCTCCGATGAACAGCATATACATTATAGCTCTAATGCAATCTCCGTACAAGTATAATGTATTTTGCCTCCAAGGAATAAGGTAAAATATTCGCAGGAAGAGAGGAGGCGGTGGTTTGGACGTACACGCGAAATTGACCTCTTTGCTGAAAGAGCGCGGTTGGACAGCCTACAGACTCGCAATCAACTGCGGTCTTTCTGAATCCACCGTGTCGAATCTGTTCCGCAGGAATACGCTCCCCACAATCGATACGTTAGAGACTGTGTGTGTCAAGGGATTTGGCATTACGCTCAGCCAGTTCTTTGCGGATGAAGATGTAATCGAATTGACTCCTGATTTGCGGGAATTTGTTAAATACTGGCTTCCATTGACACCAACGCAAAAGACTGCAACGCTTCAGATGATGCGTGCAATGAGCGAAGCCATGCCACCCAATCCATAGAAGCCTTCGGACTTCTTTCTTTCAAGAAGCAGGAGATGAGTAAATAGTCCGGGCGCTGGCGAGATGGCCGAATAAATTTAAGCCGGGCCACTACCAATAATGGTAATGACCCGGCATTCGTATGCTCTTGAGTTCTACTGCATATCAAACTGATTGAATAACTCGCTATCGATAGAAAGGATTCGCTTAATAGCGACGGTGGTTCCATCTGCAAGCTCTATCTCTTGCTCGAAAGTTCTGATCTTTTTTACTTCACCCGTGACAGATCTGTATCTGCCCCCGGCTTTCCTTTCATCCGGCACAAAGTACATGATCGTGATGATTGGATGGCTGGACAAGTGTTCCATCAAAAAGCAAATCTTATCGTTGATTTCCTGAATGGAACCTTCACTCAGATCGAGCTCGTCCTCTGTGAGCCGCGCGGCCTCGTCTATCGCGTCCTCATAACCGGTAAGGGCTGCAAAGGGCGAAAACTGCGCAGCCCGCTCTATCATGGACATTTGAGGATGCGTCTTCGATTCATGGTGCGGCAAATCGATGATGTCATCGTACTTTCCCATCCTGATGCACCTCCCGTTATGCCTTATGACCGCCAATCGTCTCGTTTCGCTCTTTTGCTGTAGCGCCTTCTTGAAGATTCATCGCTTTCAATATAGCGTTTTTCCCGTATTTTTTCTTAATTTCAAGCATGGCGAGTTGAGCACGACGCTCCTTGTCAAGCGCCGCATCCTCCGCTTTTTTCTTCCGTTGCTCGGCTTCATAATCAGTAAACATATCGAGCTGCTCCGGTTTTTCTTCCCGGATGTCCTTCTCATCTACGATTTTGTTGGCAACGACGTACATTCGCCGTACCAAGAGGTCGCGGTGAACAATTCGGTCAAACAGCTCCATGACAGCATTTGTGATCAGGCGGGTAGAGGAGGTTTGACGTTTCAGGTTGATGCTCCCGTGCGCGGACTTTGGTATCTTTCGTCCATACCTGTCGGTTTCAATGGAGCCAGTGTATTTCGCTCTGCGCGCCGGATCAGAAAGGTTCTCTATGTCATATCCTACAGTCAGCACCATTTGGTCAGTAACCATGTGCTTGTCTACCAGCTCCAGCACGAGTTGCTCGACCATTTCTCGTGCGACCAGCTTTGCCTTGTCAAAGGGATAAGGCGACTGGAGCACTTGCCCGGATGAAATGCTATTACTGTCAGGCTTGTATGACTTGATTGCTTCAATAGTGCAAGGCTCCCATCCCCACGCATGATCGATGAGCAATTCAGCATTTACGCCGAACAATTTATACAGCCGTTCCTCGTTCGTGATTGAGCACCGAGCTATATCACCCATTGTAAAGAGGCCCTGTGCCTCCAGCTTTGTGGCGTAACCTTTGCCTACGCGCCAGAAATCCGTCAGCGGACGATGCTCCCACAACGTCTGCCGGTAGGTCTTTTCGTTCAGCTCGGCTATACGAACACCACGATCATCGGCGGGCATATGCTTCGCCACGATATCCATAGCGATTTTGCAAAGATAGAGGTTCGTACCAATTCCCGCTGTTGCTGTGATGCCGGTTTCGTCGAATACTGCATGAATGAGTTTGATCGCCAACTCATGCGGCGTAGTGTGATAGGTTTTCAAATAGTGCGTCGCATCGATAAACACCTCGTCAATGGAGTAGGGGTGAATATCCTCCGGCGAGATGAAGCAGGTATAGATGCTATAGATTCGCGTGCTATACTCCATATACAACGCCATACGAGGTTTGGCGACAATATAATCAATGGCAAGAGAAGGATTGTCATCCAG
>CANQKY010000094.1 GCA_947624575.1 uncultured Clostridia bacterium
TTTGCGCACAATACCGTACCTCATCGAGGCCGCTTGCGAGTTTTGCGTCCCATCTCTTAGCACCACTTTCAAAAACAGGCGTCTGGCTTTTGCAGCTTTCTATGATGTATGACTGAAAGCGGACGCAGCTGCTTCAAATTTAAGGCCGTGACGGAAACCGCAGGAAATACTGGCAAGCTGGGCAAACTTCATGACAAAGTTGAAGTTTGCAGCTTGTTGGGGCGACCCCAATCCCCGTTTTTCAGTTTCGTACCGAAACTGGCTGCGCATCCTGCGGATGCTGTGTTGCGCTTCGCGCAGTTGGCAGACACGTTAGCTGACGAGAACAAGAGCTTTCTTCCTAGCCGTCAACCCAGAAAATTTGATTGGCGTTTTCCTTAACGCTCGATTGCCGCTGATGGTGTCATCTGTGTTTTCAAGTTTTCAGATTTCAGCGTGAAAGATCTGCGACGGTCTTCCGCAACTCCTTTGCAGTTGGCGGATAAAATCGGTTAAGCTCTGGCCGTATGCTACAAGCTGTTTAGTGATGCGCAGTTCTTATCGTTCGGACGGCTTTTAACGAGACTTGTGCGGAACAACTCAGCTTTACAGTTTCTCATGACGATAAAACTCTTTTCATTTTACAACGGACAAAAAAAGAGCACCGTGTGGCAGCACCTTCGTAATTTTCTTCTCCTTTTGCCAACTCTTGGGCAAAAGAGTGAATCGCTTATGAGCAAACCCTTAGCATAATCAAAGGTCTTCGCAAAAAAAGGTTGCACTACAAATGAACTTTGCCATATGGCAAAGCGAGGAAATATAACCGTGAAGAGCAAAACGGCATTTGAGGACGACCGTGCCAACAAAGTTTTACAACGCATAAAAATGTCGAACGTTTAATTTAACCTGCACTTCACTGTGATCGTTTTGTTTTGTGCCCTCTATACGCTTACTCTGAACAGTCATAAACGTCTGTGCGTTTTTGATTTGGCAACAGAATGGGTCGGCGTTTAATGTCCCAGTTGTCGGAATCATTTGTTGTCGCACCTGATGCTATGCAGCGTGCAACGAAGACCGCCACTGCGTGAAAAAAACAAGAGCAACCGCTTAGGAAGAAGATTTCCCGCCGTTCCTTCCCGCTTTCCTCGATCTGCAGGAAGGATTGTGAAAGCGGCAGAAAACCGGCCGCATCGTTAAAAAATCCGCGTTTTCCTTTACGAATCGCACGTTTTGGTCTATAATGGATTTGTGGAAGTGTATCCATGCCCTTGGTATGGACATTCAACGGATACGAAGGGAGCGGCGTCTATGGGTGCGCAAATCACGCGGCATGAATTCCGGCGCATATTCGCCGACATCCAACAAGGGCTATTCATATTTCAGAGCGAAAGGCGCATCCCGAAGGATTTACCCGTTCTGCATACGGGGCAGCTGGTAAGCGACAGGCTCTGCGCAATGCGGGCGGAGGATCGCCGGTATCAAATCGACGGCGTCCTTCGGAACATCATTGCCGATCATGCTGCCGTTCATATGACACATATCGAAGTGCTTTTTGCACCAACCCTTGGCATCGATGCACTCGGCGCATTGCTCTCGCTATGCCGAAATAAAAAGATATGCCTATCCTGGCCCGGCATCGTCCAAGACGGGCGCTTGATCTATGGCGAGCCAAGCCAACCCGATTATTACAGCACAGACTTTTCAGGCATGATGGATACATACGTCATCACAGAGTAAAGGAGCAGCCGCCATGAAGTACCGCGATCTCATCCAGTTTGATCCCATTGAATCCGTCATCGTCCTTCGCAGCGCCGATGACAAGAAGAAAGCTGAAGAATTGGTGTCCAGCTATGTGATGAGCGATAGCATGGCGGAATTGATCAGCGCGAGGATCATCTCTCAGCTTCGCCTCGAAGAGGTCGTAGATAACAAGGGTATCCTGCTCGTAGGCAACTATGGCACAGGTAAATCGCATTTGATGAGCGTCATTTCCTCCATTGCGGCCGATGCGGACATGCTGGCCCTTGCACAAAATGCGCAATTCAAAACCGATGCCGCCTGCATCGCCGGGCGCTTTGAGGTTCTGCGCATTGAAATCGGTTCCACCGCCATGTCCCTGCGGGGGATCGTCACATCCACATTGGAGCAGGATTTGGCCAAGCGCGGAATCGTCTTCAAATTCCCGCCCGCCGATCAGATCACGAACAACAAGGATTCGCTGCTGGATATGATGGCAGCCTTTGCCGAGAAGTATGGCGAGAACCGCGGCTATCTGATCGTCGTGGACGAGCTGCTGGATTATCTCAAAACCCGGAAGGACACGGAGCTCATGGCCGATTTGGGCTTCATGCGCGAATTGGGAGAGATCATCAAATCCACGCGCTTTCGCATGATCTCCGGCGTACAGGAGGCGCTCTTTGACAATTCCGCATTCCGGCAGGTTTCCAGCTCCCTGCTTAAGATGAAGGACCGCTTTGAGCAGGTGCTGATTCGCTCCGAGGACATGGCCTATGTCGCGCAGAATCGCGTCCTTCGCAAATCGGCGGAGCAGAAGGCGCAGATTCGGGAGCATTTGCAGAAATTCTGCCCGCTCTATCAGAATATGGCGGATCGCTTAGAGGACTATGTCGATATGTTCCCCATTCATCCCGCCTATATCTATACCTTCCAGCACATCGTCACCGTTGAAAAGCGCGAGGTGCTGAAAACCATTTCCGAGACGATCTCCGGCGTATTGGATCAGGATGTGAACGATACGAAGCCCGGCATTATCTCTACGATACCTACTGGAAGCGCATCAAGGAGAATCCGAGCCTGCGCACCGATCCCGCCGTCCATGAGGTCCTATCGAAGTCCACCGTCCTGGAGGATATTCTTTCCCGCTCCTTCCCGAAGGCAAGCTATCGGCCGTTGGCCCTTCAAATGATCTATGCCCTGAGCGTACATCGCCTGACGACCGGCACATTGGATGCCAAACTCGGCCTGACGGCTCAAAATCTGAAGGACGATCTGTGCCTCTACATCCCGCTGCCTGTCATGGAGGAGGATTTCCTTCTTTCTACTATTACGACCGTCCTCCGGGACATCATGAATACCGTATCCGGGCAATTCATCGAATACAACAGAGATAACGGGCAGTATTATCTGGATTTGAAAAAGGACATCGACTACGACAAGAAGATTCAGGAAAAAGCCGATTTTCTCGGCGACGATGCCCTCAATCGGTATTTCTTCGACATCGTCGTATCCACATTGGAATGGACGACAACGCAGCATGTGACCGGGTATCACATCTATCAATATAACCTGAATTGGCATGATAAGAACATCTTCCGGCGCGGCTATCTGTTCCTCGGCAATAGCGCCGACCGCCCGACGGCGCAGCCGGAGGAGGATTTCTATGTCTATGTTCTCCCGCCGTTCGGGCATGAGAGGCCTGCGGCGCAGCCCCTCAAGGACGAGGTCTATTTCGCCCTGCAGTATGACACCAAATTTGCGCAGCTCGTTCGTCTGTATAGCGGCGCAAAGGAAATGGAGGCCATCAGCGCAGCGGGCGAAACCAGGACCGCTTACGTACAGCGCGGCAAGGGCTAGCTTTCGAAGATTCGCAAATGGCTGGATGAGAACAAAACGACCATGTTCCGCATCACCTATCGGGGCCATGAGAGGGGTATTCTCGAATACCTCAAGGGCGTGAAGATGAACGAGCTGACCGTTAAATCCGCCGTGGACATTGCGGCGTCCCGTGCGCTTGGCCCGTATTTCACCGAAAAGTACCCGGATTATCCGCGATTCCCGCATCCGATCACGGCTCAAAACATGGCGGCAACCAAGCTGGAGGCATTGAACGCCCTTGTTGGCCGCTCCACGCAGTTGGGCTCCGCCGTTTTGGAATCCTTCGGTCTGATTCTGGATGGAAAAGTGCGCCCGGAGAACAGCAAATATGCCGCGTATTATATCCAGACGCTCAAGGCGCTGCCGGAGGGCACCGTTCTCAATTTCAGCGACATCATGGAAACGCGTAACGGGGAGGAATACGCCGATAAGCGCTTCCACCTCGACGATATCTGGATGAGCGTCATTTTGACCGCCCTCGTTTACGGCGGCTATTGCGTGTTGGTCGCCGATAATGGGCAGCGGTATGACGCGGGCAATATGGAAGCGCTGTGCAAATACAGCCCCGTGTCATTCAAACGCCTGGAAAAGCCCAAATCCATGAACCGTCAAATGCTGACCCGCCTCTTTGACGCTTTCGACGTATCCTCCGGCCTTTTGGCAAGCGAGAGCACCTACCCGCAGGCATTGGATACCCTGCAAAAGAAGGCGCAGGAGACCGGCAACACAGCATTGACCCTCAAGAGTTTCCTCATGAAGAATGTAAGCGTTTGGGGAGAACTGCTGATCCCCATGAATGTCGCTGATCAGCTCAAGGATCGTATCACGGCCGTGCATAGGGCGGCGGATGATATACGGAGCCGTTTCACCACACCCGCCAAGCTCAAGAATTTCGACTATGACGACGCACGGATGAAGGAGCTTGAGGACGGCATTCGGGCAATGCATGCCGCCCAACGCGCACAGGGCTTCTATGTCGATACGCTTGAGGCGCTGAAATATATCTCCATGGCGGAGACCCGCGTCCCGGAGGACAACGCACTTCACGAGGCCTTTGCCGAAAAGAAAGCGCTTCTCATGCAGCTGCGGGACCGCATTTTAGAAGAAGATTATGATACCGACGACACGGATGAGCTCATCGCGCAGCTTGCCGGTTTGCAGAACGCCTATATCGCGTATTATATGGACGCGCATAAACAGTATCGTCTGGACCATGCCGGGGCGACCAGAAAGGGCAAAATCCAGCAGAGCGAAACGGTCAAGGCGCTTCAGGCCTTGCGGAATATCCGCGACATTCTCCCGCTCGGCCAGCTCAACGACCTTCTCGCGCGCCTTGCCTCCGTGAAGGTATGCTATGAATGCGCGACGCCGGAGCTGCATGAATCCCCGGACTGTCCGCATTGCCATTTTAACCCCGCCGATCACACGTTCCAGCCTGTCACGGGAAGCCTCGAATTCATCGAGGATCGATTGGACGATCTTCTGGCGGCATGGACGGCGCGGCTCTTGACGGCGCTGGAAGATCCCATGCTCGAGGATCAAAAGGCGCTGCTCGCCAGGAATCAGCAGCAGACCGTCGAGCGCTTCATGACCACCCGGTAGCTTCCGATGCCCGTCGATCAGCAATTCATCGACGCCGTGAATGCGATGCTCAGCGGAATGATAAGCGTCGAGCTGCCGATGGATGCGCTCCATCAGGCCTTGCTTTCCTGGAGTCCCTGCGCGCCGGACGAATGCAAAGCCCGTCTGGCGGAGTGGATCGACGCCAGGACGAGAGGCATGGATAAGAGCAAGGTGCGCATCGTCGTGAAGTGATATGAAGAGGGCCAGACCATATGGAAACGCGAATTGCCTATTTTGACGAAACGGGCGACGATGGCATTGTTACGACGTCCAGTGACACTTTTGTCTTGACCAGTCTCTGTATGTCAACCGCATCATGGCAGCATAATTTTGATGCAATGCGAGATTGCCGGAGGCAGCTCAAACAAGATTTCGGTTTCCATATTACGGAGGAAATGCACACAAGGCATTTTCTGACGGATAAGGGGCTGTACCGTCCGTATGGGTGGACGCCGAAACAGAGAAAGGACCTTTTGATCCAGTACACAAAGGCCATTGCGGCACTCGATGCAAAGGCAATCAATGTCATTATCGATAAGACCAGAGTACAGCACCGTGCCACATACGACGTATTAAAAAATGCGTTGACGTATAACATTCAACGCATCGAAAACGATAGTCAGAGCAGCGGCGGCTGGAATTTCATGATCATCACGGATCCGGGCAGGCTTGCCCCAATGAGAAAGACAGCGCGAGCGATAAGGGCTTTCAATCCGATCCCTTCACAGTACAGCCCGGAACCCCGGAATTCTCCGATTAAGAATTTGATTGAAGATATCTTGGAAAAGGATTCCAAGGAGTCATACTTTATACAGGTGTGCGATTTCATTTCGTATTTTGTTCATCTGTACTACAAAGTCGAGTTTCTCCACGCCTCGCTGCCAAACCGTGCGGCAAGGATTATCGACGACCATTTTGCTCACCGGGTGCTCGCCACCTTAAAGGGAGGAAATCTTCTCAATCTGGATGCGGCACGCGGCAATCCCTATGGACTGGTCATCTATCCCAGATAGGCATAAAAAAACACCACCTACGAGGCATTCGCCCTTTCAGCGGTTCATCTACATTATACATAGGATCAGAGCGGCTGTCAAGTGCAAATCTGTGAAAAAAGCCGTTTCCAAGAGCCGGCGCGAATGGCTGTCAAATAAGGAGGAACGCCGCCATGAAGCTCACGAAGCAGGATATAGATAAGGTTCGCCACATCGAGGGTTTCCCGATTGCCAAGGACGAGGACATCATTGCCCTTTCGCGCCCGCCCTATTATACCGCCTGCCCGAATCCGTTTATTGAGGATTTCATTCGGGAAAACGGAACGCCCTATGACGAGGCGACCGATGATTATCATCGTGAACCCTTTGCGGCGGATGTGAGCGAGGGAAAAAATGATCCGATCTATATGGCTCACAGCTATGCTTCTCGATGACCTACGGCATGGGCGTCAACAAGAACACCGTCAAGGGTTTCTTAAGCTCGCAGGCCATCCGCACGACGAAGGCCTTCGCCGTCGAGGAGGACGGCATCGTCGGCGTCGATTGGCATTCCAGCTACGCCTCGCCCATCGGCAACATCGAGCACATCGCGTGCCCGGCGCTCTTCATGGGCATGACGGGCGGCTACGAATATCTGGCCAGCGAGATGATCTACGAGCACGCCAAGATGGCAGACAAGACGATCGCGTTCGTGCGCGGCGCGACGCACATGTTCTTCCCCAACCGCGACGCGGAGAAGGTCTACGGCCCCTTCGGCGACACGGAAAAGGCGCTCTACGACTACATGGCCGA
>CANQKY010000095.1 GCA_947624575.1 uncultured Clostridia bacterium
GCATCCCTCCCGGCGTTTCCGTATCCTTATATATATAGTAGCCAACATACCGCTTATTGCGCAAAAGGCGGTGGAGGCTGTTCTTGTTGAACGCGTTGCCCTTTGAAGTCTTGATCTGCCTTGCGTTGAGATCGTTGATGATTTCCGTCACGGTCTTTCCGCCGGCGTACATCTCGAAGATCTCTCGGACAATGGCTGCGCCCTCCGGGTCTACATGGAAACGGCGTTCCGCGTCCACGCGGTAGCCAAGACCGGGATTGCTTCCGTTACTCAGGCACTTTTCCGCGTTGATGTTGAGTCCCCGCCGTATCTTCTGGGACAGCTCTGCCGAGTAGTATTCGGCCATGCTCTCCAGCACGCCCTCCACCAAGATGCCGCTGGCGTCGTCGCTGATGTTTTCGCGGGCTGAGATGACGCGCACTCCGTTCTTTTTCAGCTTGGCCTTATTGATGGCGCTGTCGTAACGGTTGCGGGCGAATCGATCCAGCTGATACACAAGGACGCCCTCGAAGGTGTGCTTATCGCTGTCTGCGATCATCCGCTGGAATTCAACCCGGCTGTCCGTCGTGCCGCTCTGCGCCCGATCAATGTATTCGCCAATGACGACATGCCCATTGTTCCTGGCGAACTCATAACAGATTTGAAGCTGCCCTTCAATAGATTGCTCGGTCTGGCTGTGGCTGGAATAGCGAGCGTATATCACGACGTTCATTTCTTCCCCTCCCGCAGCATGGCCAGCAGGGTTTTCTTCAGGCGGCTGTTCATGGGCGATTTAGGATCAAAGCACATCTCTACAAACTTCTCCAGCTCCGGGTCGCTCTCCTCAAATCTCGTCTTGCACTCGTACAGCCTGCCCTGCGGCTGGTCGGTGCGCCCGAAGATATAATCCAGCGATACGTCGAAGTAGTCGGCATAGCGCAGAAGGGTTTCAAAGCTGGGCGAGGATTGCCCTTGTTCATAGCGGTTCAGGCTGGATTGCTTCACGCCTACGATTTCGCCCATCTTCGCTTGGGACAGCCTCGCGCTCTCCCGCAGCTCGCGGATTCTCTGAGCAACCGCTTTCAAGAAATCGCCTCCTGTCTGATAGACAGATTATATCAGAATTGGGCATAATATGCAACCCTGAATTAGCGTTAAAATGAATGGATAATATGCTGATTCTGCATTCCGGCCTAGTCTGCAAACAAAACAGAAGAGCGGTACACACCGTCCGTGAGGAACGGATGCGCACTGCTTCTTTGTGTTTTTGAAGGAGTGGGGGATATTGGCTGAAAACGTATATTATAGCAGACAAATGCGTGGCTTCTAAAGAAGCCTAAGCCCTTTTGGCACACGACTTTGCGGAGCAAAGTGTAGTATTGCTGGCGCGGCTGACAGGAAAACCAAGATGACATGATCTTGACACACCGAATTAATAGTGGTGGAGTTTTGCAAGCAGAGTGGGACAAAAGGTTGTCCGTCGGCAGAAGTAATGGTAGGTATACAAATTAATCATTCATTTCTTCTGATTTCGGTAAAGAACGAAATGCCTTGAAGTTGAGGCGCACTATCACCAAGAGAGGCGTACAAGTACTTTTTGATCCCGCCCGTTTTGACAATTATAAGGCAACGCCAAACGGAATAATTACATAGTCAGCTGTTTGGGTTCTTCAAGCGCCCTTTCAACCAAACTCTTTTCTCCAATCTCGTTGTAGTGCGCCCTGAGCGTTTCACGTAAACGGAATAGTTTCTTGCTTGCTGTTTCAACTAAATGACCATAGGTAACGACATGAACAACACCACTATCGCTCTTCTTGTTGCAATCAACGTCACCAATAGATGCCCCTACTACAAATGCCGTAATTTCAGCCGCTTTATGGAGAATAGATGCTTTTTTAATCTGTCTTACATAGGTTTCAGCTTGACTTACTTCTTGAGCTTCAATTGTAAACCCGCCTCGCTTCAACTCGATAATTAAGACTTGATCAGGCTTCATGATTCCGCCTGCATCAACATCTGCACGATCTGTACAAACTGCTTGTATTGTAGAGGTTTTTAAACATACAATATCTGGACGCTTTCGTGGGTTATTTATTTCACTTACATCGTACTCATTAGGCTTAAACAAACTTTTGACAACTGTTGTCAATGCGGAATTCGAGACGAACATCGGCGAATCAAATTCTGCGCCAAAAAGCCAGCGAGCATTTAAAACAAGAGGGTGCAAGGTATGAAGCTCATCAGTATCTTTGTTGTCAAATATTCTACTGATAGCTTCAACAACGGTTATTCGTTTATCGATTTCAGAGATAACTGTCAGTATATCACCAATGTCCCATTCCCGAAGCAGATCGGACAACTTATCAAGGTCGTTTGGAGTCATTTGACTGAGTTGAGCCAATAACTGCTCTCCTTTTTTGGCCTGTTCAATAGTTATAATGGCCTCTACCGCTGTATGCAAAAAATCTTGACTCAACATAGGGTTTCTTGCAGTAACGCCTTCTATAAACATGGAAATGTCACGCTGCCCTGATGTGGATAATAATTCCAATTCATCACGAGTGTCTCGAATAACCTCTAGTTTCAATTCGGAAACTTGCTCAGTCATGACGTTAGCAACAAAGTCATCAACATATTCTTTGAACTGCTGATATACCTCCCTAATTTGAGGCGAGTCAATAAATCCTGTCCAATCAGGTAAAACATCATCAATTAAATCGTCTGTTTGCACAATCAACGTATATCGTTTTGCGACTCTAAAACGTCCATCCAAGAACTGAAATCCGCCATAAGTCCAAGAGGGTTTTCCTACTAATCTCCCACTTACCCAAAATGCAATGCCATGTTGCTGGGATTTCATTGCTGTTTTAGAAGAATCAATTATTATTAAATGTAGTTTTACTCCATTTGACAAAACAATATCTTTTTCATCATAAACGCCTTTGTGACTTAACAAATCTACTCTCTTTCCATTAATTACAACACTGAAATATGGGTCATATAAAAAGCGCGCAGAAATAATCTCTGTCATTGCTTCTGGGCTTGGCAAATGTCGATGAACGCATGTACTGATTTTTGTTCCGTGTCCTGCTTTACTATATTGGGTATGGCTTAGGATTTTAAACGGCCCCATACCCGAAGAAATAGCAAGATCATATTTGTTACATATGTCGTTTTGCCACGTTTCAACCGTATAATTGTCTGCGAAACACAGCATTCCGTGTCTTCCGACGCCATTTCGCCCATAGGCAATGCGTTTGTAAGCACGCGTATCAGCGGGAAATACAACTTCTTTGCCCTGTCGCTTTTGTCGATCGTAATTTAATGTTAACCATCGCTGGCGGAATTCTGCGTCGCTCATTCCTGTTCCATCGTCTTCAACTGAAATAACGTCTCCATTTTCATAAGGAATAACGATGCTCACGTTATATGCACCGGCATCCCAAGCATTTGCAACAAATTCAGTTAGTGCAATATCAGGCGTCGATGTAATAGCTCTGTTATTTCTGAATATATATCCTTCTTCAAATCTAACAAAGTCCAATGGAACGTCTTTCTTTATAGGTAATACTTCTGCGCTTGTTACGTCGGCCATACAGAATCTCCTCCTTCGACTAAAATAATTCTGATCTTATCTAGAAGTTCATCTTTATTTTTCTTTTTTAATTCACATTCCCAAATCCGCAAAACCGTCCAGCCTCGCGCTTCAAACATCGCTGTTACTTCTTTGTCATGCCTTATGTTTCGTTCCCGCTTCTTCTGCCAGTATTCCTGATGATCGGCGGGGCGAGTATTTCGACAGTCATGTCCGTGCCAAAAGCATCCGTCCACAAACACAGCGATCTTCTTCTTAAGAAACACAAAGTCAGGATGACCTTTTACAGGATAGTTTCTCAGCCAGCCTGTGATTCCGTTTTGTTTGAAGACCTCAATCAGGCGAAGCTCCGTCGATTTATTTTTCTTTGATTTGACCTGCCGCATAATGTCGGAACGCTTTTCCGCATCAAAGACGTCGGCCACAAATATTCACCTTGCCTCAAACTCTATACGGAGACTAGGGTCGGTCTCTGCATCCAGCACAATCCTATTATATTGAGCAATGATGTCGGAAAGCGTGGAATTCCGGTTCGCCTCGTCGAACAGGCTATGCTCGTAAACGTTGGCGGATAAAAACTGCTGAATATCCCATACGTCAACGCGCCCCGCCAAGCCGGCGTCTTCCGCGAGGTTAAGCGCGGTATGTACACGTTCAAAGATTGTAATGATTACCGGATGGAAACCGGCGCGAAGATTTGCCTTACACTTTTCAATAAGTAGCGCGCCCGGCATCGTCGTACAGTGAATAACCGTACTGCTGATGACAAAATCGCCGTTGCGATCCGTGGGCCCGTCGGCAACGGAGGCCCCATGGATTTCAAAAGAGTTTTCCGGCAAGATCAGGCAAAGTTTCGCCGCGACAAGATGCTGTAAAACGGTTCCCAGATATTGCGTGCCGGGATTCTGCTTCTGACGTTTCTTCGCTTGCTCAAACAACTCGTCCAAATTAGCGCCTATCGTTTTCGACGTATCGGCGGTCAAAACAAACGGCTGATTCCTGAAATACTCTCTCACCTGCTCGGCCCAGAAGTCTTCAACGACCGTAAAATCAACGGATTCTTCGGCGTTCCATGCGTTCAAAAAATCTACATACTTGATCATCAGCCCCATGCTGCCCCTGCTGGTTCTTCCTCCTTCAGAGGAAAGTAACTGGGAGATGCCGTGATCTTTCAAAATCTTTTTCAAATTTGCTCCGCCAAGTCCAGCCACCTGTCCTTTGCCGCTCGTTTGAAAATCATCTGGATCAAGCGGGAAGTCCCTATCTCTTACCATGCGAGTAAACTGCACTACCAAAGACAGCGACCCCTTCGTAGTAATGTTGTTCTCGGATTGAAACGCTTTCAAGCGGTCTTCTGGACTAATCATTATAAACTGCCTCCGCAATCTTAGTCAGGAAACGCTCTCCTATAAACCGCGCGACCGGCAAGACTACCGCGTCGCCCATCGCCTTGTATCCGTCGTTGTAACTCCCCGGCAGCATGAAGGTGTCCGGCGCGCCCATCAATCGAGCAGCTTCACGCACAGTTAAAAGTCGAGCGTGGATTTGATCGCCCTTTTTCACTATCAGATACTGTTTGCTGCTTCCGCCTTCCGGCGTTCGCAAGCAACCGGCAATCCCATCAAAACGAAGTTCAAGCTGTTGCGTCCCATTTCGCGTACGGCGATATCCTGTGGCATAAACAGTATCGTGCGCTCGCAATTTAGCTTGATGTCGCTCGGGCACAAGGTTTAATACGCCGTCTTTGTCAAAGGGAGCGTCCCCATCGATGACGTCTTTAAGCGTTTTCGTTCGCCGCGGCGGCTTTTCTGTATGCCACCAGACCCAGCCGGGCAATCCGTTACCCAACCTTGTCGCAGCTTCATTATGTAACCAGCACGGCCCGCTTCCGACCAGCTCTTTTGGGATAAGGCATTTTTCTTGAACGGCAATAATAAACACTCTCGGCCTTGATTGCGGAACAAAATGGGAAGCGTTTAAAACAATCGCTCCACAGCGATATCCACGTTCAACAAGCGCCATATGGAGAACGCGATAATTATCGCCTCCGCTTGTAGAAAGCAGGCCGGGCACATTTTCTAACGATAAAACTTTAGGCGGATTATCTATTTCATCTAAGACGCGCAACCATTCCCAAACTAAGCCGCTACGGGACGCATGAATTCCTCCTATCGAGCCGGCTAACGATAAATCTTGACAAGGAAAACTCGCCCATGAAAGATGCGCAAAGGGCAATTCGCTTCCTTTGATATTCTTAATATCGTCAAGAATAAAATGATCTCTTCCAAAATTTGCCTCATAAACGGCTGCCTTTTGTTCGCTGATATCGTTTGCC
The DNA here is from genome assembly GCA_947624575.1 of uncultured Clostridia bacterium. GTDB lineage: Bacteria > Bacillota > Clostridia > Oscillospirales > Ruminococcaceae > CANQKG01. The sequence goes on from CANQKY010000095.1 coordinate 5,910, forward strand.
CAAACAGAAGCAAACATCCCATTTAGCCCATACGCAACCAGTCCGCTTCCTGCAAAGAACTCATGCATCCTCCATGGCGCGGAACATTGAATAATATTCTTTTCCTGATACATAGCGCTTTGAAGAGTCATTTCTTTTTGTCCCATTCGTATATGTCGAGTTCTCTATGTTCTCTAGGTCGTCCCGATAGAAGCCCATATGAAATGCGTCGTTAATGTGCTTTTGCCTAGAATCTGCGTTTGTCGAACGCCGTTTCCGCTATAGAACAGTCTTCTGATTCATTACGTAACCGTCCTCTTGCAGCGGTTCATTATCGCATAGAGCCTAAAGAAAACCATTTTTATTATATTCTCTTGGGCGAAATTCTGCAAGCCTATTTTCAACTTTCTTCGATCTGGCCAGGGGAAAACTGTCGTTTAAGGACAATAGCCGCCTACGCAACTCGTATGTCGTAAATATATCTTATGTGATTTAACGAGGTCTTAAAACGGCCGTCGCCTGTTAAACGAGCGAAAGCTTTTTAGGCGCCTGGCGCCAAATACAACAATAGACTGTTGACGACAGCTGTGACGTTAAGCGCCAGCTCTTTCTGTTGCCCAATTAAGATGGAATGGACGTTTACAACTGTTCAGAGTAAGCGCATAGAAGCGTTAAGGAAAACGCCAAGCGAATTTCCTGGGATGCCGGCTAGGAAGAAAGCTCTTGTTCTCGTCAGCTAACGCGTCTGCCAACTGCGCGAAGCGCGACACAGCATCCGCAGGATGCGTAGCCAGTTTCGGTACGAAACTGAAAAACGGGGATTGGGGTCGCCCCAACAAGCTGCAAACTTCAACTTTGTCATGAAGTTTGCCCAGCTTGCCAGTATTTCCTGCGGTTTCCGCCACCGTCTTAAATTTGAAACAGCTGCGTCCGCTTTCTGTCATACATCATAGAAAGCTGCGCAAGCCGGATGTCTATTTTAGGGAACCGCTGATTAACTGTCCATAATTTACCAAACTGGACAACTTAGCTATGAAAACACCATTAGAGAGAGTC
>CANQKY010000096.1 GCA_947624575.1 uncultured Clostridia bacterium
ACCTCCTGCACCGTGACGGCAGTACCCGCTTTCAGCACCGCCATCTCCTGCTCGAGCGCGTGCGCCTGCCCGTCGGCAGACAGCTCGCTTTTCTTCTTCTGGGACGACGCCGTACCGACGCCCGAGCGCACCTTCACATTGGTGGTCAGCACATAAATCCGCCCTGCGGTAAAGGGCGCGGGACGGTAGCCGTCGTCATAGGTGCCGATCTGATTGGGGATTCCCGAGATGCTGCACACATTGAGATAGCTTCCGTGGTCGGTGGTTTTCCGCACCTCGTAGTGGCAGTGGGAACCGGTCGAGTTTCCGGTACTGCCCTCGATCCCGATCTCCTGCCCAATCGACACATGATTCCCGACCTTGACGAGCGTTTTGCTCATATGACCGTAGTAGTACCGGTAGCCGGTGCCGTCCGCCTTGATTCGGACATAGATGCCAAATCCGTTCGGGTCGTTGTTTCCAGCGATCTCGACCGTACCGGCGACGGTGGCGTGGATTGTCTTGCTGTCCACCCCCACCAGATCAAGCCCCTGGTGTGCCGTTCCCTTGTATTCCTGTGAGACGCGAAACGCGCCGTTATATGGACTGTTCATCGGTTTCCTCCTGACTTTTTAAATGTCTTAAAAATGCGTCTGCCGTCTGCGCCGCCCTGGTCAGACTGTTGTTTTTCCAGTAGGACCAGAGGAACACCACACCGGTCAGAGTGGTGGCAGCCCCGTCCGCCGCCGTACCGGACGGCAGCAGCTCGGGGCGAAAGGTCGTGACGGCAAGATAAAGCAGTGATAACAGCATTAGAATGCCCCGTATCACTGTCCCTGCGGTGAGCTTTGGGGTTTGCATACTTCCTCCTCCCGACGGTAGGGCTGCTTCGTGAGCAGTTGTTCATATAACTGCCGCACCGCGCCGTTCCCGCCTTCTTCGATGTAGCGGTCACCCGCCTTGATCCGCTCGGTGAGCGGCATTTCCTGCGAGACAATGGTCAGCCGCAGGATCGCCAGGTACTGCTCCTTGTCGTGCCGCCGAAGCTGCTTTGTATCGTTTGCCTGCTCCTCAAAAAACCGGCTGAGCTTCCGAACGCTTTTGCACAGCAGGGTGAGCAGCGTAATCAACGCGATCGCAGCGGAGGCGGCGGAGCCGGCAAAAAGTAATTGCTCCATATCGGTTATATGCGGTCGTCGAAATAACCGACATCGCTGATCCATACCACGTCTCCGCTGTTGACCGAATCGGTTTGATCCGACCAGCTTATCCGGCAGCAGATGCTCGTCCCGTCGGTCATGATAGAGGGATCGTTGATACCGAACTGATAAAAGGGTATTCGGATATGATGTATGGTCGAATCGTTCGGGATCGTGACCTGCGCGGAGCCATATTGTTTCACCTGCGTGCCGAGCGAGGCGGTGCAGGCATACAGCATAACGCCGCAGGTGAGCGGAGTGCGCCGGCTGGAGAAAACGTCCATGCCGAGTGCGCCGTCATCGCTGGTGGGTCTGCCGAGCCGCACCCTTGCGGACGGGTAATAGCTGGTTCGGTTGGTGCCCGACCATTCGACAAAAATGCCGTTGGTGATATGCGGATCGCAATTAGGCGGCTTTGTGACGGTCATAGAGATCGACTCGTTGCCCGGCGTGAAGCTGACGTCTCCGGTATCGCCTATTGTGATAGGACCGATAAAGTCCTGCACCTCGGTTTCCATGCAGGTCCTGCCTGCCGGAACAATCAGACCGGTGGTGTAAAGGTTGAACAGAAAGCCCCGTTCCGCCTTTGCCTGAAGCACCCGAATGGTGGGCGGCTGGTAGGTCACCTCAATAAAGCTGCTCCACTTACCGGCGTCTGTCTCCTCCAGATAGCGGGTGAATATCCGCCCCTGCGTATAGAAGAAAACGGTTTGCACCAGTGTATGGGCGTCAGCCTCCGGCGCTTCGGTTTGCTCGACGGTCAGCAGATACGGACCGTTCACCCTCACCGTGCCGCTTAAACTCCAGTTGTCGGCAGTACCGTAATAGCTGCCCGGCGTTTTCAGTTGATCGGGCAGGGAGTGGAGGGGCAGATCGGCGGGGAGGGTCAGCTTGTTTGCCGACAGCAGGGCGTATTGCAGCGTATCGGACTGTTTGTCCAGGTCGGCTCTGATTTTTTTCATTTCCCGATCCCACTGCCAGAAAAAGGTGGGGTAGGAAGCCACCAGCGTTTCCTCCGCATCGATCGAGCGGGTGATGGTCAGCTTGGCAGGGAAGGTGGCGTACCGCTTCGGCTTTTCCTCGTCCGAGCGAAAAACAAGCTGGTAGTACAGCGCGCCCGCCTGCTCGGTTGCCCATTCGGTCAAAGTCCATAGGATCGTTACGGTGTCCGTTCCCGTCTCCAGCACAAGAATGTGATCCTCCGTGGCTTGGATCACATCGGTACTGCCGTCCTCCCGCATCAAAAACAGGGAGGGGGAAAGCGCACCGAGATCCAGACTGCCACGGTATCGCGGCAGTGTGAACGAAAGAACGTCGCTCTCGTTGTTCTGCTGTGCCGCGTGATAAGTAAGAGTATGATCCAATGCGTCGTGGGTAATTTTAGTTTCCATGATCTTCTCCTTTTTACTGCAAAGCGGTAAGCCGCCTTGCTTTGGGATATAAGGACGGTCAGGACGGAGAAAAGCAGACGGCGGGCAGACGCCGGCAGTCTGCCTTTAAGGGCAAGGACGGAAAAGAAAAAGGAAAGAGAGCCAAAACTGCTCTCTTTCCGATTGCTTGTGTTCCCGTGCCGCTTGCTTTTCCATCTTCCATGGTACGGGAAAATCATTCACTTTTCCAGTATCGGCAGGGTATCATTTCCCTGCTTCGTCGGTATCGTCCTCCTCGGCGGGCGGTGTGTACAGTATGCGAAGCTGCTGGATTCGGTTTTCCTGCACCCGTTCCACCGTGACGGTCAGCGCGCCGCAGCAGAAGCTGTCCCCCTCTGCGGGGATCTTTTCCATCTGCTCTAACACCCACGCGCCGAGGGTATTGAGATCGTCCACCCCTTCGGGCGGCGTGCAGCCGAGTGCTTCAAACAGGTCCTCGGGCCGCATATCGGCGCTGGCGAGATATTCCCGCTCGCCCACCTCATGCAGCTCGGTCACCACCTCGTCCGTCTCGTCCCAAATTTCGCCCACCAGCTCCTCCAGAATGTCCTCCATCGTGATGATGCCGAGGGTGCCGCCGTACTGGTCGGTCACGACAGCCATATGGAATTTCCGCTTTTGCAGTTCGTTGAGCAGCTGCGCGATTTTCTTGCCGGGCGGCACGAACAAAACCTCCTGAATCAAGTCCTGCCAGCGCCCGCCGCGGTCGGTCAGAAGCATACGGAACACATCTTTGCTGTGGAGCGCGCCGACAATGTTATCCAGTGTCTTGTCGTACACCGGCAGACGGGAATAGGAGCCGTCGAGCAATAACTGCCGCAGCGTATCGGGATCGGTGTCCAGCGATACCGCCGTCACATCTACGCGGGGGGTCAGCACCTCGTCCGCCGTGATGTCGTCAAAATCGAGCGCGGCGGCGACCAGCTCGCTTTCCTCTTTTTCCAGCACGCCCTCGTTTTCGATCTCACCGATCATGTATTTGAGCTCTTCCTCGGTGACCGAGGGCGTTTCCTCACTGTGTCCCACCACTTTGCTCATCAGCCGCCGCAAGGCGGAGAGCGCCGCGACAAAGGGGGTCAGCAGGAGCATCAGCACCTTGAGGATACCCGATACCCGCACCGCCATGCGGTCGGCGTTTTCCTTGGCGTAGCTTTTGGGCAGCACCTCGCCGAAGATCAGCACCACTACGGTGATGACAACGGTGGAGAGCACCGGTCCGTAGGCGTTGCCGACCAGCGAGATGCAGATCACGGTGGCAAGGGACGATGCCGCGATGTTCACCACATTGTTTCCGATCAGGATCGCGGAAAGCGCACGGTCGAAGGAATCCATCACCGAAAGGGCGCGTTCCGCCCGTCGGTCGCCCTCCGACGCCTTGTGCTTGAGCCGTATCCGGTTGGCGCTTGAGATCGCCGTTTCACTGGACGAGAAAAACGCCGAAAGAGCGATCAGCACGATCACCAGTATATAGGATATCAAATTCAGACTCTCCTTCCTTTATGGAGATATTGTACCAGAGAGGATATAGAAAATCAAGTATTTTTGCAGCCGTCTCTCGCCCACCGCGCAAAGCGGTGGTGAACCTCGCAAGAAGTAAAGCGCGGGGTTTGAATCCCACCACCGCGCGAAGCGCGGTCCCCCTCCCTTTCACAAGGGAGGTTTTGACAAAAACGACAGCATAGCGGTTTGAAATGGGATAAGTGAAAACAGTAAAATCTTCTGCCGGCTTGTCCGGTGAAATCTTCCGTTAGATTGTTTTTATTAGAATTTTTGTTAAAGTCTGCTTGGTCGCCAGTGCCTCCCTTGTCAAAGGGAGGGGGACCATGCGTCAGCATGGTGGAGGGATTCCAAAAGCGCCTGCTTGGATTAGACAAAAAAACAGACGGCGAAAGCCGTCTGTTTTTTTTATTATGACTGATGGTGGAAGGTGGGAACCAGCCGTTGCAGCAGTTCCACCACCTGTTCCCGCTCGTCCTCCCGTGCGGCGATCTCCAGCTGCCGCAGATCGTGAATGAACACCTCAAAATTCACCGGCGCAAGGTTGCCGATAAAGATTTTCTCATTGGCTGTTTTCTGGAGTCCCTCCTCCGCCATCAGAAGCTCCTCATACAGCTTTTCGCCCGGGCGCAGACCGGTAAACTCGATCTTGATATCCCGATCCGGCTCCAGTCCGTAATGGCGGATCAGCCGCTTGGCGAGGTCCAGAATCTTGACCGGCTCGCCCATGTTCAGCACAAAGATTTCGCTGCTTTTTGCAATGGCGCTTGCTTGCAGGATCAGGGAGCTTGCTTCGGGAATGGTCATAAAATACCGAATGATCTCGGGGTGGGTGATGGTCACCGGTCCACCGGTTTCGATCTGCCGGCAGAACAGCGGCACCACCGAGCCGTTGGAGCCGAGCACATTCCCGAACCGCACCGTGATAAACTTGGTCGTTTCCGACTGCTGCGCCATATACTGCATAATCAGCTCGCAGCACCGCTTGGTCGCGCCCATCACATTGGTCGGATTAACCGCCTTGTCGGTCGAAACCAGCACCATACGCTCCACCGCGTAGGCGTCGCAGAGAGCCGCCACATGGAAGGTGCCGAGCACATTGTTCTTCACCGATTCCTCCGGCGCGGTCTCCATCAGCGGAACATGCTTGTGCGCCGCCGCATGGTAAACAAGCTGGGGGCGATACCGCGCAAACAGCAGGTTCATCTTGTGATAGTCCCGCACCGACGCGATCTCCACAATAAGCGGGAAATCGCTGCCGAACATGCGGAAAAGCTGCTGCTGAATGTCATAGGCGTTGTTCTCGTAAATATCCACGATAATCAGCTGCTTTGGTCCGTAGTGGGCGATCTGCCGGCAAAGCTCCGAGCCGATCGAGCCGCCCCCGCCCGTCACCATGCAGACCTTGCCGGAGATGAGCTTTTTGACCTCGGCATTATCGAAGTGAACGGCTTCTCTCCCCAGCAGGTCCTCGGTGTTTAAGTCGTGGGTCTGGGAGAGCAGGTCGCGGTCCTCACCAAGCAGCAGCTTGTCCAGATGAGGTATGACCCGCACCTTGCAGCCGGTTTGACTGCAATGCTTTAAGATCTCCTGTTCCTCCTCGGGGGAGCAGGAGGGGATCGCCACCACGATGGTGTCGATCTGGTACTGCTCACAAAGGGAGGGAATGTCCGCAATCACACCTTTGATCGGAACGTCTAACAGCACATGCCCCTGCTTGTAGATATCGTCGTCCACCAGCAAAACGGGGAGCAGATCGGAATCGGGGCGCTTCATCTCCCGCAGGATCAGGTTGCCCGCAGCGCCCGCGCCCACGATCATCACCCGCGTTTTCTTGGCGTCGGTGACGGCGTGGGTCATGCGATCGGAGTAATACTCGATACCGGCACGGTAGATCAGCCTTGAGCCGCAGATAAAGGTGATGGAAAGCAGGTAAGGGAGAAACACATAGTAAAGCTGTTCTCTGGAAATCAGGCAGATCACGGCGTATACCACGCTGCCCGCCGTCAGAGAAACGGCGATCCGCAACAGGTATCGGGCGGTGCTGTACTGCCAGAGGATCTGGTAATTCCCGCTTGCGATCAGGACGATCAGATTACAAAGCAGAAACTCCAGCATCTGAAGCCAGGGCAAAAGCTGCCTTGCCTCGACGGGGCGGAACAGATACGCCACCGCAAACGCAAAGCAGAGCAGAACACCATCTGCCAAAGCAAACACAAATTCTTTTTTGTTTTTGATAATTGATATGATCCGTTTCAATCTGTCTTCCGTCCCCACTTCTTTTAGGCCAAGGCATGATAATCAACACAAAAACCGCAATTATTATAGCATTTTTGACAGAGATAGTAAAGAGGAAATTTGAATTTTTGGGAATAAGGTTTTATCCCATCAGACGGCTGATCCCCAGCAGGAAAAAGCAGAGGATACTGGCGCGGTTTAACAGTCCGGTTTTCCGCTGCAAGCGCCCGCCCGCCCAAAGACCGGCGGAGAGGGAAAACAGAATAAAGCCGCAGCTGAGCAGGCATAACAAGGGAAGCGGGAGCGGCGACTGTAGCCCCACGCCGGACAAAAGCGAGTCGGCGGACAGCACCACCGAAAGTATGCCCGCCTCGCCGAGCGACAGGGAGCAGGAGGTGTCTCGGTCGGCGGCGGTCTCGTCCGCCAGCACCGAAAGCAGCCGAGGCAGCCGCTTCCCCTGTAGGCGGGGCTGCCAAAGCGGCTTG
>CANQKY010000097.1 GCA_947624575.1 uncultured Clostridia bacterium
CAGGGAGCGGAATGCTCCCCGATGCCGCCGGTGAACACCACCGCGTCCAGTCCGCCCATGGCGGCGGCATAGCTGCCGATCAGCTTTTTGATCTGATACCGCTGCATATCACCGGCAAGCGCCGCCCGCTCGTTGCCGTCCGCTGCCGCGGCACGCAGGTCGCGGTCGTCGCTGGTCAGCCCCGAAACGCCGATGTAGCCCGATTTCTTGTTGAGCAGCGTGTTCATCTCGGCGACCGAGAGGTTCTCCTTCTCCATCAGATAGAGCACGGCAGAGGGATCGATCGAACCGGAGCGGGTACCCATCAGAATACCGTCAAGCGGGGTGAAGCCCATCGAGGTATCGACCGACTTGCCGCCGTCCACCGCCGACACCGAGGACCCGTTTCCAAGGTGACAGGTGACGATCTTCAGCTCGGACGGGTCTTTGTGGAGCAGCTCCGCCAAACGGGCGGTCACGAACCGGTGAGAGGTGCCGTGGAAGCCGTATTTCCGAATGTGATATTTCTCATAATACTCATAGGGCAGACCAAACAGATATGCCTTGGGCGGCATCGACTGATGAAACGCCGTATCGAACACCGCCACCTGCGGCACCGACTCCGGCAGCACCTTGCGGCAGGCGCGGATCGCCTCCACATTGGCGGGATTGTGAAGCGGCGCCAGCTCGGAGAAGCCCTCGACCGCCTTGATCATCTCATCGTCGATCAGCACCGAGGAGGAGAACACCTCCGCACCCTGTACCACCCGATGTCCGACCGCCGAAACCTCGTCCAGACTGGACAAAACGGCAAGGTCGCCCTCGGTCAGCATCGAAAGCATTTTCCGAAATGCCTCGGTATGGGTAGGGAAAGGCGCGTGATCCACCTGCTCGCCGCCCTTCGCCTTGTGGGTGATGAAGCTGTGATCCGGCTCCCCGATCCGCTCGCAGTTGCCTTTTGCGAGCACCTGCTCGTCCGCCATGTCGATCAGTTGATATTTCAGCGACGAGCTGCCCGCGTTGATGACCAGAATTTTCATGTTGATACACCCTTTCGTTTCTGATATTGACAAAATCTCCGCTACCTATTATAGTAGTACAAACGGGCAAAAAATGCAAGGGGGAATTGATGTGCGGGTCTGCGGGATCATCAGCGAATATAACCCCTTTCATACCGGTCATGCCTATCAGCTCGCCGCGGCAAGGGCGGCGGGCGCCGAGAGGATCGTGGTGGTGATGAGCGGTCAGTTTGTCCAGCGGGGAATGACCGCCTGCCTCGATAAATGGCAGCGGGCAAACGCGGCGATCGCCGCCGGCGCCGATCTGGTGCTGGAGCTGCCGGTATCCTTTGCCACCGCTTCTGCCGAGCGGTTTGCGGCAGGCGGCGTATCGGTGCTTAGAAAGCTCGGCTGCGTTTCGATGCTCCACTGCGGAAGTGAGTGCGGGGACGCCGCCTTGCTGCGGGATACCGCCCGCAATCTTAACCATCTGGAGCTGTCCGGCTGGCTGAAACAGGGGCTTTCCTATCCTGCCGCGCTTCGGCGCGCCATGGAAAAGCAGTATGGCGAAGCCGCCGCACGGCTGCTTGATGCACCCAATAATATCCTTGCAATCGAGTATCAAAAGGCAATCGACCGGCTGGGCGGCGGTATCACCCTTTACACCGTGCCTCGTGCGGGCGCGGCGCATGACGGCGCGCCTGCGGGCGGCTATGCCTCGGCAGGCTGGATTCGCCGGACATGGGCGGAAAAGGGAAGCGGCGCGGTGGCAGAATATCTGCCCTATCCGCCGCCGACCGGCTTTCGGGCGGAAAACGGGCTGGAGCAGGCGGCGCTTTACCGGCTTTCCACGTTGTCTAAAGCGGGGTTTGCGGCGCTGCCCGATGTGAACGAGGGGCTCGAAAACCGGCTGTATCGGGCGGCGAAAACGGCGAATACGCTGGAAGGCTTTTGCGCGGCGGTACAGACCCGCCGGTATCCGCTTGCCCGAATACGGCGGATCGTGGTCGCGGCATTGCTTGGGATTCGCGCAAAGGAGCGCCCTGCCGAGCCTGTCTCGGCGCGGGTATTGGCGACCGCCGAGGGCGGGTATGAGATTTTGCGATCGGCAAAGCAGGAGAAAAAAATTTTTTGCAGCGGAGATACCCGTCTGCTTTCTGCCGCCGATCCCTATGAAACGGCGTTGGAGCGGCGGAGCGTGCGGCTGTTTTCGCTTGCAAAAGAGGTGTGAGAATGGGGAAATGTTGTTGCTTTACCGGTCATCGGAGGATACCGGAGCGGGAGACGGCGCTGCTTCGGGCGCGGCTGGATAAATTTCTGCCGCAGCTTTTTGAGATGGGGTATGACACCTTTCTGGCAGGCGGCGCGCTGGGCTTTGATACCATGGCGGAGCTTGCGGTGATCCGGCTGCAGCACCGGCTTCCGGTGGAGCTGCACCTGATTCTTCCCTGTCCTCAGCAGGCGGAGCATTGGTCCCGCGCCGACCGGAGCATGTATGCCGATATTCTGCTGATGGCGGATCGGGTCACCTACGCCGCCGCGCAGTACGAACGGGGCTGTATGCACAAGCGAAACCGTATGCTGGTGGAGGAAAGCTCCGCCTGTGTCTGCTATTTTTCCCACACGGGCGGCGGCACCGGCTATACGGTAAAGTACGCAAGGGAAAAGGGACTGCGTATTTTCAATCTGGCAAGATAAAACCCGCGCGTCATGCGCGGGTTTGTTGTATAAAAAAGTGTGCAGCGGGAGCTGCACACCGAAAAATGCACCTCCGATTGCTGCGACACAATTTCACCCCATGATGGGAAATAGGGAGTGCATTTTTACCAAAGACATATTTATCGTACCATATTGGAGAAAAAGTTGCAAGTGACATAGAATCCCACCACCATGCGGCAGCATGGTGGTGGGATTCAAAAGCACCGCATTTGGGATCGGGCAAATAAGTCTGCTATTACCACTTAGCTACAAGTGCGTACCAAAAAAAGATAATGCACGCATCGAGTTGCAGATCGCGATGACCGCGACCCCCACATCGGCAAAGACCGCCGCCCACATCGAGGCGATGCCAAATGCGCCGAGCAGCAGCACCGCCGCCTTGGCTATCAGCGAGAACCAGATATTCTGCTTCACGATCCGCATGGTGCGGCGGGCAAGCCGCACCGCTGTTGCCACCGAGGAAGGACGGTCGTTCATCAGGGTCACATCGGCAGCCTCGATCGCCGCGTCCGAGCCCATGCCGCCCATGGCGATTCCCACATCGGCGCGGGCAAGCACCGGCGCGTCGTTGATGCCGTCTCCCACAAACAAAAGGGAAGCGCCCTTCGGCTTTTGACCGAGCAACTGCTCGACCCTGTTTACCTTGTCGGCGGGGAGCAGCTCGGTATACACCTCGTCGATCCCGAGCTTTCCTGCGACCTCTTTTCCGACCGCGTCACGGTCGCCGGTCAGCATGACCGTTTTCCGAATCCCCAGTGCTTTAAGTGCTGCGATCGCGTTCTCGGCGTCCGGCTTTACGCTGTCTGAGATCACGATATGCCCTAAATACCTGCCGTCCTCCGCTAAATGGACAATGGTGCCGGTGCGGTGACAGGGACGGCTTTCCACGCCGATTTCCCGCATCAGCGTTTCGTTTCCGGCGTAGATCACCCGCCCGCCGATCACGGCGCGCACGCCCCGCCCTGCCATTTCCTCCACCTCGTCCGGCTTGACCGGATCGGGACAGGCGGCAAGCAGTGAGCGGGAGATCGGGTGGGTGGAGCCGCTTTCGGCAGAGGCGGCAAGCGCCAGCAGATCGTCTGTACCATGTACCGCCGCGACCGCGAAGATGCCTTCGGTGAGGGTGCCGGTTTTATCGAACACCACGGTATCGGCGCGGGAAAGTGCCTCAATGTAATTGCCGCCCTTGATGAGAATACCCTGCTTCGACGCGCCGCCGATCCCGCCGAAGAACCCGAGCGGCACCGAGATAACCAGCGCACAGGGGCAGGAGATGACCAAAAAGGTCAGCGCGCGGTGAATCCATTGGGTAGTATTGCCGACCAGCAGCGACGGGATCAACGCCAGCAATACTGCCGCACCTACCACGCAGGGAGTGTAAACCCGCGCAAAGCGGGTGATAAACTGCTCGGTGCGGGCTTTTTTCTCGCTTGCCTGCTCCACCATCTCGAGCAGACGGGAAACGGTGGACTCGGCAAAGGGACGGGTCACCCGTACCCGCAGCAGTCCGCCGCCGTTGATGCAGCCGCTGATGATCTCATCGTCCTCCTGTACGGGGCGGGGGACAGATTCGCCGGTCAGCGCCGAGGTGTCCAGATCGGAATGCCCCGACAACACCACACCGTCGAGCGGAACCCGATCGCCCGATCGGATCACAATCACACTGCCGACCGGCACCTCGCTCGGATCGACCGTTTCAATCCCGTTTTCCGTTTCGAGGTTTGCCGTATCGGGGCGAATCTCCATCAGCGCCGCGATCGAACGGCGGGAGCGCCCCACCGCGTACCGCTGGAAAAACTCGCCCAGCTGGTAAAAGAGCATGACGGCGGCGGCTTCGGGACCGTCCCCCAGCAAAAACGCGCCGCCCGATGCGACCACCATCAGAAAGCTCTCGTCAAACACCTGCCCGTGCAGAATGTTTCGGATCGCCTTCCACCAGACGTCATATCCCGCGGTAAAATAGGCGGGCAGAAAGCCGAGCAGCCGCCACACTCCTGTGAGCGGCAGGAAAAACGCCGCGACAAACAGTATGGCCGCTATGCACAGCCGGATCAGCTCCCGCTTCAGCCGGCGGGTCATTTGTACAAAACGCGGCAGTCCGGCTCAATCTTCCGGCAGGCGCGATCCACCTGCTTCAAAAGAGCGGGAAACTGCTCCTCCGGTGCGGTCAGGGTCAGCTTCTGGGTCAAAAACTGCACCTGCGCGTCCTCCACGCCGGGGATTTTTTTGATCGCGTCCTCCATCTTGCGGGCGCAGTTGGCGCAGTCGAGTTCCTCTAATTTGAATACCTTTACCATCTTGCTCACTCCTCAATATGCTCCATGCCGAGTGCTAAAATTTTATGCACATGATCGTCCGCCAGTGCGTAAAATACATTTTTTCCGTCCTTCCGCGCCCGCACCAGCTTATTGGTTTTCAGCACCCGCAGTTGATGCGATACCGCCGTTTGGGTGATGGACAACAGCTGCGCGATGTCGCAGACGCACAGCTCGTTCTCCCTGAGCGCGTAGAGAATCTTGATGCGGGTGGTGTCCCCGAAAATTTTAAACAGCTCCGCCAGATCATACAGATGCTCATCGGGCGGAAGCTCTTCCAGCACCTGATCGACCGTGCCCTGATGCACGCAGAGATAGGCGCATTGCTCCGGCTCTGCCATATCCTCATATCCTTTCATATGAATATCTGTTCATATGTTAACACGCAATCTCACACCTGTCAACCCCTTTTTCCCATATTATGAAAAAATTTTTGGTTCGCTCTTGTGGCTGGGTGCGGATAGCGGGCTTTCTTGCCCGATCCCGGGTGCGGCGCGCCCATGACCCCCATTTCCGCGGGCGATCCGTTTCCCGCGCAGTGTATCCTACCGATATGAGACGTTTTCGCCCGTTTATCTTTCCTAAATATTCGGCGCGGGAAGGGGGAAATTTTGTCGGAAATTCGTTTGCATTTTCCGATGCGGAATAGTATAATAATAAGGATCGAATAAGGCAATCTACGGCGACAGGTCTGAGAGTATGCGATCCCCTGCGATGCTCGGCACATACTTTCGTATGTGCCTTTTTGTTTGCCTTGGGACGGGAGGCTGTTATGAATAAAAAGAAACGAACCGTTGCCATCGTGATCTTCGCGGTTCTTGCGGTCGCTCTGTTTGTCGGGACGCTGATCAGCGGGACCGCCGACAAAAGTGAGTCGATCCGCGAGGTGATGAAGGACGCGGTGCTCCACGGGCAAAATCGGGTGAGCCTGTTCGGGCTGCCGGTCAATCCCGGGTTGATCTCCGCCATGACGGTGACCGGTATTTTTCTGATCTTCTCACTGATTGTGCGGATTTTTGTGATCCCGCGGTTTCAGATGGTGCCGAACAAATTCCAGCTTCTGCTCGAAACGGCGGTCGGCTTTTTCGATAACCTTGCCAAAACCAACAGCCCGCACCGCAACCGGTTTCTCGGCGCGTACATCTTCACCGCCGGCTCCTACATCTTTGTGGGGACGCTGTTTGAGCTGTTCGGGCTGGAGGCGGTGACGACCGACGGTATCACCATCTCGCTGCCGGCACCCCTTTCCGACATCAATGGCGCGATCATGCTGGGCTGCCTTTCCTATCTGGTGATTTTGTCGGGCGGCATTTTGTCGAACAAGCTGCGAGGCGTAGGGCGCACCCTCAAGGAGTTTTCGCTCCCCATTTCCATGAGCTTTCGTATGTTTGGCGCACTGCTCAGCGGCGCACTGGTCACAGAGCTTGTTTACTATTCCGTTTATTTGAGCTACGGTCTGCCGATTTTGGTCGGCGTGCTGTTCACCCTGCTTCATGCGCTGATCCAGGCGTATGTGCTGACCATGCTCACATCGTTATTCTACGGCGAGGTTTCCGAGCCGGTGCATAAACACTAAAGTTTGGGAGGATTTTGTCATGAAAAAGAGCTTGAAAGGTATTTTTGCCGCCCTGATGCTGGTGATCGTGATGCTGGCTGTTACGATTCCGATTTTAGCGGCTTCGGACAGCAAGGCGGAAACCGGAAGCGCCGATGAGACGGCGGTGGTGACCGTGACCGAGGAGGAGAGCGCCACGGACGATTCGCTGGGCGCAAAGGCGATCGCGGCGGC
>CANQKY010000098.1 GCA_947624575.1 uncultured Clostridia bacterium
CGCCATTCCCGCCTCGCTGTTTCGCCCGCTGGGCGCGCTTCGGCGGCAAAGCCCTTTGACAAGGGAGGTCTTGACAAGAACGGTGGCTTTGTATATAGAATTTAGCTTGGTGGGTTTTGACAACAGATATTAGCTTTTAAGATAAAAAAGGAAGGCTTTTGTCAGCCTTCCTTTTTCAATATTTCCGGTAAAACTCATTTGGTCGCCAGAGCCTCCCTTGTCAAAGGGAGGGGGACCATGCGTGAGCATGGTGGTGGGATTCTCTTTCGGTTCGAACTTGTTGGGGAATATAGCTTTTGGTCGCTATGGGTGTACTTCTGCGATCCTGCCGCCGCCGACCACAGTGTCGCCGTCGTACAGCACCACCGCCTGCCCGCAGGTCATGGCGCGCTGCGGCGTATCGAACTTCACAAACAGGCTGTCGGGCGTGGGCTGGGTGACGGTCGCCCATTCCTCCCGCTGGCGGTAGCGCACCTTTGCTTTGAGCCGCATCGGGCGCTCGATCACGGGCAGGGAGATCAGGTTGATCTCCCGCGCGGTCAGCGCGGTATGGTACAGCTCCGATTCCTCGCCCAGCGTCACGGTATTCGCCGCGGGGTCCACGGCGCAGACATACATCGGCTGCGGGAAAGAAAGCCCCAGACCCTTTCGCTGTCCGATCGTATACCGAATGATCCCCCGATGCCGTCCGAGGATTTGCCCCGACCGGTCGATAAAATCTCCGGCGGGCGCCCTGCTTCCCCGATACCGCTCGATAAAACCGGCGTAATCGCCGTCCGGCACAAAGCAGATGTCCTGGCTGTCCCGCTTTTTGGCATTTAAAAAGCCAGCCTGCTCGGCTTTGGCGCGCACCTCGTCCTTTTTCATGCCGCCCAGCGGGAAGCAGGTATGGGCAAGCTGCCGCTGGGTCAGCGTATAGAGCACATAGCTCTGATCCCGTTCGGGGTCGATCCCCTTTTTGAGCAGCCACCTGCCGCTTTGCCCGTCATATTCCACCCGCGCGTAATGTCCGGTCGCAACCTTGTCGCAGGAAAGCTCCTCCATGCGGTGATAGAGCGCGTCAAACTTCAAATACCGGTTGCAGTCGATGCAGGGGTTCGGCGTTTCACCCCGCTCGTAGGCGGCGGCAAACCGCTCGATCACCCTTTCCCGAAACCGCTCGGAAAAATTGAATACATAGTGCGGGATTTGAAGCGAATAGGCGACCTCCCGCGCGTCCTCCACATCGTCGAGAGAACAGCAGGTGCGCGTGTCCGGCAGCCCGATCTCCCCGTTGTGAAACAGCTTCATGGTGGCGCCGATACAGGAAAAGCCCTGCTCCTTCATCAGAAATGCGGCGACCGAGGAGTCCACGCCGCCGCTCATGGCGACGATCGCCTTCATCCCAGCTCAACCATGCGGTCGATGCACCGCCGCGCTTTTTTGATCGTGTCCTCGGCAAGCAGAATTTCCTCGCCGCCCGTACCCGCCACGGCACGGTAGACGTCCACCAGCGTGGTCGCCTTCATATTGGCGCAGACAAGATTCTTGGAAAGCGGATAAAACCGCTTGTCGGGGCATTGATAGGACAGATGCTCCGCAATGCTCGTTTCGGTGCCGATGATGAACTCCTTTTTGTCGGAGCGGATCGCGTACTCCATGATACCGGCGGTCGAGCCGACATAGTCCGCTTTCGCCGTCACCTGCGGCAGGCATTCGGGGTGCACCAGAAGTTTAGCATCAGGGTGCGCCGCCCTTTCCCGCTCGACATCATGCAGGGTCACCCGCACATGGGTCGGGCAGCCGCCCTGAAGCAGCTTGATGTTCTTTTCGGGCAGCTGGCGGCTCACATATTCGCCGAGGTTGCAGTCGGGAATAAACAGAATGTTCTTCTCGGGCAGCTGTTTTACGATCTTGACCGCCGAAGAGGAGGTCACGCAGACGTCGCAGATCGTTTTCAGCTCGGTGGTGGTGTTGATGTAGGCGACTACCGCATAGTCGGGGTACTGCTTTTTCACCGCCGAGATAAGGTCTTTGTCCATCTGCTCCGCCATCGGGCAGCCGGCGGTCGGATTGGCAAGGAGCACCTTCTTTTCGGGGGAGAGCAGCTTTACCGTCTCCGCCATGAACCGCACGCCGCACATCAGCATGGTCTGCTGCGGCGCTTTGGCGGCTTCGACGCTCAGCTTGAACGAGTCGCCGGTGATGTCGGCGATCTCCACGATCTCCCTTGCCTGATAGCTGTGGGCGAGAATGCAGACGTCCCGCTCCTTTTTCAGCCGCGTGATCTCTTTTTGCAGCTCGGTAATGGTCATAATCTATCTCCTTCTTTTTTTCGGTCGCCCACTGCGGTGACGATCCGGTATCCTGCATCGGCGACCCGCTTTTCCAAGCGTGCGCGGCTCTCCGCCGCTTCCTCGTCGGTGCAGATTTTGTTGTCATATAGGGTATATAGCCGCCGCACGCCGACCGGCGAGAGGTTTGGCATCACCACATTCGCACCGGCTTTGAGCCCCATCTCCCGTCCCTGCGGGTGGATCGTCCCCAGTGCCGTGGTGGAGGGGATCAGCGCCGTCGGAAAGAGAAGCCGCAAGATCGCCACCAGCCGGAGGGTCAAAGGCAGGCTTCCGTTCGGGAAATCGGCAAAGGGTGTGTCGGCATGGGTCAGAAAGGGACCGATCCCGATCATGTCGGGCTGCAATTCCTGCAAAAATCGGAGGTCGGCAATCAGATGCTCGGTTTTCTGGTAGGGCGAGCCCACCATGAAGCCGGAGCCGACCTGATACCCGATCCGTTTGAGCGCAAACAGGCAGTCCTTCCGGTGCCGCAGGCTCATGCTGTCGGGGTGGAGCTTTCTGTAATGCGTCTCGTCCGCCGTTTCGTGCCGCAGCAGGTAGCGGTTTGCCCCCGCTTCAAAGTACGCCCGATAGCTTTCGGCGGGCTTTTCCCCCAGCGAAAGGGTGATCGCGCAGTCGGGAAACCGGCGGCGTATCTCCGAGACAATATGGCAAACCCGCTCATCGGTGAACCACGGGTCCTCGCCCCCTTGCAGCACAAAGGTGCGAAAGCCGAGGGCATATCCCGTGTCGCAGCAGGCGAGGATTTCCTTTTCACTCAGCCGGTAGCGGGTGGCATTTCGGTTGCTTTTTCGGATTCCGCAGTAATAGCAGTCGTTTTTGCAGTAGTTTGAAATTTCAATCAGCCCGCGGATATACACCTCGTCCCCGTAGACCTGCCGTCGCACCCGATCGGCGGCGGAAAAGAGCGCGGTATCATAGCGGTCGGTCGCAAGCAGGGCGAACAGCGATTCGTCCGGCAGATCGCGGTCACGGCAGAGCGCCGCAACGGGATCGGTATTCGGCATATCCCTCCACCCCCTGTGAGTTTTATGATACCATGAACGCAAGTGAATGGTATTCGCCATTCAAAGCCGGTTGCCGTGCAGCGCAAAGCGCAAACGGCGAGGCGCTGGCGATCAAAAGTATAATAGCCGCTTCGCGGGTATTATACCACAGTTCTTAAAAAAATAAAAGTCCTTTCACAGAGGCTTTGACGGTTGCAATTAGATTTGCGGGTGTTGGAATCCCACCACCGCGCTTTAGCGCGGTCCCCCTCCCTTTCACAAGGGAGGCACTGGCGACCAAATTGGTTTTGACAGAAATTTTAGTACAGTATGCTGACAAAAGACCTCGTTTAACAAGCCAACGGAAGATTTTTCTTTTTTCACTTATCCCATTTTAAACCACCATGCTGCCGTTCCTGTCAAAACCTCCCTTGTGAAAGGGAGGGGGACCATGCGTTAGCATGGTGGAGGGATTCAAAAAGCATTTTGGTATCACAAGTGCTACTTTTCCTCTGCCGAGAAGGCGGCGATCAGTGCTTCCTTCTCGGCGCGGGTCAGCTTTTTGAGCGCCGCTTCCCGCCGCAGCGCCTCGCTTTTGGTGGCAAACGCCTCGGTATAAACCAGCTCCACCGGCAGGCGGGAGCGGGTGTACTTCGCGCCCTTTTTGCGCATGTGCAGCTTCGTCCGGCGGACGGGATCGGTGGTGTAGCCGCTGTAAAGAGTGCCGTCCGCACAGCGGAGCATATAGGCGTAATGGGTCATGGCTGCCAATCCGGTACGCGGGAGCCGCGATAGGTGAGCCGTCCGGTCTGCCCGATCCGGTAGCCGTCGTAAGAGATGGGTGAGACAGTGAGCCGCAGCACGGTTTCGTTTGCCGAGAACGAGACGATATACTGCGTTTGGTGGAAGATGCCGCTGGGCGGATTCACGGCGCGGTCATGAAAGTGCATACCGGTCACCGTTTTGGAGCGGGCAAGCCGCTCCCGCAGCAATCGGACGATCACCACCGTCCACATTCCGACAACCAGACAAACGGCAGCGATACTCAAAACCGCATTCCAATCCATGCTTTCACCTCCGACCACAGATTTTGCTCATCACTATGATACCACAACCGCCGCCATTCCGCAAGAAAGGGCAAAAAATTCCCCGAAGGCGTTCGCCCTCGGGGAATAGAGAAAACAGGTTATCTTTTGCTGAACTGCGGTGCGCGACGGGCTGCCTTGAGACCGTACTTCTTCCTGTTTACTTCAACACGATTTGCACTTCTTTCCCCAAAGACTGCGCTACTTTTGTCAGAAAATCAAGAGACGGATTATACGTCCCGCTTTCCAGTCTGGAGATGTTGGATTTTTGTGTTCCGACTCTAAATGCAAGTTCCTCCTGCGTGATGTTTTGTTTTGCGCGCTCCTCTATGATTTGAGATACAATTTCATATCTCGGCTTCAACTTTTCGTATTCTTCCTTAAACTCAACGTCTTTCATCAAAATATCTTTCACTTCTGAAAATTTTGCTCCTGCTTTACTCATCATAACACCTTCTTTCATAATCTTGTTTGTATCTCATTGCTCTGTCCAACTCATTTTTCGGGGTCTTGCCGGATTTTTTGGTAAAGCCGTTCAGCAATACAAAGGTCTTATTTTGAAAAGTAAAATAAAATATTCTGCTGATGTCAGATGAAAACTTTATTCTCAGCTCAAACAGACCTTTGTATTTTTCGCCCTTTACCGGTTTTACATAAGGCTCTCTGAGATTTGCTCCGTGTTTTTCCAACAGCTCAATTTCGGAAAACGCTTTGGCTCTCATTTTAGGATTTAAAGTAAATAAAAAATCCAAAACGGGGATATCACCGTTCTCCTTTTTGTAATATTCAATTTGCCAATCCATCATGCACCCCCATATAGTATATGCTGTCGCTATATACTATGTTATCATATATGATAACATAAGTCAAGACTTTTTGAAATAGCGAAATCATAAATTTCTATGCAAAAACCCCGAAAGCCGTAAGGCTTTCGGGGTTTTGGTGTTCGTGTGTGAAAAACTATCTCTTGCTGAACTGCGGTGCGCGACGGGCTGCCTTGAGGCCGTACTTCTTCCGCTCCTTCATTCTCGGGTCGCGGGTCAAAAAGCCCGCTTTCTTGAGCGCCGGACGCAACTCGGGGTCGAACTGGAGCAGCGCGCGGGACAATCCGTGCCGGATCGCGCCTGCCTGACCGGTCACACCGCCGCCCGCAACGGTGCAGACGATGTCGAACTTGCCAAGGGTGTCGGTCAGATTCAGGGGCTGACGGACGATCAGCTTCAGCGTTTCCAGACCGAAATAATCGTCGATATCCCGTCCGTTGATGGTGATCGAGCCGCTGCCCTCATAGACGCGCACGCGGGCTACCGAATGCTTTCTCCGGCCGGTACCGTAAAAATAAGGTTTCGATTCATACATAATGTCAAGCCTCCTTCCGTCTTACAGCTCGCAGCTTTCGGGGTTCTGAGCGGCATGGCGATGCTCCGCACCGGCGTAGACCCGCAGGCGGGTGAGCGCCTTTCTGCCCAGCGTGTTATGCGGGAGCATACCGTTTACCGCCAGCTTCATGGCAAGCTCGGGACGCTCTGCCATCAGCTTGTCGTAGCGGATCTCTTTGAGACCGCCGATCCAGCCGGTGTGCCAGCGATAGAACTTCTGCGTTTTCTTGTTTCCGGTCAGCACCGCTTCGGCACAGTTGATGATGATGACATGGTCGCCGCAATCCACATGGGGTGTAAAGGACGGCTTATGCTTTCCGCGGAGCAGATGGGCGGCTTTGGCTGCCACGTGACCCAGCGGTTTGCCCGCCGCGTCCAGCACATACCAGTTCCGCTTCACATCAGCCGGTTTCGTCATGGTGGTAGACATGATAGGGTTTCCTCCGTTTCATAAATTTATCAGCCTGCCCATTATAGCGCAGGCGAATGCCGCCGTCAAGCCCTTTTTGGCGGTTTTTTTGATTTATAGCCCTGATTCTCTCGATTTCTCTTTGTTTTTCTCGATTTCTCGCGTTATCTCGTTTGCCGTTTCATTTTTTGGAAATCGGGGAATTTTGTGCAGAACGGCGGAAAACAGCTTTTGGTTTTATGCAAATTGCCATTAACATTTGGTATAAAACGGGGAGAAAATTCGTTTTCGTGGAAAAGTCTGTGGAAAAGGTGGAAAACAAAACGGACAAAACCCCCGCAATTTGCAGACTTTTCCGGTCGAATCGGTATAAACCTCGGTGGAAAACGGTATAATACAAAAAGTAATGCT
>CANQKY010000099.1 GCA_947624575.1 uncultured Clostridia bacterium
CTGCATTTTCGTGCGTTTCTTATGTTTACATAGTTATGGGGCTGTCAGGCTAACAATTTCGTTAGCTTGACAGCCCCCCTTCAAATTTTCCAAGCAGGAAATCAAACAGTATGTGTATCCACTTGTAGGTGGCAGCTTTTTTAAGTTGGGAACTGCGAGCTTGAGCTTAACCCATTTCGTAACAGCGGCCATCTCCAGGTATGGTGTATAATGCATACCATTTATCAGCAAATGACCTGTTATAAAGATTTCATTCATGCGTTAGCCATATTACCCCTTCACGCTTCCGGCTGTCAGGCCTTGCACAAAGAACCTTTGGCAGAGGATAAAGATCACGATCACCGGAATCAGCGTGAGCACGGACATTGCGAAGACATACCCCCATTGGGTGAATTGGTGCTGCCCGAAGAAGCCCGCGATGGCGATGGGCAGCGTGCGCCGGCTGTTGTCGTTGATCACCGTGTTGGCCCACGGGTATTCCTCCCACGCGGTGAGGAAATTGAAGATACTGACGGACGCGACTGCGGGCGCGCAGAGCGGCAGAGCGATGGCGGCGTAGACCGTCCATACGTCCGCTCCGTCAATCCATGCGGCCTCCATGATCTCTCCGGGAATGTTTTCCACAAACCCCTTGATCATAAACGTGGAAAAGGGGATCACCCACGCCGTGTAGAACGGAATCAGGCCCAGGAGTTTGTCGATCAGGCCGAGCTTTGTCGCCAGCTCAAACTGCGGCACGATCAGGGTTGTGCCTGGGATGATCATCGTGAGGATGATCAGCGCGAAAAGGAACTGGCTGCCTTTAGATTTGAATTTGCCCAGCACAAAGCCCATCGCCGAGGAAACCGCCGCCGCCAGCGCGACGGTGGACAGCGAGACAACGGCAGAATTCAGAAAATTGAGGTAAAACTTGCTTTGATTCAGGATATAGCGATAGTTTTCAAGCGTCAGCGCCTCCCATTTAGGGAAGAAACGGGGCGGATATTCGTACAGCGCGCCGTTGGGTCGCAGAGAGGTAGAGATCATGTAAATCATGGGCAGCGTGAAGACAACCGCGCCCGTGGCAAGAAGCAGATAGCGGATTATCCGGCCTTTTTTGCGGTTTTTCATATCCCTTCCCCCTCTCAAGCGTCCTTATTTCGCATGGCGCGGAACTGCGCGATCGCCATCAGGCCCAGCGTAAACGCCATCACAAAGCTCAGGGCAGCAGCATAACCGAACGCGCCCGTGCTGAACGCCTTATAATACATCCATGTGAGTAGGGTGTCGGTCTGGTGGGCTGGCCTGCCGCCGGTGATCATCTTGATCGAGGTGAACACGTTGAAGCCGCCGATGGTCAGCTCAATCAGCGCGAAGAGGATGGTTCCCCGGATGCCGGGCAGCGTCACGTGGACAAAACGCCCCCACGCGCCGCAGCCGTCGATCTCCGCCGCTTCATACAGCTCCTGCGGCACCTGTTGCAGCGCGGCCAGAAAAATCACCATGTTCCAGCCAATTCCCTTCCAGATGCCGAGGATCATGGCTACGCTCAGGCCGCCCCACCGCGTGTCCAGCCAGCGGATATTGCTGCTCGTGATGCCCAACACCTTCCACAAAAAGTAGTTGAGCAATCCTTCAGTGTTGAAGATATAGCGGAACACCAACGACGCGATGACCCAGCTGGTCACCACGGGGAGGTAATGGATCACGCGGAACGTCACGCCAAACCGGCCGATACCGCTCAGCAAAACGGCGATAAACAGACCGAGCGCCATCTGACCGGGAACGGTGACCAGCGTATACGCGATGCTGTTGGCAAACACCGTCCAGAAGGCGCGATCCCCGAAGACCTCGCGATAGTTGGCCAGCCCCACGAAGGGCTGCGTCAGCATGGAGGAAAAACGCATATCGCAAAAGCTCATGAAGAACAAGCGCAGGATGGGATATGCCGTAAAGATTCCAAAGAGGAGCAGCCCCGGCAGCAGCAAAAGAGCCAGCTGCATCCTGCTTAACCGTGATTTGATCACCATGATCTTCCCTCCTGTGGGCCAAACGGGCGGCGGGACGCAACCGTCCCGCCGCCCAGCGCTTTATTGGCCGAGCAGCTTGTCCCATTCGGCCGCCAGGGCGTCGAGCGCCTCCTGCGCGCCCTTCTCCCCGGTCACGATCTGCGTCATCGTCACGGACAGACCGTCGTCCATCTCGCTCCACGCAGCCACGGTGGGCCGCGCCTTCGCGGTCTTAATCGCCTCGATGAAGGGCGCGTAATCGGCGTTTTTCACAGTGTCACTCTTAAGCGCAGCCTGATTGACGGGAATCTGACCGCACTTGGCCATCTCCGTCTCGGCGAATTCGCCGGTCATAAACTGCATGAACTTCCACGCAGCCTCCTTGTTGGCGGTGTTAAACATGGCGATGTCCTCGCCGCCCAGCACGGAGATGCTTCCACCCTCCCCGGCGGGGATAGGCGCGGTTCCGTAGGCAACGTCGGGATACGCGCCGGCCAGTTCGGCGGACTTCCACGGCCCTTCCAGCATCATCGCGTAGCGACCGGTGCCAAAGCCGTCCGTCATCGGGATGTCTCCGGCGTTAAAGCCGGTAAGCGCGCCTTCCTTCACCAGCGTGGCGAAGGTCTCGACGGCCTTGACGGTCTCGGGGCTGTTGAGATAGCCGGTAGCCACGGTCTGCGCCGGATCGGTCAGGCTGCCGCCAAAGCTCCAGATCAGAGGGCAAAGATTCCATCCCGCCAAGGCAGGCTCGTTCCAGCCCCAGACCTGCTGGCCGTTGGCGTTTTCCCCGCTCAACTTTCTCACCGCTTCTACCCATTCGTCCATCGTGGCGGGCATGGACACACCGGCCGCCTCAAGCATAGCCGTGTTGTAGAAGACGATCTTGCTGTTGGTGTTCAGCGCCAGCGCGTAATAGTGCTCGCCAATCTTCGCGGTGGACATCGCGCTGTCCAGCAGCTGAGCGCACACCTCGTCAAAGTCAGGCATTTCCTCATCCAATGCCGTCAAAATGCCCATCTTTTCAAATTCGGGCAGCCAGGCGATATCGCAGCGCGCCACGTCAGGCAGCTGCTGCGAGTTGGCGCTGACCAGCACCTTGTCGTGCAGCTCGGCCCATTCGTGAGACACTGCGTTGACCTTGATGCCGGGATTCTCCGCCTCGAAGGCGGGGATCAGCACATTCATCAGCGTCTCGTTCTCGGCGGATTGCGCGCTGTAATGATGCCAGAAGTTGATGGTGACAGGCTCCTCATCCGCGAGAACCGGGCAAGCGGCCAGGGCCAACAATCCCGTCAACGCGGCGAGCGCAAGTATTTTCCAGATACGCATGATGCTTCTTCCTCCTTATGGATGATGATCTTAACGGAACGAGGCGAAGTGTGCACCGGCTTCGCCCTCCCCGCAAAGTCCACGTCATGAGCTGCGGTATCCATGTTAAACACCGCGACGATCCTCTCCCGCTCGCCCGTGCGCTCAAAGGCGAAGATTCGCCGGCGATCATCGGCCAGCAGCGTCCGATAACCTCCCCTGCGCAGCGCCTCGTGCCTTTTGCGCAGAGCGATCATGCCCTTCTGCCAACGCAGCAGTTCCTTGTCCATGCGGTCCCATGCCATGCCGCCCCGGCAACCGGGATCGTTTTCGCCGGTCATGCCGATTTCATCGCCATAATAGACGGCGGGCGCGCCGGGGAAGAGCATCTGAAAGGCCATCGCCAGCTTTAAGCGCATCTTGTCGCCCCCGGCCTCCGTCAGAAACCGGGCGGTGTCATGACTTCCCAGACAGTTATACATCGCCAGATTGACCGCGTCGGGATAGCGCATCAGCACGGACTGGAGGCGGTCGTCCAGCTCGGTTTCCGAAATGCTCTCGCGGGCAAAATACGCCACCATCGCATCCCGGTACAGGTAATTCATCGCGCAGTCCGCGCCATCCGGCCCAACCAGCCTCGTAGCGTCCCCCCACGTTTCGCCAAGCAGCACGGCGTCGCGTCCGGCTGCTTTGACCTGTTCACGCCAATAGGTCAGCGCGTGTCGATCCAGCTCGTCCGCTACGTCCAGCCGCCAGCCGTCGATCTGTGCCCGCTCCATCCAGTACAGAAGCACGTCCTTTACATACGCGCGCACCTGCGGCTCGGCTCCGTTGAGCCGGGGCATATACGGATAGTCTCCCACGCACTCATAGCAGGCCGCGTCGATGCGAATCGGATACTGCTTTGGATAAAACCAATCGGTATACCGGCTCTCGCGCCCCTTCTCCATGAGATCGGCGAACGGCGCGAAACGGATTCCCGTATGGTTAAAGACGCCGTCAAGGATCACCCGTATGCCCCTGTCATGCGCCTGCCGAACCAGCTCTACTAAATCCTGTTCGCTGCCAAACTGTGGATCGACCGAAAAGTAATCCACCGTCGCGTACTTGTGGTTGAAATCCCCGGCAAAAACGGGCGTCAAATAGAGGCACTCTACTCCCAGATCGCATAGATAAGGAAGCCGCTCGATGATCCCCCTGAGCGTGCCGCCCAGGTAGTTGTCCCGCGTAGGCTCTGCATGCCAGCCCGCCGGCAAAGCGCCGTCCGTCCCTCCTAGGTCGTAGCGTTCCGGGAAGATTTGGTAATAGACACACCCCTGCGTCCAGTCGGGCACGGAGACGACGTCGGTCTCGTTGGCCTGCAGGAGCTCAAAGCTCTCCCGCTCCCTTTGCGCGGCAGACAGGCCGATGGCGCTCAGATAGCGGCGCGTTCCGTTCCGATCCAGCAGCTCAAAGCCGTAGCGAATGTAATGCGCTTCCTCCGGGAAGGAGACGACCGCCGTCCACTGATCAAGCGTCCTGGAGCTATACCGAATCGTCATCTCCTGCCGCTGCGTGTCCTGCTCGCCTCGTTTCCACCAGATCAGCGTGCAAGCGGCCAAATCGTCCCGCTCCGCCTCCATCATAAACTGCACTTTCTTTCGTGCAAGCGGTTGCACGAAAGGGTAAAAGGAAACATGCCGGATCGCCGACGCCTTCACACTATTTCATCCTTTCGGTGGATTTTCTCTCGATCAACGCGGTGGACAACATGATTTGCTGACAGCCAGTCCGATTGTCGATGCGGCGAAACAGCAGTCGGGCGCTCTGTTCCCCCAGCATCGCGGTATCAATATCGACGATCGTCAGCGGCGGATCCGTATATTCGGCAAGCGGATAATTATCAAACGCCACGACGCCCACCCGTGCGGGAACGGGCAGGGAAAGCTCCCTGCACGCGCGCAGCAGGCCGAACGCGGACAGATTGTCGTTGCAGACAAAGGCGCACGGAGCGTTCTCGCTCTTGAGCAGTTTGGATGCGGCGGCGTATGCGTCCTCCGCCGTCCCGTCTGTGGAATATACCGGAGCATGTTCTCCGGCAGCCTTCCTGAAACCGCGGACGCGGCGCTTGGTGAAGCCCCGCTTCTGATCTCCGCCCAGATAGGCGAGGGAGCCGTAGCCGCAATCCAGCAGATGGCGGGCCGCCAATTCGCCGCCTTGTTCGTTGTTGTTATCCACCCAGCAGGTGTCGCCCCGCAGGGTGTCGGGCATGCCCAGCACGACGTACGGAAACTCCCCGATAGACCGCATCAGAGCAGGCTTGACCGTGGACGGCGGCAAAATCAGCCCGTCAACCTTTCGCTCTTTCACGAGCGTCTCGACCCTCGTTCCATGGCTGTTCGCCCCATTGGCGATGATGACCTGATAGCCGCGCGATTGAGCCACCTGTTCGATGGCGAATAGGCTGCGGCTGAAGAAGACGTTGCTGAACGCGTCCGCATCCTGCGCGTCTACCACCACACCGATTGCGCCGCTCAAGCCGCTAGCCAGGCTGCGTGCCAGCGCGTTAGGATGATAGTCCAGCTCGCGCATCGCGCTATACACCTTTTCCTTGGTTTCGGGCGTGATGGTCGCCTTGCCGTTGATCACACGAGAGACGGTGGAGGAATTGACTCCCGCACGTTTGGCCACATCGTGAATTGTGACGGCCATGGTGTTCCCTCCTCGTGTCTTTCAAATACCATGCAACCGTTTGCATTAACAGTATAATCCCTGTTTCTTCCTTTGTCAACCCATTTGGGAAATTTTTATTTAAGAAACAATAACGGTAATGCATATGCGCTTTGCCGTTGAAGTTTATCAAAACACATCGATGTATCTCTTAAGTCACATCATGTGTCTTTGAAATCACATTTTGAAGGGATCTGGTTTCGGAAGAACCTCCCCCAGCCGGGTCTGGTACCGAAGCCGAATGCGCCCAACGAGCGAAACAGCAAGACGAAGTGTGGGGCTGGAATTCCTCGGGCAGCAGGCAGACGGGACGTC
>CANQKY010000100.1 GCA_947624575.1 uncultured Clostridia bacterium
CCACTTCCTCCGCCTGCCGCTCGATCGACATATTCTTGTGAATGATGCCGATCCCGCCCTCACGGGCGATGGCGATCGCCATGCCGGATTCGGTCACGGTGTCCATGGCGGCGGTCATCAGCGGTATGTTCAGTGTGATGTCCCGCGCCAGCCGCGTTTGCAGATTCACATCGGCGGGCAGGATATCCGATTTCGCCGGTATCAGCAGTACATCGTCAAATGTCAGGCCTTCTTTTACAAACTTCTTTTCAAACTGTGTTTCCAGCATAAAACAGCCGCCTTTCCCCGATATTTTCCGAATATTGTACCACGAAACGGAAAAGGTGTCAAGGCTTTTGCGGCACCGTATTTTGCATATGCGGCATTTGCGGTGGATTTTCCCATATTTACATGGTATAATATCCGCAAAGCGGATATTATACTTTTGGATCGCCAACGCCTCGCCGTTTGCGCTTTGCGCTGCACGGCAACCGGCTTTTGATGGCAAATACCATTCACTTACGTTCATGGTATAATATTCCAAGAATCAAAAAGGGGGCGGGTGAGACAGCATGAAAAAGGCATTTCTTTCGGCACTTCCCGATGATCCGCCGCAGGAGCTTTCCCGTCTGCTGTCCGGCGCAAAGCTGTACGACAGCTCCTGCTCGAATGCCGCCGCCGTTTATTATCTCAAAAAGGACGGCGGGTACTACTTAAAATGCGCCCGTAAGGGCGCGCTGCAAACGGAAGCCGCCATGGCAAACTACTTTCATGCCAAGGGGCTCGGCGCGGAGGTTTTATACTACCTCTCGGAGGACAAAGACTGGCTTTTGACCGCCGCTTTGTCCGGTGAGGACGGCACGGGCGCGGCGTATCTCTCCGATCCGAAGCGGCTGTGCGATACCGTCGCGGCGGCGTTGAGACGGCTGCACGAAACCGACTTTTCCGGCTGCCCGATCTCGGACAGGACTGTCTCCTATTGCGCCTTTGTCGAGCAAAGTCACCGCATGGGGCAGTGTGACCTGTCCGAATGCGCGGAGAGCCTCGGCTTTCGGTCGGCAGCGGAGGCATACCGCGTTTTCAGCGAGGGGAAACACGCCCTGCGGCAGAATGTTCTGCTTCACGGCGACTATTGCCTGCCTAATCTGATTCTCGATCGCTGGAAGCTGTCCGGCTTTATCGATCTGGGGAACGGCGGCGTCGGGGATCGGCATATCGACCTTTTTTGGGGGATCTGGTCGCTGTGGTACAATCTGAAAACCGACCGGTATCGCGACCGCTTTTTGGACGCCTACGGACGGGACAAGGTGGAGCCGCACCTGCTTAAGGTCATTGCGGCGGCAGAGGTGTTCGGCTGAACGAAAAGGAGAGTGTATGATGGGATTTTTATTTGTTGCACTCGGCGGCGCGATTGGAGCAATGGGAAGATATGCCATCGGGCTTTTGCCGGTTAAAACGAGCTTCCCGATTTTAACACTGATCACAAATATCATCGGCGCCGTTCTGATCGGGTTTATCGCGGGCGTCATAAGCAGTCGGGAGGAAGTATCGCCGAACGCGGTCCTGTTTTGGAAAACCGGCGTATGCGGCGGATTTACCACCTTTTCCGCCTTTTCACTGGAGGCGTTCACGCTGCTGGAAGATCAGGCGTACCTGTTGGGGATCGTCTACATATTATTGAGTGTTGTCGGCTGCCTGACCGGCATCTTCTGCGGGAAAAAGCTATCCGTGATGATGTAGGGTATCTATGATTGCGGACGGTCGATCCATGCGGTGGTGGCGTCCATGGCAGTGCGGGCGGCGTTTGTTTCATCAAGGGCGTGGAGCATCACAAAATCGTGGATTGCGCCCTGCACCCGCAGTGCAGTGACCGATACGCCCGCCCGCCGCAGCTTTTCGCCGAACGCCTCGCCCTCGCTGCGCAGCACGTCCGCCTGACCGGTCACGATCATGGTCGGCGGCAGGCAGCGCAGCTCGGCAGGGTCGGCGCACAGCGGGGAAGCGGTACTTTCCTTCCGCTTGGCGGGATTGGGCAGATATTGCCGCCAGAACCACTCCATTCCGGCGCGGGTGAGATAATAGCCGCAGGCAAACCGCCGGTAGCTTTCGGTGTCAAAGCAGGCGTTTGTGACCGGATAGTAGAGCAGCAGCTTTTGAGCAGACGGTCCCTGCCGCCGTCCGGCAAGCAGAGCCATTGCGATTGCCATGGTGCCGCCCGCGCTGTCGCCTGCAAGAACAACCGGAAGCCCGCCGGTGTCGGGCAGAGCGGCATCGTCCAGCAATTCGGGGAGGCGTAGCATTGCTCCACGGCAAGCGGATACTGCGCTTCGGGCGCACGGGCATATTCGGGAAAGACGACCAGCGAATCGGTTTTGGCGGAAAGCTCCCGTATCAGCTTTTCGTGGGTGTGGAAGCTGCCGAGCACCCACCCGCCGCCGTGTATGTAGAAGATCACCCGCCGCGGCGGTCTGTCCTCGGGCAGAACAAAGTAAACGGGGAGCGTCTCCCATCGTCCGGTGTCTACCCGACACTGCATGATTTTGGCTGGATATTGGAAAACCGGCGCGTCCTGTAAGCGTTCCAGCTTCTCCCGCCCCTGCTTTGGCGGAAGGTCGCAGAGAAAGGGCGGACGGTCGCTCGCCGCCGCAAAGGCTTCGGCAGCCGGATCAAGCGGTATACATCGTTTCATGACGATCACTCCTTCCCCGCCAGTATATGCCGGAAAAAGAAGTGGAATGCAAAGTCAAGACCACCGGTTTCACCGGTGGTCTTGACTTAAAATCGGTTTTATCGGACAGCAGTATCGAAGCGTGTAGCTTCCTATTATCACATAGAGCGAAAAGAACACTGGCGGAAAGCTTTTTGTGCTGCGTTATGCTTTGTCGCTTTTTGCAGTTATGCGATATACAGGCACGCTTCCGGTTTCCGCCATGCTCCCAGCAACCGAATGTTTTTCTAAAGGGAGCCAAGAGGGGAAAATCTTTTTCTGAAAAAGACTTTCCCCTCTTGTGGGTCGTTACCGCGCCGTCTGTTTTCGCAAAGAGAAAGCGTCTGCTGTGGAATTATAATTCTCACAAAGCAAGTTAGGGCTTTGCGTCTGCTGTAGACTTGCGGTTTACAGAAAGCCAGTGCTTTTGAATCCCTCCACCGCGCAAAGCGCGGTCCCTTTCCTCTTGCGGTTCCCAATTTTGCTTATGCTCGCGGTCACGCTCGCGCAAAATTGACCGCGGCGCCACTCCCGCCTCGCTTCATCGTCCGCAGGACGCGCTTCGGCAAGAGCGCCCTTTCACAAGGGAGGTTTTGACAAAGACGGCGACTCAGTGGGAAAACAGTTTCTCGGTCAGCCCAGCGACAGGGTGAGCTGTTTGCCGCCCAAAATATGAAAATGCAGGTGCGGCACCGTTTGACCGCTTGCCGCGCCGATATTGGTGACCACACGGTAGCCGTCCTGTGCGATCCCCTTTTCGCGGGCTATTTTTGCCGCCACCGCAAGGCAGTGCGCCGCTGTCGGCGCATTTTCCTCATTCACCCCGTCGAGAGACGGGATATGCTCCTTCGGGATCACCAGAATATGCACCGGCGCCATCGGATTGATGTCCAAAAACGCCAGCACCTTTTCGTCCTCGTACACCTTGGTAGAGGGGATCTCCCCCGCGACGATTTTACAAAACAGACAATCTGCCATTTTCTTACCCTCCGATCACTTTCGTTACAACAGGTACAAGTTCTGCCAGTGCATCGCCCAGCTTTGCCGGATCGGGAATGCCCGCCATGGCGGAATCGGGGCGTCCGCCGCCGCGTCCGCCTGCCAGTGCCGCGACCTCGCGGACGATATTGCCGGCGTGTGCGCCCGCTGCCACCGCGTCCTTACCGCAGACGCAAAGCATACTACATTTCCCGTTTGCCTGTGAGCAGATCACCGCCACCAGATCGGGATATTTGTCCCGCAGAAGATCGCCCATCTGCCGTAGCGCGTTCGGCTCGAGATCGGGCAGCTTTGCACCCGCTGCCCGCACGCTGCCGACCGGCACCGCCGCTTTTACGATGCTCTCCGCCTGCGCCGCCACGTCCGCCGCCGTATGTGCCGCGAGCTTATGCTGCAAATCTTTCAGCTCCGCCGCCTGTGCGCGGATCTTCCCTGCCAATTCGGCAGGGGTCGCCTTTGCCGCCGCCGCCGCTTCCCGCAGTGTTTGCTCCGTTTCGTGCAGCAGCTTCAGCACGCCGCCGCCGGTCACCGCCTCGATCCGGCGGACGCCCGCCGCGACCGAGCTTTCACTCACGATCTTAAACAGTCCCAGCTCGGCGGTATTATGCACGTGGGTGCCGCCGCAAAGCTCCATCGATTCGTCCCCGATCTTACAGACCCGCACGATGTCGCCGTACTTCTCCGAGAACAGCGCCATGGCGCCCTCTTTCTGGGCGGTGGGCAGATCGGTCTCATAGACCGCGACCGGCACCGCTTCCAGCACCACCCGATTGACCTCGTTCTCAATCTCGGCAAGCTGGTTCGGGGTCACCGCCTCAAAGTGGCTGAAATCGAACCGCATTCGCTCGCTGTTCACAAGCTGTCCCGCCTGATGCACATGATCCCCCAGCGTTTTCCGCAGCGCCGCCTGCAGCAGGTGCGCCGCCGTATGATTCCGCATGGTGGCGCGCCGTCTGACACTGTCCACTTCCGCTTTTACGGTATCGCCGGCAGTCACAGCACCACTTTCCACCACGCCGGTATGGAGAAAATATCCGGTGCGATCCTTTTTACAGTCGGTGATCTTCACCCTGCCCTCCGGTCCGGTCAGCATACCGGCGTCCGCCGCCTGACCGCCGCTTTCGGCATAAAAGGGCGTCACGTCCAGCACCACGGTCACCTCGTCCCCCGCAGCAGCCGCAGGCGCTTCCTCCCCGTCCTTTAATATGCCAAGCACCTTGCCGTCATGGACCAGAGTATCATACCCCACAAAGGAGGTGCTGCCCTGCCCCAGGAAATCAAGCGCATGGTCGGTCCAGCCGATGATCTCCCCGCGGTTTCGGGCTTCTCTGGCACGGCTGCGCTGTTCCTCCATCAGGCGGTTGAACGCCGCCTCGTCCAGCCCGACGCCCCGCTCCGCCACGATCTCTCTGGTCAAATCAATCGGGAAGCCGAAGGTGTCATAAAGCCGAAACGCCGCCTCGCCCGAAAGGGCGTCGCCCTCCTTCATGCCGGAGAGCATATCCGCCAGCAGCTCCATGCCCTTGTCGATGGTGCGGGCAAAGTTCTCCTCCTCCACCCGAATGAGCTTTTTGATGTAGCTTTCCTTCTCCCGCAGTTCGGGATAGGCGACCTCGTTCTCCCCGATGACGGTATCGACCACCTCATAGAGGAAAGGCCTGTCGATTCCCAACAGCTTCCCGTGCCGCGCCGCCCGCCGCAGCAGCCGCCGCAGCACATAGCCGCGCCCCTCATTGGAGGGCATCACGCCATCGGCAATCATAAAGGTGGTGGAACGGATATGGTCGGTGATGACCCGGATCGAAACGTCCTTTTTCTCGTCCGCCTTATAGGGCTGATTTGCGATCCGGCTGACATGGTTCAGGATATTCTTTACCGTGTCCACCTCGAACAGGTTATCCACCCCCTGCATGATGCACGCCAGCCGCTCCAGACCCATGCCGGTGTCGATATTGGCGTGCTCCATGCGGGAATAATGTCCCTCGCCGTCCGAATCAAACTGGGAAAAGACCAGATTCCAAAACTCCACGTACCGGTCGCACTCGCACCCCACGCCGCAGTCGGGCTTGCCGCAGCCGTACTCCTCGCCCCGATCAAAATAAATCTCGGAACAGGGTCCGCAGGGACCCGAGCCGATCTCCCAGAAGTTGTCCTCCTTCCCCATTCGAACGATCCGCTCCGGCGCGACGCCCACCTCGTTCACCCAGATGTCGAACGCCTCGTCGTCTTCCTCATAGATCGAGACCCACAGCCGATCCACCGGCATTTTCAGCACCTCGGTGATGAACTCCCACGCCCAGCGGGTGGACTCCTTTTTGAAATAGTCGCCAAACGAGAAATTCCCCAGCATCTCGAAATAGGTGCCGTGCCGCGCCGTTTTCCCGACATTCTCAATGTCGGGGGTGCGGATACATTTCTGGCAGGTGGTCACCCGCTTGTTGGGGGGCGTTTCCTGCCCCAGAAAATACTTTTTCAGCGG
>CANQKY010000101.1 GCA_947624575.1 uncultured Clostridia bacterium
ATCAGCAGATATCCCGCCTTTTTGGAAATGCGGAAAAACAAAACAGCCGTGATCACGATCATCACCAGAAGGGTGAGGAGCAACAAAAACGCAAAAAGATATAACCGCATTCTAAAAAACGGAATGGGCCAGATCAGCGCGATCGCAAGCTGGACGGCGTAGACCGCCAGTGCGGCGGAGATTTTCCCGCGGTCGCCGGAGGAGGTGTAGACAAAATAGGACGCGAGCCCCATCAGCAAAAACAAAATACTCCACACCACCGGAAACACCCAGCCGGGCGGCGAGAGCGGCGGCTTTTGAAAGGTGGCGTACACCTTTCCGCTTTCCGAGAAAACGGCGGAAAGTCCGCCGCCCGCAAGCGGTATCAAAAGGCAGACGATCAGCGGCTTCCAATAGATTTTCATCGGTTATCCCCCCTCTTTCAAGATATGTCGTTTGAGGGGAGTTTATACAAAAAAAGCCGTCTGTGTTATTTCAGGTATTCGGTGAAAAACTGCGTGAGCTTATCAAACGGAATGGCATTCTTCCCGCCGCCGTCATAGAGATCAGTGTGAACGGCATCTGGGATAATCAGCAATTCCTTGTTTCCCGTGTACCGGCTGTCCTTGATCATGGCGGCATAGGCGTCCTTCCCGAAATAGCAGGAGTGCGCCTTTTCGCCGTGCATCACCAAAACGGCGCTGCGAATCTCATTTGTATATTGGAGAATGGGCTGATTCATGAAGGATTCGCACCCGATCACATTCCAGCCGCCGTTTGAGTTGAGGGAGCGGGCATGATAGCCGCGCTTTGTTTTGTAGTAATCGTAATAGTCTTTGACAAAGAACGGCGCGTCCTCCGGCAGCGGATCGACCACGCCACCGCCCAACGCATACTCGCCCGCCTTGAGGTCGGCAAGCCGCTGTGCACACATCGCCTGTCTTTTCTGATACCGCGCTTCCTCGCTGTCCTCGCTGTCAAAGTAGCCTTTGGCGTTGACTCTTGTCATATCGTACATGGTGGAGGCGACCGTCGCCTTGATTCTCGTATCCAGCGCCGCGGCATTGAGCGCCATGCCGCCCCAGCCGCAGATGCCGATGATTCCGATCCGGTCGGGATCGACCCGCTCGTGCAGCGACAGGAAGTCCACCGCCGCCATGAAATCCTCGGTGTTGATGTCGGGCGACGCCATGTACCGCACGTTGCCGCCGCTTTCTCCGGTAAAGGAGGGATCAAAGGCAATGGTCAGAAATCCGCGCTCCGCCATGGTCTGTGCGTAAAGACCGGCGCATTGCTCCTTCACCGCGCCGAACGGACCGCAGACCGCGATGGCAGGGAGCTCCCCTGCCGCATGTTTCGGCAGATACAAATCCGCCGCCAGCGTGATCCCGTACCGGTTTACAAAGGTCACCTTGCTGTGGTCTACTTTCTCACTTTTCGGGAATGTTTTATCCCAGTCTGCTGTGAGTTTCAGTTCTTCTTTTTTCATCGATTGCCACCCTTTCCCTGTTATCCTCCGCCCAAGGCGGGATATTTATTTATAGTATACCACTTTGAGCCGTATTTTTCCAGCGGTTGTTTTTTCGCTCATGTTGACAAATAAACAGCCCGCATGATATGATGTGGATAGCAAGCCGGCTATCCGATCACGCCAAAGGAGTGGTAATGATGAAAAAACGGCTCTGCAGCCTGTGCGCTGTTCTGCTTGCAGCAACGGTGTTCTGCAGCTGCCAAAGCAGTCCCGAACCGAACGGGCTGGAGGCAAGCTATGATCCGGAAAGGGCATATGTCTTTACAAAGGCGGCTTCCTCCGGTTTACGGGAGATTCCGGTCGATAACACCACTCCGTATGAGGAACTGATCACCAAAGAGGTGGACATTCACGAATTTGCGCAGGACTATACGTCTCATTATGATATTTACGGAAGCGGTCGTATAGACGAGATCGATGCGGCATTCGGTGTGGAATGTCTGCGGGAAACGGACGCAGGCGCTTTATACAGTGTGCATAAGGTGAAACAGGGCGGTTTGCTCTATATCTTCTATCAGAACTACACACCGCATCAGCCGGTGACCGACACCCCGATCCGTCGATGGTTTTATGTGCGGGACAGACTGTCATCAGAGGATTTCAAACAATATAAGCTGTACAAAAGCACCATGGACGATATGATGAAAACGGATATTTCGCTCCAGATTTTTAAGAATCTCTTTTTCTCCCATATCGCTGCCGAACCGGGAGCG
Source organism: uncultured Clostridia bacterium (assembly GCA_947624575.1). Lineage (GTDB taxonomy): Bacteria > Bacillota > Clostridia > Oscillospirales > Ruminococcaceae > CANQKG01. The sequence continues at coordinate 2,224 of CANQKY010000101.1, forward strand.
TGGCGGAACGATTTTGCCGATATGACCGATGAGGAAATAGAACAGCGAAAACAGGAGTTAAAAGAATCGGGAGAATGGAAGCAATATAAGAAGTACTGGGACACGGCTCTCTCGATGGACTATCTCTTTGAAGTATGGCTCTATCTGGAAGATGGCATCTACACATTGGGATTCGGTCATCGGGACGGAGAACTGATTTATCTGGTAAACGAACTGGAGACGGATTTCGATTTGAAAGACCCTCTGGCAGGAGGTTCCTATCCCTATGACGCCCATATCTTAGACATGGACTGGGTGAAATAGCGCGTGGATCGTCCGCACAGCAAACGCCGGATCATGTAACAACAGGGGGTGATATTACGGGCAATCGGTTTTTTACGGTGTGCGCAATCGTCGAAATATCCGGTAAAATCCTTTTGGTACGGCATACTTACGGCTCAGCCAAGGGCAGGATACTTGTCCCGGGCGGCTTTGTGGAGGAAGGCGAGCTGCCCTCCAAAGCCGCCGAGCGCGAGGTTTTGGAGGAAACGGGTATCGTCGCAGCTGCAAGATCGGTTTTCGCCGCGCAGTTTAAGCCCTCACAGTGGTGCATTGTCTTTGAGATGGAATATGTCTCCGGCGAACCAAGGTCGGACGGTCATGAGAACAGCGAGGTGCTGCTTATCCCCGCCGAAGAAGCCGCCGAGCGCGATGATATCACGAATATGAGCCGCGAGATTCTGCGGGCGTATATCCATGACAAGGATAATGTGCTGGAAAAAAGCGGATATGTGTCGAGGTTGGCAAAACCCGGAGAGTATGAAATCTACGGAGTCTGAAACGGTTCTCTCAGAATCGAGGGCATATCGTTTGTGTCGCATAGGCGGACAGCCGGAGCAAGCGAGACTTTTGCGGAAGAGGAGCGACGACGTGGCTTATAGCACCGAAATAGATATCAACAAATAACCGGTTGCCACGCAAAAGGAAGCAAGTCTTTATCCTGATCGGTAATATCATAAAATGTCATTTATCATTTCCCTTAGCTGTGTTGACGGAAGCAACGAGCATAGCGCGCAAGCTTTTGCAAGCAGAGTTTAACTCTTTGTATTGGTTTTCGTTGATATAATTTGTTTTGAACAATAATTCTATCCAATATCCTGTTTCGTTTGCCTCTTTAAGCGCAATTTGCATTTTGGCAATAAAGTCTGCCTTACTGTGTGCGTATTGCGCCTCACGAATATTTGCGCCTATGCTTGTCCCGCTTCTTCCGATTTGTTTTGAAATGATATGCTCTTTATTTTCGTTGAGATGTTTTACTAAATTGATGATTGAAACGGCAAAATCCATTGATTGCACGGACAATTTATCGTTACGCATAGGAAACACCTGCTTTCTAAGAAAAAGAATATCACAAGCAAATATCAATTGCAATGAAAAATGAAGCGTCGGCTTGCGCCGACATGAAGCATTTTGCTTCGCAAAATAGGAAGCGAAGCGCATTTTTTCGTGTTCAATCTGCCGCAGGCACGCTTCATAGCCGAAGGCGGCTTCATTCTTCATGCACCGTAAGGTGCGCTTCATTGCAACCAAAAAGGAAACCAAGCCTTTCGGCTTGGTTTCCTTTTTGGTTGCGGGGGCTGGATTTGAACCAACGACCTTCGGGTTATGAGCCCGACGAGCTACCGAACTGCTCCACCCCGCGATATCTGAGTGCTTCTATACTATAACACAGCGATAGAAAAAAAGCAACCCCTTTTTTTCTTCCGGCGAAAAAAGATGTTTTTCACGATCGTTCGACCACGGAAACAAAAACCGCAAGAGAGGGGGCGATAAAGACAACAGCATAACGATTCCATTCCCATCTCGCTGCTTTGTCCGCAGGGTGTACTTTGAACGTCAAAAGCGGTATGGCGAATGCCATACCGCTTTAGCGAGATTACGCTTCCGGCAGAATGTCCGAGAAAAAGAGAAGCAGGGAGGTGACACGCTCATTTTCGGTCAGCGGGCGGAACGCTCCGCTGCCGTACAGAATATCCAACACCATGAGCGCGACCGTGTTGCCAATAAAATCGCCCGCTTCCGATGCGAGGACCAGCTCCTGCATCTGGGGCGGATAATCCCGCGCCACGGCTTCCGCTTCCTCCAAAGCGAAATCGGCAAACTGTCGATTGAGCCTGTCGGACAGAGGCGGTATCCGGTCAAACAGCCGGTTCCAATCCCCCTTGACCGTCATGATATTCACCTTTCCGTCCGACGTGAGAAACGCCCTCTCATGCAGCCGCGCGAGCTTCTCGGCGTTAGCGGGGATATCGGGCAGCGCACCGGTCAGCCACTCGTAAAGATACTCGTAATCACTGACCCGATTGTTCCGCCAGCCGCCGATACGGGAGGAGTATCTGGTATCGACCGACCAGGATCGCACCTGATGCGCCCCATATTTTTCCGATTGGCGCGTCATCGCACCGCGGCAGTCGTAATCGACTTTGGGCAATGTGGGCTGATACTCCAGGTCGGACTGCTGCGCGGGAAGCCAAACCGTAGCTATATAATCGCTTCCCTGTTTGGTTTTGATGTGATACCGGCTCAGATCCCTTTGCGGCGGCGGACAGCACTTATGGATTACGCCGTAAAACACCGCCGCCGCTTCCAGCAGCTGTGTATTTCCGCCGGGGATATAGACGTCCGGAAAATCCGCCACCGCACTGCGGACTGCCGGCGCATATTCCCGTGCCAGAACCTCCGCCGCCTCCAGCTTCTTTTTGAGGATTCGCTCTTGCAGCTCCAGGGAATACCGCTCTGGAGAAAACCGAACATAGGTCGTATATTTCCCGCCCTTTTGCGGTACCAGAAACCCGTTTTCCTCCAGAGAGGAAATCCGATCCTCCAAATATACCGGCGATACCCCCAGCTCCTCTGCCATCTGCGCGGCGGTAAGAGGAGTGTGATAGACGCTGTAAACCAAATTGAGGTTCAGCGGGTCGCTTAAATAATGCTCAGGCGGATCGCTGCCCGGCATACCGCTGTGCCCGATATCGATCGCCTCAATGGGGTGAATCCCCAATCTGCCGGTTTTTCTTTCCATGATAATGCCTCCTTTTAATTCGTTTCGTGCTTTGTTTAAGTGCCATTTCACGGTGCCCACGGGCAGGCCTGTTTCCCGCGCAACCGCTGCAATGGACTTGTTCTCGAAATAAAATGAATACACGATCTCCCTGCGAATACGGGACAGAAAGCCGATCTCCCGCCGCAGGCGGCGAAGCTCCTCTCCCGTTTCCACACGCAGGAAGCCCGCTTCCTCGTACCACATCAGGTGATCTGCCGAAATGCCCTCCCGCCGCTTTTTGGACGCGACAAATTTCGCATACACATGAGAGCAGACACGGTAAATATAGCGGTCGGGATAAACGATCTCCTTCTCCTTTCTGAGAGAGAGGTAGACCTCTCCGACCAATTCCGCACAAAGCTCCTCCGTTTCATCATAGCCGAACGACCGTTTTGCCGCAAAGCTATAGATTTTCGGCAGATACTCTGTGATGATCCGATCCGCAGTTTGTTGATCCATTTCATTTCCTCCGGCGCCGTATATCTATATAGTGGCGAAACACGAAAAAAGGTTGGCATCTTAAAAAAAGACCGTGCAGCGCACGGTCTCAGTCTGTCGAAAAAGCAACCAGCAATGAAACATTTAGTGCAATAGTGGAGTTTCAGTACGCGCCCATTTTGGTCGGCGGTATCGAAGAAAAGTGCTTTTTGTTGCCGTACGGGAACAAAAGAACACCGGCGGCAGGCTTTCTGTGCTGCACGGTGCTTTGTCCCGATTTTGCATGATGTCGCATACAGGCACGCTTGAGGTCTCACCGAGATTTCAGCAACCGAACGTTTTTCTAAAGGGAGCCAAGAGGGGAAAATCTTTTTCTGAAAAAGACTTTC
>CANQKY010000102.1 GCA_947624575.1 uncultured Clostridia bacterium
CAGATCGTGAACATGTCTTTCGGGTGGGCGATACGACTGTGGTTTGCTGGGCGCAGGGCGGTGAAGCCTCCTATCAGGACGTGTTCGCTGGCTTCTTTGACGGTCAATCCTCCCGGTATACCGAGCGAGAACTGCGGGAGAAGGTCAAGATGCTGATGTCCGGACAGGCAGTCAGCTTTGACGAAGCCAAAGTGGATCCGGACACGCCGTTTTATATCCTTGGTCTGTCCCCAAATGCCGGACGGCTGAGTGTACGGTTTTTTCTGGAAAACAGCTTCGGGCAGTTTCTTAAAAATATTCAGGCGCACTATGACAGGTTAGAGATCGCGCGGTCGGCTTATGACACCCCGGAAGCGCTGCCGCCCTGGAAGCTTTTAGAAGAAACGGTCAACCACAAGTCTCCCGCTCCCAATCTGGCGGGAGATGTGCTGCGGGCAATTTTGAACAACACACCCTATCCAACCGCTCTGCTCAATGGTGTGGAGATCCGTATTCGGGCGGAGCAGAAGATCACATGGGGTCGTGCCGCCATTATCAAGGCGTATTATCTGAAAAATCCCAATCCCAATGTATCAAAGGAGGTCTTAACCGTGGAGCTAAACGACCAAAGCAATCATCTTCCCTATGTACTGGGGCGTCTGTTCGCCGTGCTGGAGAAGATCCAGTCTGCTGCCAACCCCAACCTCAACGCCACCATTAAGGACAAGTATTTTAACAGTGCCTGCGCTACACCTGCCACCATCTTCCCCTTGCTGACCAAGCTGTCACAAAGTCACCTGCGTAAGCTAGATGGCGGCATGAAAATCTATTATGAGAAAATGATAGGCGATTTGGAAAATCGGATTCAGGAAACGCTGCCTGCCCGAATGCCTTTGGCAGATCAGGGTACATTCCACTTAGGTTATTACCATCAGGTGCAGAAATTCTATGAGAAGAAAAATAAGGGAGGAAACGAAAATGTCTGATTGCATCAAAAACCGCTATGAGTTCGTGATTTTGTTCGATGTGGAGAATGGGAACCCCAACGGAGATCCCGATGCGGGCAATATGCCGCGGGTGGACCCCGAAACCGGCTACGGCCTTGTCACAGATGTATGCCTCAAGCGCAAGATCCGCAACTATGTGGAAACTGCCAAAGAGGATAAAACAGGCTGTCGCATCTATATCAAGGACGGCGTGCCCTTAAATGCCAGTGATCGGGAAGGTTTTGCTTATGCGGGGATCGACGATGCTCCGTCCATGAAGCCGGAGGATTTGAAAAAAGCCATTAAAGCGCGTAAGGACGCGGGCGTTGATGTGGATCATCAGGTCAAGGAATTTATGTGTCAAAACTTTTTTGATATTCGCACCTTCGGCGCGGTCATGACCACCATGGTCAAGGGAAATTTGAACTGCGGTCAGATTCGCGGACCAGTACAGCTGGGCTTTGCACGGAGTATCGATCCCGTTGTGCCGCAGGAGATCACCATCACCCGTGTGGCGATCACCACCGAGGCAGATGCGGAAAACAAGGGAACTGAAATGGGTCGGAAGTACATCGTCCCCTATGCTCTCTACCGGTGCGAAGGGTATGTATCGGCGAATTTGGCGAGAACGGTCACTGGTTTTAGTGAGGACGATCTGGAGTTGCTATGGAAGGCGATTTTGAATATGTTTGAGCACGATCACTCTGCCGCACGGGGCAAGATGGCAGTGCGCGATCTGATCGTATTTCAGCATGATACCGAGCTGGGCTGCGCTCCGGCATGGAAGCTGTTTGACACGGTGTCCGTCGTCCGGAAAGACGGCGTTGTCAGCCCGCGGACTTATGCCGACTATACCGTTTCTGTTGATGAAGCGGCTCTTCCTGTCGGCGTTCACTGCACCCGCATGGGGTAAGCAATCTGCCGGAGGAGGAGTATCTCGCACTGTCCGGCATTCAGCATTTTGCTTTCTGCCGCCGTCAATGGGCTTTGATCCACCTGGAGCAGCAGTGGTCGGAAAATCTGTATACAGTGGAAGGGGATTTGCTCCATCGGCGCGCTCATGATGAGCAGCAGATCGAAAGCAGAGGGGATACACTGATCGTGCGAGGTCTGCGTGTGATCTCTCACCGGCTGCGGATTCAGGGCGTATGCGATGTGGTGGAATTTTATCGGGATCCGGCTGGGATCACACTGGCAGGACGGGAAGGTAACTGGCTGCCCTATCCAATCGAGTATAAGCGAGGGAAGCCAAAGCCCTTTGATGCCGACGAGCTGCAACTTTGCGCACAGGCGATTTGCTTGGAAGAGATGCTGTTGTGTTCTATTCCGGAAGGCAGTCTCTTTTACGGCGAACCGAGGCGGAGAACTGTCGTACGGCTAGGTGTCACTTTGCGGGAGCGTGTGGAAACCATGCTGGCAGAGATGCACGCTTTATTTGCACGCGGGCATACGCCCAAAGCCAAAGTTGGGAAGGGCTGCGCCGCCTGCTCGCTTAAGGATCGCTGTTTGCCAAAATTGGCAAAAGCTCAGTCGGCTTCCGATTACCTTCGTGCCCACTTGCCAAGAGAGGTTGATGCGCCGTGAGAAAGCTTTTGAACACCCTGTTCGTCCTCAGTGAGGATAGTTATCTTACTCTGGACGGTGAGACTGTTTTGGTGCTGGCAGGGGAGGAAAAGCGTGGTCAGTTTCCGCTTCATACCCTGGAAAATATACTCTGCTTTTCCTATAAAGGCGCCAGTCCTGCTTTGATCGGAAAGTGCGCGCGGGAGGGAATCAACTTCTGCTTTTTGACCCCAAAAGGGCGTTTTCTGGCGCGGGTCTGTGGGGAAAATTCGGGCAATGTTCTGCTTCGTCGGACACAATACCGTGTGGCTGATGATGAGCGGCAAAGTTGCCGCATTGCCCGAAATTTCATCTTCGGTAAGGTCTACAACAGCCGATGGAGCATTGAGCGCACGCGGCGGGATCACGCCATGCGGGTCGATGAGGAAGCACTGGAAAGGGCATCGGACCTGTTGGCGGAAAGTCTTCTCGCTCTGCCGGAGATAAACCGGCTGGAGGAATTGCGGGGGATAGAGGGCAAGAGCGCGGCAGTCTATTTTGGCGTTTTGGATCATCTGATTTTAAATGGGCGGGAGACCTTTGCTTTTACCGGGAGGTCTCGCCGGCCGCCGTTGGATCCGGTAAACGCTTTGCTGTCCTTTGCTTATACGCTGTTGTCCAACGCGTGCGCCGGTGCGCTGGAAAGCGTTGGGCTGGACGCTTATGTGGGCTTTCACCACCGCGATCGACCGGGGCGGGCGTCGTTGGCGTTGGATTTGATGGAAGAACTGCGCCCGCTTTTTGCGGATCGATTCGTGCTGACACTTATCAACAATCGGGCGATCCGATCTGAGCATTTTGATCGACAGCCCAGCGGAGCGGTATGGCTCAGCGAGGAAGGACGAAAGATTTTTCTCTCCGCGTGGCAAAAACGAATGCAGGAGCCGATTACTCACCCATACCTGAAGGAAAAACTGGCATGGGGACTGGTTCCCTATGTACAGGCGTTGCTGTTGGCTCGATACCTACGGAATGACTTAGATGGTTATCCGCCGTTTTTGTGGAAATGAGGTGGTCTTCATGCTGGTGCTTATCACTTATGATGTGAATACGGAAGATGCTGTCGGACGAAAACGGCTCCGCCATGTGGCAAAGCAGTGTGCGAATTATGGTCAGCGGGTGCAGAACTCGGTCTTCGAGTGTATTCTGGATCCGGCAGAGTATAAACTGCTGCAAGCCAAACTGCTGTCCATCATTGATCCGGAGAAGGACAGTCTGCGATTTTATCAGTTGGGGAATCGGTATCAGGATAAAATCGAGCATTTTGGCGCGAAGGCGTCCTACGAACCCGAAGGCGTACTGCTGGTCTGAGCAGTGCGATAGGTAAGCTGTCAGAAAATTACCGTAGGGTTCGCACCGCTTTTTTTCGAAGCAATGGGAGAAAAAGCGTAAAAAACGGGCTTTGATCGGCTGATAAACGATTGGTCGGTAAAAGATTCGGAAAAAGTTTTCGCAAATCAAACAAGATTTTTCGGAAATTTTGTAAAGGTTTGCTGTCGCACCCCGTAAGGGGTGCGTGGATAGAAATCGAGGATTACGGCAATCTCTATGAGACGACCTATGTCGCACCCCGTAAGGGGTGCGTGGATAGAAATAAGCAGTTACCCAGTGAAGGTAACGGTGTGTGGAGTCGCACCCCGTAAGGGGTGCGTGGATAGAAATGTTCTCCGATGGTCATTGTTCCCCTCCTCTCATAGTCGCACCCCGTAAGGGGTGCGTGGATAGAAATCAGTTGGAACGCAAACGACAAGAGCCGCGTCTGACGTCGCACCCCGTAAGGGGTGCGTGGATAGAAATCGCTTCATCTCTTTGCCGCTCCAGCGGCAAAGAGGTCGCACCCCGTAAGGGGTGCGTGGATAGAAATACCTTTGAGGGCGCGGTGGTGAGTGGCAACGGTGGTCGCACCCCGTAAGGGGTGCGTGGATAGAAATACGAGGTCAGCGGTATGGTGTAACTGCTGGCGTTGTCGCACCCCGTAAGGGGTGCGTGGATAGAAATCTGACGGTCCGGAGGGGATTGTGCTGGAGTCCGTGTCGCACCCCGTAAGGGGTGCGTGGATAGAAATGGGCTTCGAGATCGGTAAAAAACTTATAAAACCGGTCGCACCCCGTAAGGGGTGCGTGGATAGAAATGTCTTACGCGGGGCGTGGTTGACAACTGTCACATGTCGCACCCCGTAAGGGGTGCGTGGATAGAAATGTCGCTTACATACCCTGTCCCATGCGTGTAACAGTCGCACCCCGTAAGGGGTGCGTGGATAGAAATTATTTCGGCAACAAAAAATCCATTGCCATACCGGTCGCACCCCGTAAGGGGTGCGTGGATTGAAATTCAAACAGGGCTTTTAATTGCGCCAGGTTTTGCAGGTTGCACCCCTTGTGTTGGGTGTTCGGCTTGCAATGTTGACGACTTTTTTGCATTGTTATTTTCGATCAACGCGGCAATACGATAAAACGGCAGACACATTCGTGCCTGCCGTTTTGCTATGAAGCTATTGATAGCGTTTACCGATACAGGGGACCGTATGCGGCGCAGGCGCGGTAATCGGCGCCCTCTTTGTCCATGCCGAACAGGTTCCATGCGGACGGACGGAAGATCTGCTCGGTCGGTACATTGTGCATCGCAACGGGGATCCGCAGCATCGAGCAGAGGGTGATGAGATCGGCGCCGATATGACCGTAGCTGATTGCGCCGTGATTGGCGCCCCAGTTGTTCATCACATCATAGGCGGTCTTGAACGGGCTTCCCTCCACACCGTCACACCGCGGAGCAAACCAGGTGCAGGGCCAGGTGGGATTGGTGCGTTCCATCAGAATATCGGTCACCTCGTCGGGGAGCTTGACCGTCCAGCCTTCTGCAATTTGAAGCACCGGTCCCAACCCTTTGACCAGATTCAGCCGGATCATGGTCACCGGCATCTCGGCACGGGTCACGAAATGGCTGGAGTATCCGCCTCCGCGGAAGTTGTCGAAGCCCGCTTCGCACCATACGGTGGCGTCGGTCATCTTCTTGATGTCCTCGTCGGTGATATCCCACCACTGCTTCATCACGGCATTGCCGTTTTCGTCGGTGCATTCGCCGCAGGCGTCCAGACAGGCGGCGCCCGAATTGAGCAGGTGAATGATGCCGCCGCTTTCCTTTGCCTTCCCCTCGAACTCATATCCGGCGGCGCGGCGGGTCGCCTCGGGCGACCAGTAGGTGCGTACGTCGGCAAAAATCTGTGCACGGTTGGTCAGCAGCTTCATAAACAGCATACCGATACCGTTGAGCACATCGTTTTCGGTGGCGAGGATCATCGGCTCCTTTTTCCCCTCAAAGTCAAAGGAGGAATTGAGCACCGCTTCAGGGTAATCGCAGTTGGGCCAGTGGTCGGTCCACTGCCGCTGACCCTGGAAGCCGGCGGCGATGGCGTTATGCCCCAGCATTTCCTCCTCGAAGCCTGCGG
>CANQKY010000103.1 GCA_947624575.1 uncultured Clostridia bacterium
CTACACCCACCATAAAGTGCGTACTTTACAACAAAAGCTTTCCCGCGTATCATATAGGTAAGAACTGCGGCAACCGGAGAGGATAAGCTATGACACAACAGGAAAGAAGAATTTACTTAATCGAAAAACTGCTGAAAGAACAGCCGAAATATCGGGAGATCGAAATTCCCCAAAGCGAACAGGAGCAGAAAATGCTCCTGCGCTCTCTGATGAACGTCCGTATGCCATATCCCATAGGTGAGGATTTTCTGACGGTGCAGGACGAATATCTGCAAGAGGAAACCACCCGAAAAGGTGTTACCGATTTGTCCGATTTACAGCCGGTTCAGGACGGACTCTATCTCTGGCAGGGGGATATCACCACGCTCAAATGCGGTGCGATTGTCAATGCCGCCAACAGCCAAATGCTGGGCTGCTTCTGCCCTTGCCACGGCTGTATCGACAACGCCATTCACACTTATGCGGGCGTTCAGCTTCGGCTCAAATGTGCGGAGATAATGGCAAAGCAAGGGCACGAGGAACCGACCGGACAGGCAAAGCTCACGCCGGCTTTCAACCTGCCCTGCGATTCTATTCTCCACACCGTTGGTCCAATCATACACGGCGGCGTGACCGAGAAAGATCGGGAACTGCTTGCCGCCTGCTACCGCTCCTGTCTGGAGCTGGTGCAGGAAAACGGTATCAAAAGCGTGGCATTCTGCTGTATTTCCACAGGGGAGTTTCATTTCCCGAATGCGCAAGCCGCAAGCATCGCCGTGGACACGGTGCGGCAATACAAAGGGAACACGGAGGTGATCTTCAATGTTTTCAAAGATACCGATTACAAAATCTACCGGAACTTACTCGGATAATATCCGGCGGCTTCGGGAAGCACTGGACGCTGCGGACGCCGTTTTGGTGGGTGCTGGCGCAGGTCTTTCCACCTCGGCGGGATTTACCTATTCGGGGGAACGATTTCAGCGGTATTTTTCCGACTTTGCCGAAAAATACGGCTTTTTGGATATGTATTCCGGCGGATTTTATCCATTTTCCTCGCCGGAGGAATTTTGGGCGTATTGGAGCCGATATATCTTCATCAATCGCTATATGGACGCGCCGAAGCCGGTCTACGATGAGCTATTGACGCTGGTTCGGGAGAAGGATTATTTTGTCATTACCACGAACGTGGATCACTGTTTTCAGAAAGCGGGCGTGGATAAAAAGCGGCTTTTCTATACGCAGGGTGATTACGGGCTGTTCCAATGCTCCAAGCCCTGCCGGCAGAAGACCTTTGATAACGAGAAAGCGATCCGGCAGATGATAGAACAGCAAAAGGATATGCGGATTCCCTCCGAGCTGCTGCCCGTCTGCCCTGTCTGCGGCGCGCCCATGACGATGAATCTCCGCTCCGACAACCGTTTTGCAGAGGACAAAGGCTGGCACGAGGCGGCAGGGCGGTACGAGAACTTTCTGCGGACACGAAAAAACGGGCGAATATTATTTTTAGAACTCGGTGTCGGGTACAATACGCCGGTCATTATCAAGTATCCGTTCTGGCAGATGACCGCACAAAATAAAGCGGCGACCTATGCCTGTGTCAATGTGGGGGAAGCCGTTTGCCCCGCCGAAATCGAAAAGCAGTCGATCTGCATCGACGCGAATATTGAGAACGTCCTCTGTGCGCTCACAAATTCCCGTTGATTTGCCGCTTTATTTCTCCCACGGTACGATTTCGCAGACGGTCAGCACGCCCTTTGCAACCCGAAACCGTATATCCTGTCCCGCATAGGGCATACCGTACACCCGCGCCTCGTCCGACTGATAAGCCGGACGGGGGTCCTCCGCCAGTGCCGTAAGCAATCCCTCCCGCTTTTCGGGCGGGATTTTTTGCAGCAGTGTGTCGGGACATTCCACCCGCAGCGGGTGAGCAAACGGCGTACCCAGTCCGTCCGCCGCGTCGGGGTGGGCGTCGGTATAAGGAAGATAGGGCTTAATGTCCAGAATGGGGGTGCCGTCCATCAGATCGGCGCCTGTGATATACAGCACAGGCGCGTCCGGCTCGTCCCAGCCGATCCGCTCCAGCCGCACCGAGGACAGCCCGATTGCATTGGGACGAAAGGGCGAACGGGTGGCGAACACGCCCACTCGCCGGTTTCCGCCCAAACGGGGCGGTCGGACGGTGGGCGACCACTCCGCCTGCTTTACCTCAGAAAACTGCCAGATCAGCCAGAGATGCGAAAAGCTCTCCAGTCCCCGCACCGCCTCTAAGCGGCGGTAGGACGGCTCGAACACCACCGCCGCCTTCAGCCCATCGGACAGTCCGCTTTGCCGCGGCAATCCGAATTTGGTCGGAAAATCGCTGCGGATATGCGCGATGACCTGCATGGATACCTCTGCCATAACGCCGCCCCCTTTTTCGGCATGATAGCATGAAGAATCGGCAGGTGTCAAGTGACGGGGTATAATTCCGGCAAAGGGCGGCATACTAAAGGCAAATCGTACAGGAGGTGCTTAGCATGACCACCAAAGAGCTGCTTTATATTGAGGACGCGTTGGGACATGAGCAGTATTTCCAGACAAAATGCAGGGAAACGGCAAGCCAGATCCAGGACAGTGACTTAAAAAACTATGTGGAACGGCTGGCGGAGGATCACCGTCAGATCTTCCAGAGCTTTTACGGTCTGCTGTAAGGAGGAACGAAAGGTGAACGATAAGAATTTGATGGAAAACATTCTGCTGCTGGAAAAAGGGGTCTGCGACCTGTTTCTGCACGGCGCCGTGGAGTCCTCCACCGCACAGGTACACGACACCTTCCAGTCGGCGCTCAACGACTCGCTGCGAATGCAGGACGGCATTTACGACAAGATGTCGGCAAAGGGCTGGTATCCCACCGAGCAGGCGGAGCAGGACAAGGTGAACTCGGTCAAGATGAAATTCAACGCCCAGTAAAAATCAGGTGCTCAAAAGCCCTCCCTTATAAGGGGGGCTTTTCTATATCATGCTGCCACGCGGCGCGAGCTTTGCGTCTATCGGTTTTTACGCATTCGCTCATCGGAGCGCTTGACAAAGCAAGATACGAATGTTATAATAAGCATAAAATCATGATTAAAGAGGCGAAACATCTTGCAAATCTCGGTAAAAGAAATTGAGCGGCAGCTTTATGCCGGCTTCGGCAGCAAATACAAGGCATTCGGCGGGTTTATCGACACGGTATACTGGAGCGCCTGTCTCTCAGCAGTGCGGGACGAGGTTCTTTTGTCGCACATCATTTTCTGCAACGACATCATGCAGATTCCGCCGACCCACACCTTTCTGCGCGCCCGCCCCATCCACACACCGCTGTCGGAGTTTGACAAACGGGCGATTGGAGCATTTTGGGGGTATGTTTTCAAATTCGTGTTCGGCTACGCCCACCAGAAAAGCGTGACCGCCCGCGTCAACACCGTGCGCACCGCATCGTACTTTTCCGGCCCTCCGGGGTCGGTGGAAATCATAAAATAAGGAGCGAATGTAAATGTTTAAGGACAAAGAAACCATTAACCGCCGCAACATGGTCGAGTATGGCGAAAATTTGCGGCTGCTTGCCGAAGCGCTTCGAGCGAATGAAAAACAACCGGGGAAGCTGCGCGTGCTTCTTTTAGACGGTATTGAAAAAGAAAACAAACAGCGTAATCCAAATCACGAACTTTGCACCGGGTGTAAAAACCCAAAAAATACAGCAATGAGAATCACGGAAAAACGTCTTTGCCGTTGTATGTATTATTTTAATCATCTGCCGATGAGCAAAAAACAGAAAGGTGCGTGCGACAAATGCGATTTTCCTCTGAACCGCACGAACATCGGTGAGTATGAAATATATGACCATGAAGTTCCGATGGATGAAAAATGGCTTAAAGTCGGGGGCGTCGATCTGATTATCAAAGGCAAGGATACCGATACGTTTTACGGCGTTGAGGTAAAGCCGAAAAAAAGCGATGAAACCTTAGCACGTATGGCAGCCGAAATTTTAACCTATGGTGAAATAAATTGCTATCAGGGTAATATTGCCGGCAACCAACGCATTTCCTATAAACCGGGTATCTGCTTCTTTGAAGAAAGTAAACAACATAAGGATTATCTTAAGTTTACAGGCGTTTGCTCATTTTCCAAAAAAACTTCCAACTCCGAGGAGATCATGGCGGATTTCCGTGAAATTTTATCTTATATCAACGTCTTTCTCGTAAAATACGACGATAAAACTTTTAAGATTGAGATGATCCGCCCGGCAGACAAAGACATTACCACGTTATAATTATACTTTTCCACGCCCGCAGGCGTAGCCTGCGGGCGTGTGTTTTTGCGCACAAGTTGACAAAGCTAAATCCATTTGTTATAATGCTATTGGCAATAGCATTATGCGGGGACTATTATACGGAGGCGGATGTTATGAAAATCACCGTTCACAGAGGAACGCATCAAATCGGCGGATGTGTGACCGAGATCGCCTCGGAAAATGACCGGGTCTTTATCGACTTTGGCACCGATCTGCCGGGATGCGAGGGCGCGCCCGCAACACCTATCCCCGGCTTGACCGTGCCGGACGACACAAACTGCGCGCTGTTTTTGACCCACTATCACGGCGACCATATCGGCAGGCTCAAAGAGGTCGCGCCGGGCGTGCCGGTCTATTTGGGGGCGACCGCGCGGGAAATCTACCTGCGGTATCTGCAGCGGATTGAAAAAGAAATCAGCGGTCACGCCGACGCCATGCTGCCCCTCTCTCCGCTTCGCACCGTGCGGCTGGGCGGTATTTCGGTCACGCCGCTGATGGTAGACCATTCCGCCTTTGACGCCTATATGTTTCTCATCGAGGCGGAGGGCAAACGGATTTTGCACACCGGCGATTTTCGCCTGCACGGCTTTCGGGGAAAAGGGACGCTGCCGGCTTTGGAAAGATACGCCCGCGATGTTGACCTTGTCATCTGCGAGACCACCAATCTTTCCCGGGAAGAGATTGGGATGACCGAGCGCGATTTGCAAAACGAAGCGCGTAACATCATGCAGGAGCACAAATACGTCTTTGTGCTTTGCTCCAGCACCAATATTGACCGTATCGGCTCCTTTTATCACGCCAATCCCCGTGGGCGGCTGTTCCTCTGCGACGAATACCAAAAGGAGATTTTGGAGATCGTGCGGAAACATCACGCCTCAAAAAGCCGGTTTTACGATTTTGCGCATGTTTTGGATTACGGCACCAATCTCGATAACTTGATGGAGGAACGGGGATTTTGTATGCTGATTCGGCAGGGCGAAACATTTGCGCAGCTGCTCCGTCGCTATCGCGGACGGGATGCCGTCGTCTACTCCATGTGGAGCGGCTATCTCAAAGGTGAAACGCGCAGCGCGGAGCTGGCAGCCTTTTTGGCAAAGGAGCAGCTTACCTTTCTGCACACCAGCGGTCACGCCTCTACCGGTGATCTGGCGGCATTGTGTCGGACGGTTCGCCCGAAATACGGCGTGATCCCCATTCACGGCGAGACGCCCGAACGGCTCGCGGAACTGCTGCCGGAAGAGGATATTCACATTTTAAGCGATGGAGAGGTTTTTACGCTATGAACGAAGTGTTCCAAACAGAGCCGTTCGCCGGATTAAGGCGAACCGGGTCTGCGGCATACAAAGGCAAAAACAAAAAGGAGAATAGGTAAAATGAAAATGAAACATCAACCGATTGATCAACCTGTCCCACTGCTCCCGATTGAGGACGCGAAAACGCTGTGGGAGCTCGTTTGGAATCGGGCCCAAATCCGCTGGGGCAGGCTGCTTCCCGCACCGGTCGAAAAACGACTCGAAAGGGAGCGGGAATGTATTGAAAAATCCGGCAGCACAGAGCAGTTTTTTCTGCTCTATTGGATGGCGACCCTCGCGCGGAACGAGGGTTGTCCTATTACCGTGCAAGACGTCGGCGCGTCACTTATCGCGTTTCTTGCCGGGCTGACCGAAATCGACCCGCTCCCTCCCCACTATGTCTGCCCGATCTGCCGCCACAGCGA
>CANQKY010000104.1 GCA_947624575.1 uncultured Clostridia bacterium
CGTCCAAACCCGGCGGGAAGGACTGTTCCCGTATGATATATTCCCGCAAAGCAAGCTGTTCTTCCGTCATAGGATGACTTGGATTGCAACGGCTCCAAATTCCGTTTGCGTTCAAACCGAGCGAACACGCATATTCGATGTATTCCCGCATCGGTTTAATGCGTTCCATATAAATCATATAGTGCTTCCCGCGTTCGAGCTTATCTATCTCCTTGCACAGATTGCGATAGGTTCTTTTTTCATCGACGGTATATGTTTTGAGGGGATAACGGCTTTTGATTAGGTAAATCGGGGCGTTAAAGCACTCCAATACGTTCCTCGGTGTGGCCGTAAGCGCAATGACATAACAGCGCACCCCGCTGCAAAGCGCCTCCAGCGTGCGAAGCGCGGCATAGTTATGGCTTTCCGCGAACATAGCATCCTCCAGCGCCGCGCCGGAAAGGCTGGGGTGCTCTTTTGTTATCTTCTTCTTGTCTGCGGCGATGGGCCAAAACAGATTGTGCATTTCATCGCATACGATCAATTCAAGATGCTCGACGAATTTAGGATAGTGCTGCATGAGTGTTCCAAACTTTTGATAGGTCATAATGATGAATTTGTCCTCCTCAAAGAATATATAATCATTTTCAATTCCCTCGCGCCAGTTTTTGTTATAGATTTGTACGTTCTTATAATGCTGCGTGATTTGTTCGATGCCTGCGAGCGTGTCCAGCAGATAAACGGCGCGCTTTGCGTTCGTCGTAAGCTGCAAAAGATGCTTGAGAGCAAAATAGGTTTTGCCGCAACCTACGGGCGCTTCAATGAGATTGAGCTTTCCGCGCTCGATTTGGTCTACGCAAATCGCTTCTGAGAGATATTTTCCATCGGTCACTATCATTCCTTTCTCACTCCAAATTTACAGGATTCTTAAGAGATATACAAACCTGTAAAAATGGAGTGTTTGTAAAAATTGTTATATTTTGCTCCGTCTGCGCGCCCGCCGCTAGGGGCGGCGCGGGCGCGCGGGGGATTCTTTTATTTTATATAAATATTATATAATAAATTTCCGATATTTTCAAATTTTGAGTGCCGTCAAATCCCGGCAGGACGAAGTTTTGAAAAAACAGCGCATAAAACGGACAGAAATGAATGAAAACTTGCAGAAATCAAATAATTCACGCTGTATTTGCGAAAATACGCGCAAAATCAGAGAAAATATGACGGAATTTTGCCGGCTTTTTGAAAATCCTGCATATTTTCAAGAAAATGATCAAAACCCCTTGATTTTTGACGCACGGGGGGGGGTATAATACATATAACCATTCCAAATTTTAGGAGGAGTTCATCATGCGCATCGTCATTGACACAGAAAAGGAACGTATCATTCTTCCGAAGAGCTTTTTCACGCAACTGGACAGAATGAACAAGATTCTCAAAGAAGGCGGTTCGGATAAGAGATGGATTGCCGAGGAATACGTCAAAGATCAGTTTGACAAGGCCATGAAAAACACGCTTCTGCGTGCAGAAGACAAGGTTGTGAAGTGATGAGCACGCGAATCACGCCGGAAGAAATCGTAAAAATGAACCAACTTTACAACAAATACGGCACTTTTGCCGCCGTTGCGCGGGAGATTGGGCGCTCTGCATCTTCTGTGAGAAGGTATGTCACGCTGGAGGGTACGCCGAAAATCGTCAAGCATACTTTCAAAGAAGTGGTCAGAGCATGAAATGCGGGCGGCTGTGTGGGCACACAGCCGCCATTTTACAGGAGGGAAGGAAGAGCATGGCAAAACATCGTGTATTCAAAAAATGGAGCATTGTATTTTCTGTTGCCATTTTATTGCTCTTTGGAGCGTATTCTGCGGCTGCTGAAAGCATGTATCCGCTTCCCGGAACAGTCAATAAAGGGTCAGTCAATTTGCGCATAGGGCCGTCGTCTAAAAGCAATAAGATTGATACATTACCAAAGAATTGGGAAATCGTCGTGACGGATGAGGTCATTGGAAGCAATGGGGAGAAATGGTATCATATTTTTGACTTCGGACGTGACGGTTATGTCCGTGCCGATTTGATTACCGTTTCCCAAAATGAGAATGGCGGAAGAATCCCTCTGGCCCAGACGCAAACGGCTTTGGAACCCGCGCGGCCTGTTGCTTTTGCGAGCCCGGAGCAGATTCCCAGCGTTAAATCCTCTTCCTTTGATGTGACGTTTGAAGAATATCGGGAAAATGTGATGCGTGAATCAAAAGCGTTTAACGGAGATTTTTTTAGATGTACGGAAATCACTTATCTGGGGAACAATATCTGGACTTTTGATATTGAAAGTGCATACAATGAAAACTATCCATCCGCAACGGTTACCTATGAAATCATCGACCCTGAAAGGAAAACGGCTGTCATCAACGCACGAATTGAAGACAAAAATGCGACCTTTGACAAGTTGGTCGAAGGGGCGCGCTTCGCATACAATGGCGGGAATCCCGTCATGTATGAAAGTATAATGGAGAGCGTTGCGAATAACAGAAGCATTATTTATGGACAACTTGTTGGTATTTTCGATCCCGTAGTTTATGGCGTTGATCAGAAAACATTTCTCCGAACGATATCCGTGGCGGATTTTAACAAGATTATTGCAAGCGGCTATGCCGATGGCTTTGCCTACGGCTACAATGTGGGCAACTTCAAGTATGGCGAGGGATCCGGCTTTCACAGAACGGTAAACGGGCGGTATGAGTATTGTTTTTGCGTAGGATACAACTGGGCGGACATCACGATCCGGCGGATTGGCGATCTCTACGCGCCGGAGGCCGTACTGTACGCGGAGCCCGATCCTACCCCTGCCGTTGCGCCAACCGAAGCGCCTGTTGTGCAACCGGGGATTGTCAAAGACTATGACGAGTGCCCGCGGGAATCGCCGCTGAAGCTGGGCGAAACTATGGCTTGTCTTACGACGATTGACGGTGTGCAGTTTAACGTTGCCATGACATTCTCTCGCATTATACGAGGAAATGAAGCTGCGCAAATGGTCAGAAACGGCAATGAGTTTAATGCGCAGGCACCGGCGGGGAAAGAGTATGTTATCGCTGAATTTCAAATCGAAGTTGAAGGTGATAATACGTCGGCAGTTTACTCTGAAGGATCATATAACTTTTCCATTGTCACAGCAGACGGGCAAGTACTGAATGACGATCCATATCTTGCGGGAATCAATTCATATTTAAGCTTGGTTTCCGGGGGAAAAGGAACATTACAGGTTCCGAGGCTTCTTGATATAAATGATACAGACTCGTATCTCCTATACTTTAATCATGTCTGGATTTCGTTAGAGCAATAGAAAGAGAGGAAATACATGATGATGAAACTTTTAAAAATTCTTGCGATCTTGCTTGCAATAAGCATTTTGCAAAGCGGACTTTCTCTTGCTGAAAGCTATCCATGCGCCGGGATTCTATTGAAAACCAGCAATGTGCGCAAAGAAGCAAGCCAAAAAAGCGACAAACTTGGCGAGTTCAAAAAAGGCGAAACGATAACCGTCATCGGGGAGCAGACGTCGGGCGGGACAATGTGGTATCAGGTTGAATTTGGAAATAGAACGGGGTATGTCAGAAGCGATTTGATTCAAATTATACAGCAAGGAAATTCGAATGCTGTTGCAGTGAATAACACCGCCACAACAATACCCGCCAACACATCCGATCAGATTACATTTAGAGGTTTGACTTGGTATATAACTAAAGCCGAAGCGGAAAAAGTGCTATTCTCCGACGGAGGGAGAATGGCGGGCTTTACATCGGGTGTTAATGATGTTTTTAGAATGTCTGCAACAGATTACGCCAACATATGGCTTAAATCGGACGAAGTTGAAAATGGTGGATATAAGGGCTGGTATTCTGGTTTATCTATTGCTGGATATAATCCGAGCGATACTTACGTTTGTTATCTTTATCCAATACAAAACGGTAAAGTTATCCATGACGAAGAACAGGCGCAATTATACTTTGGCTGGTATACCTTCAATAGTAGAGATTTTGTAGATCACGAAGGCATATATAATGATTTAAAAAATAAGATTACAACACTTTATGGAAAAGGAAAACAAGAAAAAGATAAATATACATATCATACAACAGTGACATGGAAAGACAAGAGCGGCAATCAAATCCGGTTGCTAATCGATGACGATGAAACTTATGTTACACTTGGATATATGGCCGCCCATGCCGAAGAAAAACTGGATGCATTAGAAAAGGCGTTGGATAAAGAAACAGCGGCAAGTGAACAAGCAGCGCGTACAAATAACGCCAATAACATATCTGGTTTATAACTTTATTCCCGGACAATGCCGGGGCAAGAAAAGGTTGTGTGTTCCCCAAACGCCTCAAAATGATACGGTTTCGTATTTCCTGCACTCTAATCGTATCTTATGGTGTCGAGAGCAATACATATAATTCTGTCCGTCTCTGCCGGAGACGGGCTTTTTTATCCTTGACACGCCAAAAACATGGGGATTATAATCCATTTATCCCATTGAGCATGAACCTTGAAAACCGCATCAAACGCCGCGACATGTCGAAAGGAGCGAACATGTCAAAGAGAATCAAGGAGCGCGTCAAGGTCGGAGAAGACGCAAACGGAAAGCCTCTTTACGAGTGGGCGACGGGGTACGACCGGCAGGAGGTGCTTTTGAGCGCCGCGCAGATTATTCTGCGCTATCAAAAGACGGAAAACACGCAGACACAGGCCGCGCCGCATACGCCGTATTTTGAGACCTATACGGAGGAATGGTGGCGGCTGTATAAGATGCCAAAGCTGCGGCATACGACGCTCACGACCTATCGCAATCTGCTGGACGCGCACATTCTTCCCTATTTCAAAGGCAAACGGCTGGAGGAGATCACAACCAACACCCTGCAACAATTCTACAATGAACATGCAGATATGGCCCGCTCGACGGTTCGTCAAATGGCCGTGTTGCTTCATCAGATTTTTGATTTAGCCGTTGAAGACGGCCATATGCGCTTTAATCTGACGGAAAGCAAGCGCCTTTCCATGAGCAACAAAAAAACGTCCCGCAGGGCGCTGGAGGACGGGGATGTACGCGAGATTATACGCGGTTTGTCCGCGCTGGAGGGCGAAGAGAGAAGCGCGCTCGCGCTGTTGCTGTTCACGGGGATGCGGCGCGGGGAAATGCTCGCGCTTCGCTGGGAAAGCATCGACTGGAAGAGGCGGCTTCTCACCGTCGAGCGCGCTGTCACATTCGCAGGAAACCGTCCCGTGATAGGAGAGACAAAGAGCGAAGCGGGACGGCGGCTGATTCCGCTTGACGAGCGCTTAGCGGCCCTTCTCGCGCCATACAGACAGCTTTCCGGGTTTGTGATCGGAGGCGGCGCGCCGCTCACGGAAACCGCGTTTAAACGCCTCTGGGAACGCATCGGCAAGAAGATCAATCTGCACGGCGCGACGCCGCACGTCTTCCGGCACACCTACATTACGCTTGCCGCCTCATCGGGCGTAGACGTAAAGACGCTTCAAGCGATTGCCGGACATTCGGATATCAAAATGACGATGAACCGTTACGCGCACGGGCGGGAAGAAAAGATTATAAAAGCGGGCAAGCGCATTTCAGACGTTTTCGCCGCCCTGTGACAGGTTTTGTGACACGAGCAGGGCGCAAAAAAGCGAGTTATCATATGGTTAAATCGGCGCTGTTATCTATCGTTTTGTGACAGGTTTTGTGACAAAAGCGCTTAAAAATCAAAAGGCCCTGCTAAGAGGGCTTCCGCGCGATGGGACGACGACGGGCGATTTCCCGCTGCACCGCCGCACGCAAGCGCAAAAAATCAAGCAATACCAAGAAAAAATCGCACAAAAAAATGACCGCCAACGGCGCGAGGCTCGTCAACAGTCATGGTGCACCCAACAGGATTCGAACCTGTGGCCTTTTGATTCGTAGTCAAACGCTCTATCCAGCTG
>CANQKY010000105.1 GCA_947624575.1 uncultured Clostridia bacterium
TCCATATAAACAGAAGCAACTCCCAACTCCAGCGATAACTGCTCGATCGTTGTTGGATTACGATAGGTCTCCAGCAGTATGTTTTGGGGTATCTTACGGCGAATCAACGGAAGAACACTGTTGTGTCTGTCAAATCCCGCAGTAAATACAATGTCTACCTCCTCCGGTTGATAGCTTCTCACACCAAATTCTCTTGTCATATCCATTCCCTCTTTCAATTTCTGCCTGCCTTTTTGTAAACGGGTTTTTGCCGTTCCTAACGGAACGGACAGTCTTTCTGCAATTGTTGAAATGCTTTGATTTTCCAAATAATGTGCCACAAGAATCTCTCTGTATTCCCGACGGACAAGGGACAGTTCCCGTCGAAGCAGACTAAGCTGCTCCGACAGTATCGAATCCTGTTCCAGATCGGTATCATCTGACAGTTCCTCATACTCCGAGATTGTCTCCAAAGCAATGCGGCGGCGCTTGACCCACTTAGACCAGCGATTTCGCGCAATTTTCCAGACCCATGCAGAGAAGTGCGTCGGTGCGCCGGTGCGTTTCAGAGAAGAAAGTATCTCCACGCAGATGTCAGCGGAAAGCTCCTCTGCCTCCTGTACGCTGCCGGTTTTCTTCAGACAGAAATAGAAAATGGCAGGCAAATACTCTTTGGCAAGCAGTTCATCATATTGCACGACATTCACCTCCTTACTGATATAGTGGCAGAACGGGGTTGTTTGGATTTCAGAAAAAAGAAAAATTTTGGGGCACTCTCTATGATAGAGAATGCCCCAAAAGCATCGCTGTTTACTTTCCGAGGGTTTCTTTGACACGGCGGCAGATACCGTCTGCGTCCAGACCGTAATAGGTGAGCAACTCTGCCGCGGGTCCTGACTGCCCATAGCAGTCGTTCATACCGATCCGCGTGACCGGCACCGGACAGGTTTCGCAGACCACCTCCGCTACCGCGGCGCCGAGACCGCCGATGATATTATGCTCCTCGACCGTGAAAATACGGTGGGTTTCCTCTGCCGCCGCCGCGATCATCTCCCGATCGATCGGCTTGATGGTGTGGATATTGATGACACGGGCGGAAATTCCCTCTGTCGCCAGACGTTCCGCCGCTTCCAGCGCCTGCGTGACCAGCAGTCCGCTTGCCACCAGCGTGAGGTCGCTCCCCTCCCGCAGCAGGTCGCCCTTGCCGATCTCATACCGGTAATCGGGCGTATGGAACACCGGAGCGGGCAGGCGGCAAAACCGCATATAAACCGGTCCCTCCATTTGGATCGCCGCTTCCACCGCTTTTTTGGTCTCGATATCGTCGGAGGGCTGGATCACCGTCATGCCGGGAATGGTACGCATCAGCGCAATATCCTCATTGCACTGGTGGGTCGCACCGTCCTCCCCGACCGAAACGCCGGCGTGGGTCGCGCCGATCTTGACATTCAGGTGGGGATAGCCGATCGAATTGCGGATAATTTCATAGGCGCGCCCTGCCGCAAACATCGCAAAGCTGGAGGCAAAGGGAATTTTTCCGCACGCCGCCAGTCCCGCCGCGATCCCCATCATATTCATCTCAGCAATGCCGCAATCGATAAACCGGTCGGGATACCGCTTCCGAAACCACTCGGTCTTGGTCGCGGCGGCAAGGTCGGCGTCCAGCACAACGAGATCAGGATATTTTTCGCCCAGCTCCGCCAGCGCCTCGCCATAGCTCTGGCGGGTTGCAACCTTTTTCACTTCAGCCATGCCTATCCCTCCAATTCTGCCAATGCGGCGGTCAGCTCTGCCATGGCGCGCTTATAGTCTTCCTCTTTCGGTGCAACGCCGTGCCAGTCCACTTCATTTTCCATATAGGCGACACCCTTGCCCTTGGTGCTTTCCTGCACGATCACCGTCGGGCGGTCGGTCACTTTGTCCGCTTCGAGGAAGGCTGCTTCGAGACTGTCAAAATCATGTGCGTCGGCGGTCACGGTATGCCAGCCGAAGCCCGCAAATGCCGCGGCAATATCGGGCAGGGCGCAGACCTCCTCATTTGTGCCGTCGATCTGCAGACCGTTATGGTCGACCACCGCGACAAGCGGCAGCTTTCGATGACCGGCAAACATCGCCGCCTCCCAGACCTGTCCCTCTTCGATCTCGCCGTCGCCCAAAATCACATAGGTGCGATAGCTCTTTCCGTTTAACCGTGCCGCCATTGCCATACCGCAGGCGGCGGAAATTCCCTGTGCCAGCGAGCCGCTGGACATATCCACCCCGGGAATATGCTTCATATCGGGGTGTCCCTGCAGACGGCTGCCGAGATGCCGGAGCGTTTTTAACTCCTCGGTCGGGAAAAAGCCCACCTCCGCGAGGGTGGCATAAAGCGCGGGTGCGGCGTGCCCCTTGGACAGCACCAGACGATCCCGATCTGCCCAATTCGGCTCATTCACCCGATACCGCAGCCTTTGGCTGTAAAGATAGGTCAGTGTGTCGGCAATCGAAAGGGAGCCGCCGGGGTGTCCCGATTTGGCGTGATACACCCCTTCGATGATCCCCATTCGCACCTTGACCGCCATGATTTGGAGTGCGCGCTTTGTCTCATGATCCATCTGCTTCATCGTCCTTTCTGTTTGACCGTCTTTGCAAGCTCCGCCACCACCGCGGCAACGGCGCTTTCGTCATTGCTCCGTGTCACGCGATCCGCCACCTGCCGCACCTTCGGCAGTGCGTTTGCGACCGCGTAGCCGATACCGGCATAGCGCAGCATATCAATATCGTTTTCCTGATCGCCGATCGCGACGATCTTCTCCCTACGAAAGCCGAACCGTTCTGCCAATGCCCGCAGCGCCGCGCCTTTGGAGGCGCTTTGAGGGAGCATTTCATAATACACGTCGCTCGACTGTGTAAAATACACGCCGTTGCAGCCCATATTCTGCACACCGATCTTGAATTTTTCCATATCGGCTGGGTTCATGCCGAACAGCACCTTATACCAATGCTCCGGCACCTCGGAAAGGGGGCAGAGGATCATCGTCACATTTTCAAACAGCTCCCGCTGTTGTACCAGCACCGCATGATCCTGCGGCACAAAGAAATCCTCGCCCGACAAAATTTCCACCCCGACCTGCGGGAATGCCGCCATGATCCGCCTGACGTCCTCCCGTATGCCGGACGGGAGGGTGACGCTCCACAGCACCTCATTGGTGCGATAGTCATACAGTGCGCTGCCGTTATACAAGATTGCGGGCAGGCGGCAAGCAAGCTGCTCCAGATAGGGCATGGCGGACTGGATCGCCCGCCCCGTTGCCACAACGAAGCTGCCGCCCTCCTCCCGAAAATACCGGATCGCTTCCCGATTTTCGGGGCTAATTTGTTTTTTGCTGTCCAGCAGTGTGCCGTCCAGATCGGACGCCAGCAGCATACCGGAAAAGAGCTTTTCCATCTGTCCTCCTACTCGGGTCGCAGGCTGTTTAAAAATTCCAGAAATACCGGCGGCGGATCGGCGTGAAACGCCAGATACTCCCCTGTGATCGGGTGATGAAAGCCCAGATCGGAAGCGTGGAGACACTGTCCGCCAAGACGGGTGATACATTTTTTCGGTCCGTAGACCGGATCACCCGCCACCGAATGCCCGATCTGCGCCATATGCACCCGAATTTGATGGGTGCGTCCGGTTTCCAGGCGGGCGCGGATATGGGTAAAGCCCTGATACCGCCCGATCACCGAGATATGGGTCACTGCCGGTTTTCCGTCGGGACGCACTGTCATTTCCTTCCTTCTGACCGGATTCCGCCCGATCGGGAGGGATATGGTTTGTTCTTTCTCCCGCAGTCTGCCGTACACCACCGCCTCATAACAGCGGGTGATGGTGTGCGCCGCGATCTGCTCCGCCAGTCCGCGGTGTGCCGCATCGTTCTTTGCGACCACCAGCAGACCGCTTGTATCCTTATCGATTCGGTGTACGATACCGGGGCGCAGCACGCCGCCGATCCCCGACAGCTTTCCCGCGCAATGGTACAAAAGTGCGTTGACCAGCGTACCGTCCGGATTGCCCGCCGCAGGGTGTACCACCATGCCTTTGGGCTTATTGACCACCAAAAGCGCATCGTCCTCATAATAAATATCAAGCGGGATATTCTGCGGCAGAGCTGTTTCCTCGGTTGGAGGCGGCAAATGCACCGTGATCTCCTCACCGCCGCGCAGGCGGTAGTTTTTGGGGAGCGGACTCCCCTTTTGGGACACCTCCCCCGCTTCCAGCAGCCGCTGGACAGCGGCGCGGGAAAGCTCCGGCAGCATACCGGTAAGCCAGCTATCCAGCCGCTGCCCCGCCGCTTCGGGCGGTGCAAGAAAGACCATGGTGTTCATTCCGTACTTTCCGGCGCGTCCTCCTTTGCCGTTTCCGGCTTAGGCGGACGGTCGCCCAGCAGCAGATAGAGTATCATCAAAATCACGCCGCAGACCACGCAGACGTCGGCAAAATTGAAAATCGCAAATTTTACGACCCGCACATCAATAAAGTCGATCACCATGCCGTGCACGATCCGGTCGATCAGGTTGCCGAAGCCGCCTGCCAGAATCAGTGCATAGGCGGTCAGCATCAGACCGCTGCGGGGCTTTTTCCGCAAAAACAGATAAACAAGCATACCCGCTAAGATAAGCGCCGTTACCGCGATCAGCCCGAACCGCTGTCCCTGCAGGATACTGAACGCCGCTCCCCTGTTCTCCTGATAGGTCAAGTGGAGCGCCTGAAAAATGATTGGAATGGTATCCACCGTTTTCAGATAGGTCTTTGCCAGCCATTTCGTCCACTGATCCACACAGATCAGCAACACCGACGCGGCAAGACAGGCGGCGATCTTGATCCCTTCCTTTCGATTCAAGGGAAAACCTCCTCACAGACATCACAAAAGATTGCGGACGGTACGCGCCCGCAATCTTCCTGTTACGATTCCAATACCGACGCACAGCGCGCACAAAGGTGCGGGTGCGTTTGATTTTCCCCGACCGTTTGGTCGTAGGTCCAGCATCTTTCGCATTTCTCACCCTCTGCGCGGGTGACCGAGATCGAAAGTCCTTCCATATCGCCGGTAAAATCGCCCGCGCCGTCCGATACCGTCAATCCGGACACCAGACAGGCGTGCCGGATATCCTCGGCATTTGTCCGGCAGAAGTCCGCCAGCTCGCCCGTGGCATGGAGGGTGACAAACGCCTCGAGCGGTTTGCCGATCAGCTTTTCGTTCCGCTTTTCCTCCAGCGCCTTATTGACTTCCTCGCGCAGCTGCATCACCGTTTCCCATTTAGCGGTCTGCTCCGCACTGAGCAGCATATCCGCCGGCTTCGGCATATCGTTGAGCAGCACCGAGGTCAGATCGTCCGCCTTGCCGTGCGGCATCGCCTTCCAGATCTCATCGGAGGTGAATGCCAAAATCGGCGCGACCAGACGGGTCATGCCATTGAGGATCCGGTACATCACCGTCTGCGCGGCACGGCGGGAAACACTGTCCGCCTTATCACAGTAGGTGCGATCCTTGCTGACGTCCAGATAAAAATTGGAAAGCTCCACCACGCAGAAATTTCGAATCGCATGATAGACAAGGTGGAAATCGAACGCATCGTATGCCGCCAGCGCCTTTTCGGTCATGCGGTGGAACCGATCCAGCAAAAACCGGTCGATCTCAAAAAGGCGATCATCGGGGAGCAGATCGGTATCGGGGTCAAAGTCATAGAGATTGCTCATCAAAAAGCGGGCGGTATTCCGAATCTTCCGATACCCCTCCGAAAGCTGTTTGAGAATATCGGGCGAGATGCGGATATCGGCATGGTAATCGGAGGACGCCACCCACAGGCGAAGGATATCCGCGCCGTACTGCTTGATGATGTCCGCCGGCAAAATCCCGTTCCCCAGCGATTTGTGCATCTGCCGTCCCTCGCCGTCCACCACCCAGCCATGGGTGCAGACTGCGCGATAG
>CANQKY010000106.1 GCA_947624575.1 uncultured Clostridia bacterium
GTGCGGATACATTTCTGGCAGGTGGTCACCCGCTTGTTGGGGGGCGTTTCCTGCCCCAGAAAATACTTTTTCAGCGGCGCCATACCCGCGTTGATGAGCAACAGGCTGTTGTCCCCCTGCGGCACCAGCGGATAGCTTTTAAGCCGAGTGTGTCCCTTCCCCTCGAAAAAGCGGAGAAACATCTCCCGCAGATCATTCAGTCCCGTCCATTCCATTTTGATCCTCTCCTTCCTAAAAAAACGGCTCCGCCCCATACCATGGGACGAAGCACGCTCCGTGTTACCACCCAAATTGCCCCGTGCGCCGCACGGAACCACTCTAGACCCCCTTAACGCGGGAGATACGGCGGGGCTTATCACCCCGCGGCTCCGAGAGAGCGGCCGCACCCGCACACAGGAGCCGTTCTCATCACTCGGCTCTCTCTGTACTGCATGATCCCGACTGCGGCTTTCTGTTCCACGCCTTTCCTCCTATTATATCCCATTTTCCGGTTTTGTCAACCGGACTTTCAATCGTATTTATCCATAGAAATTTTTACCGCCTTTGCAACATCGGTGATAATTCTAACCTGCTTTAAGGTGCAGCCGCTTAAAACAGCAGTCAGCTCCTGTTCAAGAAGTATACCGTCCGGCAATTCATCAAACAGCAAATCATCGGTATGCACCCCAAGTGCAACTGCAATTTCAACCAATACGGATAAGCTCAGTTTTGTATTGCCGGTTTCAATATGGCTCATATGTGTCACGGAAATACCCGCTTTTTCCGCCAACATTTCCTGTGACATTCCTTTTGCCTTACGGTGTCTCCTGATCTTTTCGCCCAATCTATAATAATCCATAGCCGCATTCCTTTTATCATGTTAATGTTAAATTAGTACTTGAATTATATAAGCAATAACGCTATAATAAAATAAACTATATAGGCTATTTATTGCCCATATAGTTTAATATTTGCATACAATTAGGAGTTGGCATTATGATGAATCCGCAGATAAAATCATCCGTTTTCCGAGAAGGCATTTGTTACGCTTTTCTATTCGTCGTATCGGTATTATTTATCACGATATGTTCTACGACTACTTCACCGCTGATGCCACCACTGGGAGATGGTGATAGTGCAATTTTTCAAATCATTGGAAAAGGCTGGGCAGAGGGCGCACTTCCCTATGTAGATCTTTGGGATTGCAAAGGACCGCTTATTTTTTTCATCAACGCTGCCGGCTATTTCCTGTTCGGTTCCCGTATCGGTATTTGGGTGATCGAGTGCCTCTGTCTGACGGTGACGGCCATTTTTTGGTTTAAAATGTTTCATTTGAAATTTGAAAGACTGCCGTCATTATTATGGACATTTCTCAGCATATGCTTCCTTGGCGTTGCTTTTAACAGTAACGCCGTAGAGGAATACTGTCTGCCATTTCTGACCATATCGTTCTTTTTCATTCTGAAATGGAGCCATCACCAACAGGAAACAGGGCAAACGACACATCCTCCGTTCTTTGCTTTTGTGTATGGGCTGAGCTTTGCGGCTTCCTTTTTGACAAGACTGACGAATGCCATCGGTATCTGCGCTGTTGTTTTCGTGATTACCATTTTTTTGATTTACAGCAAGGAGTGGAAGAACCTAGGGTGGAATGCACTCGCCTTTCTGGGTGGCGTCATACTGTTGACAGGTCCGTTTTTGATTTATTTTGCCGTTCATGGCGCATTAGATGAAATGTGGTACGGCACGATTTCCTATTTAATGGAATACGCGGGAAATTCTGGTATTGGTATTACTTCTTCAAGCATTACCTATTACACACTGGTCTTACGACTTGGTATTTGCCTCATTTTAATTGTGATAGGCATACTGCAGCTCATCGCAAAAAGAAGTAAGGTGACAGGTATTCTGTGGATCGTACTGGGCAGCGTCACTCTGGTCTACTTAATGTCAATTAACAATTGGGCACATTACGCCATAATCGCTGTTCCTTATTTTGTAATCGGTGTAATTGAGTGGAAAGACATATCATTTTTTCACCCCAATTGGAAAAAGCGCTTATTGAACTGCGGTTTTGTAATTCTCTGCGTATTAAGCTTAGCTGGCGGTAGTATTGGCCTTGGTCGCGCATATCATAACGCAGGCATTTTAATCAATCAAAATACAAGTAACCAATCCACACTCGCATTTGAGGCAAATCTTTGCACTGTAATACCAAATGAAGAAAAAGATTCCTTCGTTGCCTATAACTGCCCGTCCGAATTATACCTGTACATGGGCGTCACGCCTGCCTATCGTTTCTTTACAGTGCAAGACTGGGAAATGGAACAGGGACCAAGCCTGCGAAAAAAGATGTGCGATACTTTCCAAAACGGAAATGCAAAGTGGATCCTGATTCCAAGCAATGCAGATGCGGAAATCATGCAGATTATAGAAGATCGATATATCATGCAATGCGAAAAAGCAATGGATAGCAATAAACCCGCTCTCAGGCTTTTTCGATTGGACGAATCAAAATAAAAACCGTCTAAAACTAACTAAAAACGCTCACCCTGCCGTGAGCGTTTTTAGTTTTCCGTCGCCGTGATCCGCTCGGCGATCCGCCGGAAAACCGGCGCGGCGTCCTTGTTGCCGCTCTCGCTTTCCTCGCAGAGCACCGACACCACATACCGAGGCGATTCGGCTGGGAAAAAGCCCACAAACCAGCCGTTGCAAAGCTCCTGCCCGTTTTCGTCATACTGCCCCGTCTGGGCAGTGCCGGTCTTGCCGCCGACCGTCACCCGCTCGCTTCTGGCAAGCGCGTTTTCATTCTCCGCGATCGCGGCAACCAGCGCAAGGCGGATCGCCTCCGCCTGCTTTTGTGACAGCGCCAGCACCGGCGGCTGTCTTTCCTCCGGCGTGAGGTTCCCATCACCGTCGGTCGTTCCGGCGACCAGCACCGGCGCGGGCGTTTTTCCGCCGTTCACCACCGCCGACATCATCAACGCAAGCTGGATCGGCGTGGCGGACAATTCCCCCTGCCCGAAGCTGAGATTGGCAAGTCCGGCGGGAGTCGGCTCCCCCTGCGGCAATAGCCCCGCCGCCGTCTCAAGCCCGGGTGCAAGCCGCAGGCTTTTCCCGAACGACAGATCGGACGCGGTACGCAGCAGCAGCGCGCTGCCGACCCGCTCCCCCAGCGCGATAAAATAAGGATTGCAGGACTCCCGCAGAGCGGCGGTCAGATCAAGGGCGC
Source organism: uncultured Clostridia bacterium (assembly GCA_947624575.1). GTDB lineage: Bacteria > Bacillota > Clostridia > Oscillospirales > Ruminococcaceae > CANQKG01. The sequence continues at coordinate 3,212 of CANQKY010000106.1, forward strand.
CGTGTCCCGCCGTCTGGTGGCAGTGGAACACCCGATCCCCTACCGTGATCGAGCCGGTACAGGTATAAAAAAGCCCTTCCTCCCCCGCGATACAGGCGGCGGCGGTGGTCACCGTTTTGAACACCGACCCGACCGCATAGGCGGAAAACGCCCGATTGACAAGCGGCGCGGCGGGATCGGACAGACTTTCCGCCAGTCGATCGGGCGCGTAGGACGGAAAGCTGGCGCAGCCCAAAAGCTCGCCGGTCTGCGGCTCCATCACCACGATCGTCCCCTTTGCGATCGCGCCGCCCTCCTCCTCTGCAATCCGCTGGATCGTTTTGTCGATCGTCAGCCGCAGTCCCGCCGTTTCCGCCGTGACAGTCACCCGAGGCTGTACTGCCAGCAGATGCCCCACGCCGTCGCTTTCAAAGGTGACCCGCGTTTCCTCCCCGCTGTGATACAAAAGGTCGTCATAGCTTTTTTCCAGTCCCGCTACGCCGTGCCCCTCGCTGTCGGTATAGCCGATCAGATGCGCCGCCAACTGCGTTTCCCCGTACCGCACGGGGGTCGTCAGCAGCAGAATGTCATCGGGCAGTGCCGAGGTGTCCGCTCCCTTTTGCAGCCTTGCCAGTACCGGCTTCCCCTCGGCGGCGGCAGACTGCACCCGCCTTCGCTCCGTATCGGAGAGCAAAGAAAGCAGCGCGGGCAGACCGGAACTGTCAGGCGATACCGCCGCCAGCTCGACCGTTTCCTCTCCCACCAGCGGTTCGCCGTTCCGGTCGGTGATCGATCCGCGGCTCTCCCCCGCCGAAAGAGTATAGCTTGTCTGACGAGCAGCCGCTTCCGCCAGCCGCTCACTGCCGGTCAGCCATGCCAGTCTGGTCACCAGAACCGACACGCACAGCACAAACACACCCGCTGTTTGGATCAGCCTCCGATGCAAAGCATTCGCCACCTTTCAGTGATATATTTGCCGAAATCGGACAAATCATACCGAAAAATGGCGAAATAGCAAAACCGCTTGCAAATCGGGGTGCACTATGATAAAGTAAAAGAATAAGCAAAAAGGGAGTGACTGCCTGTGACCACACATCAAACCGTGATCGTCCTCGACTTCGGCGGACAATATAATCAGCTCATCGCACGACGTGTACGGGAGTGCGGCGTTTACTGCGAGGTGCAGCCCTATACACTGCCCATCGCGCGGCTGAAGGAAATGGAGCCGGTCGGGATCATCTTCACCGGCGGACCGAACAGCGTGTATCTAAACGGCGCACCGCGGATCGACCCCGAGGTCTTTTCGCTCGGCGTGCCGGTGCTCGGCATCTGCTACGGCGCGCAGCTGATGGCGCTGACGCTGGGCGGAAAGGTGGAATCCTCCGAAACCAGAGAATACGGAAAAACAAAAACACATTACGATAATTCGGATCGGCTCTTTGCCGGACTGCCCGAAACAGGTATCAGCTGGATGAGCCACACCGACCGGATCGTCGAGATGCCGGAGGGCTTTGTCTCCACCGCGCACACCGACGCCTGTCCGGTGGCGGCAATGGCAAATGAGACGCGGCGGCTGTACGGGCTGCAATTCCACCCTGAGGTGATGCACACCGAAAACGGTCTGGAAATGCTCCGGCGGTTTGTCACGGTATGCGGCTGCACCGGTGACTGGTCGATGGACGACTATGCCCGTACCGCCGTGAACGAGATCCGGCAAAAGGTCGGGAACGGCAAGGTGCTGTTGGCACTCTCGGGCGGCGTGGATTCCTCGGTGCTCGCGGCACTGCTCTCGAAAGCGGTGGGGAAACAGCTCACCTGCATTTTTGTGGATCACGGACTGATGCGCAAAAACGAGGGGGACGAGGTGGAAGCCGCCTTTGCAGGAAAAGATGTGAATTTTATCCGCGTCAATGCCGCCGATCAGTTCCTGTCGGCGCTTTCGGGTGTGACAGAACCGGAGAAAAAGCGGCGGATCATCGGCGAGGCATTTATTCGGGTGTTTGAGGCGGAAGCCAAAAAAATCGGCAAAGTGGACTTTCTGGCACAGGGGACCATCTACCCAGATGTGATCGAATCGGGCGCGGGCGATGCGGCAGTCATCAAGAGCCACCACAATGTCGGCGCGCTGCCCGACCATGTGGATTTTAAGGAGATCATCGAGCCGCTGCGTATGCTCTTTAAGGACGAGGTGCGGCAGCTCGGGCAGAAGCTCGGCGTGCCGGATTATCTGGTGTGGCGGCAGCCCTTCCCGGGGCCCGGGCTTGCGATTCGGGTGATCGGCGAGATCACGAAGGAAAAGCTCGATATCCTGCGGGACGCCGACGCGATCTATCGGGAGGAGATCGCAAAAGCGGGGCTGGATCGCTCGATCCACCAGTACTTTGCGGTGCTGACCGATACCCGCTCGGTCGGCGTCATGGGAGACGGGCGCACCTACGATTACACTCTCGCGCTCCGCGGCGTCACCACCACCGATTTCATGACCGCCGACTTTGCGCGGATCCCCTACGATGTGCTGGCAACGGTTTCCGCCCGCATCGTCAATGAGGTGAGCCATATCAACCGCGTCGTCTACGACATCACCACCAAACCGCCCTCCACAATCGAGTGGGAATAAGTTGAGAAGTCGTAAAAACCCAGTATTTATGCGGGTTTGCAGACTTTCGAGAGGTCTTTTGA
>CANQKY010000107.1 GCA_947624575.1 uncultured Clostridia bacterium
CGCCTGCACCGGTTTTCTCTCAAGGTGTCACTGCGGCGGCACATGTCCGCCTCCGTGACGGATTACAAATATTTTCGTTACTGATTGCTTTGTTGGCAGACTAAAAAATTCGTCCCGATCATGATCGGGACGAATTTTTTATGGGGAGCTTATCGGAATGTGGAAGCAAGATCGCGCTGGGTGCCGTCGGTATCAAACAGGCGGCAGAGCGCGTCGCAAAGCCGTTTATGGACGGTTGCCGTCAGCGGCGATGCCGCGGCAAACGGCTCGGTGTAGGGCAGACCGTGCTCTTTTGCGATTTGCACCAGCCGCTCCTGCTCGGCAATCGGTCGGGCAGGGCAGGGGAGCAGCACAAGCTGTGCGCCGCGCTCCTTGATAGCGGCGATGATCGCACGCAGGGCGCTTTCGTCCTCGTTTTCCGGCATCAGAAATACCAGATTCGGTTTTGTCAAAAGCAGCTCGTCCAAACGGTCCGCGATCTCACCCAGGGTCATGTTCGGCTTTGCCGCGTTCACAAAAAACCGCATACGCGGCTCGGGCGGCTGATACCCCGTTTTTTCCCAGCGGAGCACCTCCTCCGCCTGCGCCACATAGCCGCGCGCCGAGGGATTGACCGAAATATCCGCCGTTTCACCGCCGCCGAGGAAGCACCAGCTTTGCGGCTTCATGATCCGAAGAAACCGGTTGAGGGGCGGCACATACCCTTCCGTACAGCCGCCGTATGCCACCCGATAGGGCAGAGGTCCTGCCAGCACGCCCGTTTCGGGGAGCCCCAGCGTCCGCAGGATCTCCTTTGCCATATAAAAATGTCCAAGTCCGTTTGGGTGGATATGGTCGGACATCAATTCCTCCGCTTGCTTTCCGGCGCCGGAGAACATCGCATGGTGGTCTACCAGCAGCATGCCCTCCCGTCGGCAGAGAGCGCGGACCGCCTCCTCATAGGGAGCGATCGCCTCATCGCGGCAGCTTGCATTCGGAATCATGGCAATCGGAAAAGCGCCAAGCCGCACAAACCGCGTCATCAGCTCGTCCAGATTTTGCCGGAACACCGTGATATCCGCGTCCCCGTTCGGCGTGCCGTCCAGTCCAGAGATGGTCACCGCGTCGTTCATGCCGAACATAAAAACAATGATGTCGGGGTGGATATTCTCCACCCAGCTTTCATAATAATGCAGGCAGTCGCCGGTGGTGGCGCTGGATACGCCGGTCTGCATCACAAGGTCGCCGGAGCGATCCATGCCGTTTGGAAGCGGCAGGCTGAGATACTGCTTGATATACTCGAAAAAATTTTTCATGCCGCCGGTGTGGTGACAGCCGTGGGTGATGCTGTCCCCCGCAAAAAGCCACCGGAGCGGGCGGGGTTCCCGCAACAATGCGTGGAGCTTTTCGATGCCGTAAGTCATGGGTTATTCCTCCGAGATCAGCGCGGGACAGCTTTTTTGCAGGCAGCCGAGCGCCGATGAGTCCGCCACAATCGTCACATCGGGGTGGAGCCGCAGCACCGAAGCGGGTACTTGCGGGCAGACCGGACCGGTCGCCACCTTTTCGATGATCTCCGCCTTATTGACGCCGTTTGCCACCAGTAAAATCTTTTTCGCCCTCATGATGCCGGCGATCCCCATGGTATAGGCACTGCGCGGCACGTCCTCCGGCTTTGCAAAGAAGCGGGCATTCGCGTCGATGGTGCTTTTAGTCAGCATCACCTGATGGGTGCCGACCGCAAAGCTGTCGGCAGGCTCGTTAAAGCCGATATGCCCGTTGTTCCCGATCCCCAAAAGCTGGATATCGGCAGGCATGGCGTCCAGCAGAGCATCGTACCGCGCACACTCCGCCGCCGCATCGGGATTGGCGCCGTTTGGAATATGGGTGTTTGCCGGATCGATGTTGATGTGGTCAAACAGGTTCTCCCGCATAAAGTAGACATAGCTTTGATCCGAATCGGCGGTCAGCCCGCAGTATTCGTCCAGATTGACGGTGCGCACCCTGGAAAAGTCGAGCCTGCCTTCCTCATACCCCCGAATCAGCTCGCGGTACAGCCCGACCGGTGTGGAACCGGTCGCCAGCCCCAGTACGCAGTCCGGCTTTGCGGTGACCACCGCCGCAAGAAGGGCGGCAGCCTTTTTGCTCATGTCGTCATAGTCTTTGGCATAGATGATTTTCATGCTTCCCATCGCCTTTCGTTGTTTTGCTTTTTTTCATTATAGCGATTTTCGGAAAGAAAAGCAAGATGCAGAAAAGAATTGAAAAATACCGTATCTTTTGGTATACTGATATCAGAAGATCATGGAAAAAGCGTCGGGCGGTCTGCCCGACGGAGAGAGGTATGATATGGGAAAAAGGATCGCGGCGATGCTCGCCGCTTTGCTGTTGACCGCTTCGCTTTCCGGCTGTGGCATGGAGGGCACACCCTTTGTGATCGGCGTACCGGCGCCGGTCGATGACGCGCTGAAAAAAGGGATCGAGCTTGCCGTGGCAGAGCTCAACGAAAATGACGGGATCGGCGGTTCGCCGGTGGCGGTCGCCTATGAGGATATGACCGGTGCAAAGGTACTGCTGGGCGGAGAGAACGGCTCGGCTGTCTACCGCGTTTTGCCCCTTTCGACCGATGCGGCGGATATTGCCGACGGGAACGGGCTGCGGCTTCCCTGTGCCACCGCCGATGAGGGGATCGCCGCCGCCAATTATATCTACCGCCACCGCTCGGTGGAATCGGTATCGGTGGTCTGCCGTGCGGACGACCCGCAGTCGGTACATTGGGCGGACAGCTTTCTGGCACGGGCGGCGGAACTGGAGATCGCCGTTCGGCAGCGGGTGGACTACACGGTGATGGACGAAGCCGCCGCTGCGGACGGCTGTGCGACCGGTGCGGAGCTCTTATTCCTCGCCATGCCGGTCGGTGATGCCGCCAAGCTGCTGGAGTTTGCGGCGGAGCATAACCGGTATGATGTTTCGTTTTTGGTGACGGAGGACGGCATGATATTGCCGCAGATGCTCAGTGACCCCGATTTCTGCATGAAGCATACCGAGGTGCTGACCTCCTACCTGCCCGAGAGCGGTCGCTCGGAAGCCTTTGATACCGGCTACCGGCTGACTTATGGGGAGGAGGAAGAACCGACCCTCACCGCCGCATTGGGATATGACGCGGTCTATCTGCTTTCCGCCGCGTTTTCGGAGCAGGAGCAGGCGGGGAATATGACAGCCGAACAGATCGCGGAGATTTTGACTGAGTTTGCAGAGGAATCGCCATGGGCAGGTGCGACCGGCGGCATGGTGTTCGACCATGGGAACCCGACCCGCGACTTGTTTGCCGTCCACTGGACCGAGGACGGCTGGCTGAGCTAATATCTGTTTTAGACACGCTTCGAGGGACAAACTGGGTTTACACGAAAGCTGTCGTCTTTGTCAAAACCTCCCTTGTCAAAGGGAGGGGGACCGCGCTTGCGCGGTGGAGGGATTCAAAAGCACCGGCTTTGTGAAAACCGCAAGTCTACAGCAGACGCAAAGCCCTAACTAGCTTTCTGTAAATCGCTGTCTTTCAGCAGACGCTCTTTCTGTATGGAAATCGAATACTCGGTAACGACCCACAAGAGGGGAAAGTCTTTTTCAGAAAAAGATTTTCCCCTCTTGGCTCCCTTTAGAAAAACGTTCGGTTGCTAGGAGCAAGGCGAAAAACGGAAGCGTGCCTGTATGCGGCATGGTACTAAATCGAAACAAAGCCCAGTGCAGCACAAAAAACCTGACGCTAGTGTTCTTTTGGCACCGTGTGGTAACAAGAAGTACGGTGCTTCTGACTGAAAAGAAATGGAAAAATCTGTTTTGACAAAACAAAACCGCCACCCACTTATGCGGGTGGCGATTTTGTGTGTCTGTTTTTACGCTAAGCCGACTGCGATGCGGAGGGCTGCCAGTGCGTCTGTTACCGTTACGCCGTTCACACCGTCCATATCAGCGTTGGCAGTCGGGGTGCTCAGCCCCACCGCCATGCGGAGGATCTCCAGCGCGTCGGTGACATCTACCTTTCCGTTCCCGTTGATGTCCCCCAAAATCTCAGTCTTGATTTTTTCCAATGCCGCGACCGCGTCCTCGATCGCTTTTGCCATGGCGTCGACCTTCGCCTGCTCGGTGATGGGCAGGTCGTACTCCACCCCGTTTACCGCGTCGCGCACTGCCTGCGCGGTTTCTTCGGTATAATCGGACAGGCTCTCCGGCACTTTTTGAAGGGCTTCTTCCACGGCGGTGTAATCGGCGGGCTTCAGCGTGAGTGCCGCCACGGCTTTTTCGATCGCCGCCGCCATCTCGTCCACCCGTGCCTGCTCGGTTGCGGGCAGGTCGCGCTCGACCCCGTTTTTCGCCGCTTCTAACGCCTGCACCGTTTCCTCGGTGTAATCGGATAAGTCCTCCGGCACCTTTTGCAGTGCCGCGTCCACGGCGGTGTAATCCGCCGCCGGCTCCAGCGATTCAAACGGGATCTCATGCTCCCGCGCATACCGCTGTGCCTCACTGCCAAGATAGCCGTAAATCGTCAGTCCGTCACAGCCCAAAAATACATCGTCCCCGATCGAGACAACGCTGCGCGGAATGGTGATGCTTGTCAGATCGGCGCAGTACTCAAACGCATTGAAGCCGATATCGGTCAAGCCGTCCGGCAGCTCGACCTCCTGCAGCGCGGCGCCGGAAAACGCCTCAAAGGAGATAGAGGTCAAGCCGGAGCCGAAGTGAATTTCGATCAGCGCGGTGCAATCGTAAAACGCCTGCGGACCGATCGCCTGCAAACTGTTCGGCAGGGTGATCGAGGTGAGCTTTGCCGCACCGCAGAATGCGGACATATTGATCTGCTCCACACCCTCGGAGAGGGAGCAGCTGCCTTCCTTGCCAAGGGGATATTGGATCAAAACCGTTTCCGCCTTGTTGTATAGGCTGCCGTCCACCGAGCTGTAATGGGTGTTCATATCATCTACTAGGATCTCGGTCAGCGAGGTGCAGTCCTGAAACGCATTGTCGATGTCGTTGGCGCTGCTTCCCACCGTGACGGAGGAAAGCCGTGTGCAGCCCTCAAAAACGGCAAGCCCCATGCCGGTCACCGTATGCGGTATCACCACCGAGGTCAGGGTATTGCAGTTTTTGAACGCGCCCGTCTCGATCCGCGACACCGGATAGCTGCCGATCATGTCGGGAATATCCAGCTTCTCCGCCGTTCCGGTGTAGCCGGTGATCGTGATGTAGCCGCCGTTTTCTTCATAGACAATGCCTTCGGGCGTCTGTGCCGCCGCAACGGGCAGGGAAACAGCGGAGCAAAAGCCAAATGCCATGGTCACAGCCAAAAAAAGCGCAGTTATTTTTTTCATTCCGTTTTCTCCTTATCCGCATAATGTAATACTATTCTAGCATACTTGGCGGACAAATTCAATACTCCAAAAACTGCCGCATATGCTGCACCGCTCATTCCGTTGAAAAGTGAAAAAATTTATCATTCGTCACGGAGGCGGGCGTGTACCGCCACAGTCAATTTTGCGCGAGCGTTACCGCGAGCAAAAGCAAAACCCAGAACCGCAAGAGGAAAAAGCGGTTTTGAATCCCACCACCGCGCTTTGCGCGGTCCCCCTCCCTTTGACAAGGGAGGTTTTGACAAAGACGTTAGCTTTCGCGTAAACCCAATTTGCCACTCTACCTTTGGTTCAGCGGGATATAGGGCTGATGCTGTGCGACGCTCTGATAGGCGGGACGAATGATCTTCCCGTTGCCGATCAGCTCCTCCAGCCGGTGGGCGCTCCAGCCGGCGATGCGGGAGATGGCAAAAAGCGGCGTGTAAAGCTCGGTCGGCAG
>CANQKY010000108.1 GCA_947624575.1 uncultured Clostridia bacterium
ATTTTCCACCAGACTGATCTCGGCAACCGCCCGATCGTCCAGCTCCTGTATCACGGCGGGAATCTCGGTCAGTCCGGCAAGCCGCGCCGCCCGCCACCGCCGTTCGCCCGCGACAAGCTGATAGCCGTCGGAGCCGTTCGGCAGAGGACGCACCAGCACCGGCTGGAGCACGCCGTAGTTTCGGATCGAATCGGCAAGCTCCGCCAGCTCGGCGGCCTCAAAATTTCTGCGGGGCTGCTCTCGGTTCGGCTCGATCAGGCTGATCCGCAGCGTCTGGGGTGACTGCGGATCGGCTTGTTCCGATTTCACCGTCGGCTTTTGCTCAAACAGATAATCCATGCCGCGGTTCAGACCTCCTCGTTTTGGCATTCTTCTTCTCCTTCCTCCGGTGTTGTTTCATGTGAAACATCGTCGGCTTCCTCGTCATACGGCACCTGCTCGGCATAGAGCGCCGGATCGGGCGGCAGCGCGCGATCCAACAGCTCCTTGGCGAGCTTCAGATAGGCGCGGCTTCCTTTGGCGCGCTTATCGTAGGTGAGCGCCGGCTTCCCGTAGCTCGGGGCTTCGGACAGCCGGACATTGCGCGGAATCTTTGTTTCAAACAGCTTGCCGGAAAAATATTTTTCGATTTCCTCCTCCACCTGACGGGTCAGCTTCAACCGCTTTGTCACCATGGTGAGGACGATTCCCTCAATCGCAAGCGCGGGGTGGTAGTGTGCTTGCACCTGCTCAATGGTGCGGGTGAGCTGCACCAGCCCCTCCAGCGAGAAAAACTCGCACTGGCAGGGGATCAACAGGCTGTGCGACGCCGCCAGCGCGTTGATGGTCAGCAGTCCGAGCGAGGGCGGACAGTCGATCAGGATATAATCGTATTCCTCATAGACCGGAAAAAGGCTCCGCCGCAGACAGAGCGCACGGTTTTCCCGCTCCGCCAGCGCCAGATCGGCGCCTGCCAGCGAAACGCCGCCCGCCACCAGAAAAAGCCCCGGCGTGGTGGTGCCGCGGATTGCCTCGGAGATCGGCAGATCGTCGATCAGCAGATCGAATACGGTGGCGTCCTCCCCCGCATCGACCCCCAGCGCGGTGGTGGCGTTCCCCTGCGCGTCCGCGTCGATCAACAAGACCTTTTTGCCCAAAAAGGCGAGCGACGCCGCCAGATTGACCGCCGTGGTGGTCTTTCCCACGCCGCCCTTTTGGTTCACGATTGCAATGACTTTTGCCACGCGCCTGCTCCTTTGCACGGTATTTGGCGCCCCGCTGCCGTTCAAAAGGCAGAAAAGGGCGACCAACCACATTATACCACAGCCCTCCGGCGATTTCAAACCCCAATCGCGGATTTCTTGTTTTTTCTCCACAGATGTGGTATCATATCCGTAAACGGATATTATATTTGATTGCCAGCGCCTCGCCGTTTGCGCTTTGCGCTGCACGGCAACCGGCTTTGGAATGGCAAATACCATTCACTGTGTTCATGGTATAATAGTGAAAAATCCGAAAGGAGGGAGCCCATGCCAAGGAAAACGGAGATCGAGATACCGGAGCAGGAGCCGGTCACACCCGAGCGGGTTGGCGTGATCGACCTCATTCGCACCGTCTGCCTGATCTGGACGCTTTTGATCCTGCTGCTCCGACAGCTTGATCTGGTGCTGGGGCTTTCCCCCTTTCCCGCCCGCCTGCTGGAGGGCATACAGACCGCGCTGGCGGCGCCGGTCGTTTTGATCAGCGGAATATCCTGCTATTTCTCCCGCGACAATTTAAAACGGGGCGTTTTGCTCCTTGCGGCGGGCTGGCTGGTCAGCTTCTCTACCGCATGGGTCACGCCGGTGCACCCCGTTCGGTTCGGAATCCTCACCCTGCTCGGCGTCTCCTGTATTCTGTTTTATTTTGCCGGACCGGTGCTGGAGCGGCTCCCCGTCTTTCTCTCCTGCCTGCTCTTTGCCCTTCTGATCGCGGTCACCCTGCCGGTTTCGACCGGCAGGCTCGGTCTGGACGGCGTTTTCGCCGTCGCCCTCCCGTCCGCGCTGACCGGACAGGCGCTTTTGACCCCGTTCGGGCTCTGCGCCGGAGGACCGGACGATTTTCCGCTGCTGCCGTGGCTCTTTGTCTTTCTGCTCGGCACGGCGATCGGCAGATGGCGGGACGGACGCTGGGGCGGCTTTCTCACCCGCTTAGGCGATTGGACAAGCCCGATCAGCCGCCATGCGCTTCCCCTCTATCTGATCGCTCAGCCGATTTTTTACGGCGTCTGCCTGCTTTTCCTATATCTATAAAAAGTTGCAAAGCGGCAGTGTTTCACATGAAACACTGCCGCTTTTTCTTTGTACGATGAACAAGTTTCTACTATTATATAGGGCGTCAGATGGTCATCACGCCATGGCTGTCCTCCAGCAGCAGCATGATCTCCTGCTCTCTGCCGTCGTCGGTGCGGATATAGACCAGCACCCGATCCCCCTGCTCGGTGGTACAGAGAAACTCGTAACAGGGGACCTCGGTCATGCCGTCGGTGGGAATGATGCAAAGGCGGGAGCCGGTCACGGTCAGCGCCGGACTCAGAGAGCGCCGCGCAGCTGTCTCGTCCAGCGTGGCGTGGGGCGCACGGTCGGTGTGGTTGACCAGAAAGCCCCGCGCGTCAATGCCGAGGATTTCCCCGTTGTCCAGCGCGACCGAGACCTTGATGAGGTCGGTATAGCAGAGGTAATCCCCCTCCTGATAGGCAAAATTGCAGGTCAGCACGCCGCCGCTTTCCTCGTAATAGCTGGCGGTCATGCTGTCATACCCGCACTCGGTCAGATACGCCGCCGCACGGGCGACCCCGTCCTCCATCGAAAGGGTGGGCGTTCCCACCGCGCGCCCCGACACCGTATAGCAGAGGTATCCGCCGCCCACCGTGACCGCCGCGGCACGGGTGCCGTTCTCCGCAGAGAAGGTGTAGCACTCCATGCTGCCTTCCTCGCCCACGCCCTCGGTCAGCGCGTCGGGGTCGATATGCAGCGCCCTTGCCGCCGTGCTCCGCGCCGTGATCCCCGCCACCGTCGTTTTCCCCTTTATCATCTGCGCTTCCCGCTCCAGCAGATGATCCGAAAAGGGACCGTCATATAATAAGGTGGGATAATCGGCAAAGCTGTTCTCAAACTCCTGCAGCCCTGCCGCAAAGCCGCCCGCTTCGTCCCCGATCTGCCGGTCGTCCCATTTCACCGAGCCTGCCGCCGCCTCGTCCTGGAGCACCAGAATCTCCCGATAGAGCCGTTCGCAGTAATCCCGCAGGGAGGCGAGGGTGTCGTACTCCGCGCCGGAGAGGGTCTCGCCGAGCGACATACGGTCGGCAAGGCTGACCGCGTAATCGCCCACCTGCGCCAGAAACTTATTGGTGTTCTCCAGACTGATGTCCTGCAGCGGCAGGGTTGCCACCGCCTGTTTTGCATAGCCCGATTCCTGCGACATCTTTGCCGAAAGGGTTCGGAGCATCGGCGCCGTGCCGGCAAAGCTCGCCTTGGTCAGCGCCGCCTGCAGAGTGTCCATGTGGGTGACCAGATCGCTCAGCGTCCGCATATAGCCGTTTTCCGCGGCTTGCAGCTTTGCCCGCGCCTGTGCTTGTCCCTGTATGGCGAAGCCCGCCAGCACAAGGCAGAGTGCCGTCAGGTAGCTGAGCAGCCGCACCGCGGTCCGTCTTTTCAAAGAAATCTTCATGCAAATCTCCGCTTTCCTTTTTCGGTTATTATATCCTGCCGCCCGCCCGATATGCAAAAAGGGAAGATGTGGTGGTGTGGTGTCATACATCTTGTGATTAGCCGAGACTAACCGCCCGACCCAAATTTTGACGAATCTGACAAAGAAAAAGCCTGCGTTTTCAAAAAAGGTTACAAAATGCAACCAAATTCCCCCGATTTATTTCGGTGATCTGTCATTTTTTCGAGTGGTTTTCGGCGATTTGCACAAAACGGAAGCCCAAAAGATGGTTGACAGATACAAATTAGGCTGATAAAATGGTATCAAATCGGTTACAAAAGTAACAAAACGGCGGCGGATTTGCGCCGCGTTTTCCGAAAGGAGCTTATTTACGATCATGATAGACATCAAGGGAGTCGCCCGACGGATCATGGGCAGAAAGCGAATGGTCGCGCTGGGCGTCACCGCCATGATGATGCTGGCGATCATGCTTTCCGGCTTCACGCTGGCGACCAATCTGGTTTATATCTGCGACGGGGATCAGACCGAGCGGCTCTACACCACCGAAAGCGATTATCGGGAGATTCTTTCCGATCGGGGCGTTGTGGTGCACAAGGACGATAAGGTGAGCTTCACCGGCTTTGAAAACGGCATCGGGCGGATTTATATCACCCGCGCGTTTACCGTAACGGTGACGGCGGATCAGCTGTCCCAGCGGCTTTCGATGACCGGCGGCACGGTGGCGGACGCACTCGCCATGGCGGGGGTTTCGGTGTCGGAGGACGATCTCATCAACGCCGCGCTGACCGAGCCGGTTCACGAGGGCACCGATATCGAAGTCAACCGCGTCACCTATACCGAGGAGACGAAAACCGAAGCGATCCCGTTTGCGGTGACCGAGCAGGAGAACGCCAATCTGCTCAAGGGCACCCGCACCGTGACCACCGCGGGGAAAGAGGGCGTGAAAACGACCGTCTACCGCACCACGCTGATTGACGGTGAGCCGGTCGAAACGGCTGAAGTGAGCAGCGCCGTGACCGCCGAGCCGGTCAATCAGGTCGTGTCGATCGGGACCAGGGTGGAGACAACGACTGCCGTACCGGCAGTCACCTCCCAGCAGGTCGCCGAGAATGCGCCGGTCGCCCAGTACAGCAATCGGGTTTATCTCGGACGGTTTAAGATCACCGCTTATTGCAGCTGCTCCGCCTGCTGCGGCAAATACGGCGGAAGCGGGCTGACCGCCTCCGGCGCGAGAGTGCAGGAGGGCGTGACCATTGCGGCGCCCAGCCGGTTCGCGTTCGGCACCAAGCTGGAGTTCAACAATCACGTTTACACCGTGCAGGATCGCGGCGGCGCGATCAAGGGGAATGTGATCGACCTGTATGTGGCGTCTCATGCCGCCTGCTATCAGTGGGGCGTGCGGTACTTCGACGTATATCAGGTGAGCTGAGATTTGTGATAGGAAAGCCTCGTCATAGACGGGGCTTTTTTCTTTTGCATTTTTCTGTCGGATATGGTATGCTGTAAAAAAACACACCGAAGGGAAGCGGACAGCTTGGATTACGCAGCCGAAGCACTCAAAAAACATCGGGAATGGCGGGGGAAGATCGAGGTGACCTGCCGTGTTCCGCTCGATACGGCGGACGACCTTTCGCTGGCGTATACGCCGGGGGTGGCGGCGCCCTGCCTTGCGATACAGAAGGATCCGGCGGAGAGCTTTGCCCTCACCCGCCGACAGAACACCGTGGCGGTCGTCACCGACGGCAGCGCCGTGCTGGGGCTGGGGAATATCGGTCCTGAGGCGGGTATGCCGGTGATGGAGGGCAAATGCGCGCTCTTTAAGGCGTTCGGGGACGTGGACGCGATTCCGCTTTGTATCCGCTCGCAGGATCCGGACGAGATCGTGAAAACCGTCTCGCTGCTGGCAGGGAGCTTCGGCGGGATCAATCTGGAGGACATCTCCGCCCCCCGCTGCTTCGAGATCGAGCGGCGGCTGCAGGCGTGCTGCGATATTCCGATCTTCCACGACGACCAGCACGGCACCGCGGTGGTGGTGCTGGCGGCGCTGCTCAATGCGCTGAAGGTGGTGGGGAAACGGCTGTCCGACTGCCGCGCGGTGACCTGCGGCGCGGGAGCCGCCGGAACCGCGATCGT
>CANQKY010000109.1 GCA_947624575.1 uncultured Clostridia bacterium
CGATGAGCACCTTCGTGGCCGGGATCGTCCCGTCGATGAAGCTGGTGTGATCCAGATGCACCTGCTCCTCAAAGAGGATGAATTCCTCCGGGTGCTCCACGCCGAATACGTCCCGCAAAAGCGACAGCCAGAAGGGCTGGCTCTGCCCCTTCTCGTATCCCTTGTCCTTCCAGTTCGCCGCAAACCTTCTGGCGGCCTGCTTCCGCTCGTTCTCTGTCATACGATCACCTCAGCGCTTTTTTTGTCGTTCTGTTTGAAGGGGCGAGGGGAGTTTGCGCGTGGGGAGCGCGCCTTTTCAATAGGCGGCCCCGGCGAGGCGTTTTCCCCGCGCTTCGTTTCCCGACCGTCCCGACGGGCCCCAAATCGTCCTGATTTCCGCATGGGCCAAGCCGCAGCCGGACTCCGGGGGCCCGAGCTTGTCCTCACGGCCAACCCGGCAGATGGGAATGCACGGCCGATTGCGGCGGCCCTGCGTTGGCGAAGGCCGGGCGCTTAACCCGCGCCGTTTGCCTTTGCGCGGACGCCGTCGCTCTTCACTCGTGCAAAAACACCTTGATCCCGATTTTCAGCCACTTTCCCTTCTGCTCTTTGGAGGAAATTTTGCCAAAAAGCAGCTTGCCCGCGTCCATCAGCCGGGCGAAGATCACGTTGTCCGCCTTGGGCACGTAGCCGAGCTTGACGCCGTCCGCGTTCCGGATCACGATCGCGTGACCGTCGTAGGCGTTGTCCGGCTCCCTGAAAAAATCCAGCCGGTCGCCCTCGTTCAGGTGCGGCGCGAGCTCCTCGATGCCCTCCACGTGCGTGGTGCCCGCGATGTGCGTATCGAAGAGAAAGATGTCCCGCTCAAAAGGCTTTTCCAGCGTCAGGCCGCCGCCCTTCCCGTGCAGGAGGCCGATAAGCTGTCCCTGATTGGAAACGCTGATCTCTCCCATGCTTTCACCTCAGGCTTTCTTCAATCTGGGCTTGGTAATATGCCGTCCTGTCCTCGTATTGCCGCAGCGTTTTTTCGAGCTCCGCCTTGCGCGCCTCGACCTGCTCCGGATGCGCGAGCAGCTCCTTTTCGGTGAAGGGGTATTCCGATTGAATCTGCGCGATGCGCGCCTCGACGTCCTTGAGCAGCGCCGTCAGCCGATCCCGTTCTTTGACGAGACGCTCCATCGCCGAGCCGCTCTCCTCCTCTTCCGGCCCGCCGCCCGCGATCAGCTCGCAGACCACGCGCAGCGCCTGCAAATCGCCGGATTGGTATGCGTCTATGGCATGCTCGAACAGGCGCAGCTGTTCCGGCGTGAGCTCCGGGTGCAGGTCGGGATGCAGCGCCTTGACGGCTTGCCTGTACAGTCGCTTGAGCTCCTTGGTCTCCTCTTCCGTCAGCACCTCGCACCGGTTGCGCGCGAGCGCGTCGTTGACCGCGTGAAGCCGCTCGTCGAGCGCCTTTTGGTACGCCTCGAACTCCCCGTCCAGCGCCGCGTCGATGGTCGCCTCGTCCACGGGCTCCCGCCGGTTTTTCTTCGCCCGGATCATCTCCAGCTTGCGTTTCATGCGAAGCATGGCGCACTGCGCCTTGAAAACCCGGTATTCCGCCGCGCCGATCTCGAGCATATACGCCATTTCGAGGTTCTTGGCCTCGACGAATTGGAGCGTGTCCCGTTCAAGCACGCGCATGGACAGCTCGACGCGCAGCTTTTCCACCTGCGCTTTCAGCTTTTCAAAATCGGGAGACAGCATGACCGAACCGTCCGTTTTATCCATCCGCATGAACCTTCTTTCAAACAAAATATCGGGGAGGGGAGTGCCTTTACGGGGCATTTGGCCGCAAGACCAATACCATAGCTCGCCAGCTCTTGAAGATATTTTGCGGTATCGCTTGTGTTTCTCGCAAATCTCAACAGCTTGAACACCAGAACATACCCGATGTTGTCCTTCTTGCTTCGGATGTCGTCCATCATCTGATGAAAGGCCGGTCTATGCTCCGCGTTTTTGCCGGATTTCCCTTCATCGGAGCGTTTGCCGGCAATATTGATCTCGTGCCTTTTGGCGAATTCTCCGGGGCCTCTGCGTGAGCATCGAGAGAAAAGCCATTGACTTGGATAAGTGTTGAAACGCGAGTGTAGATGTAAGCATTGTCCAGTGTAAAAGCCTCTTTCCGGATCTGATGACCACACCGCGGAAATCCATTCTGTCAGCAGTAGACCTATACGTACCACCATTATAAATGTTGACGCCGCAGAGCTCAACCCCAAAAGGGTAAAAAGAAGGGACGGGAGCCGTTTTAGGCTCTTCGCTCTCCTGATATTCGTTCTTCTTGTACTTCATAAGAAGTTCAGCGATCATCGTAGAACATCTGACGAAGTTTTATCACACACTAGCTTATTATTCAGATGCCTTCCTCGGCGAGACTTCTGCAATCCAACAGACCGCCGCCTGTAAGCATCTAAAAGTTCGGGCGGGATGTGATCCACCAGATCATGAAGCTCCCGAAGGTCTTGCTCCATTTTCCCGTATTTCAATTTATCGGAGATTTTCTCTTTACCCGCGTTTTTGACGGCTTGCAGCTCCGCAGTTCATGCGGTATTTTCGTCCGAAAGCTCTTTATAAACCCTGTCGTATTTTTTCAGCTTTGTACGCATGGCCTCCACAGCAGGGATATACTTATCCAGCAGAGTCTCCATTTCCTCTGCCTTTGCTTTCCTGTTAAGAAGATTCGTTTCTGCCATCAGCGCCATGATTCGCTCTTTCATTCGGCCTAGATGGACAGCCTCCTTGTAAATCCGCGGCGGGATATGGCCCTGTCCCGTCTCGCTGGCGCTCTCGCCGCGCTCCAGTTCCGGTATTTGATGGCCATGTATTTCCAGAATTCATCCTGCCACCACGTCAGGTGTTTCCGGTTGCCAATGATCTCCTTGGCCGAAAGACGCTTGTCCGCCGTCAGCGGGACAAAGCAAAGGTGCATATGGGGCGTCTTTTCGTCCATGTGCACCACGGCGGAAAGAATCGTCTCCTTCGACTGGTACTTCTCGATGAAACGCAGCGCGCGTTCAAAATACTCTCTGACCTCCGTGCGCTTCTTTCCCTTAAAGAAGTCCGGACTGGCGGTGATCAGCGCTTCCACAACCCGCACGCTGTCCTTGCGGGTGCGGCAGCCCGCCTCGGCGATCTGCTTTTCTGCCGCCGCGCGGTATCTGCCCTGCGGCTCGATCAGATGCATGTTGTCCTTGCTTCGGGTGACGTCCACATCGGGGTTGCTGGCGTACTTTTCCTTTGTGCGCTCGTTGTGCGCTTCGATGCCTCCGATCTCCGGCCCCTTGTACTTGGCAAACCGGAGGATCGCATATTGCGGTTTGATTTCTTTCATGGCATTCTCCTTCCTGTGATAAACTGTCGTAGTTGTCTAAAGGCGCATGGTTCCTGTTCACATGCGCGCCGGCATTTCGCCGGGGAAATTGCAGACGATTTAAAAGTACATGTACGATGCGTACTTCCCGTCCTTTCGGTACGCTTGACACGGATGGTACGCGTACTTGGCGGTCGGTTCAGATTTTCTGCGGCGGCTGTTGCAACAGACGGATGCCAAGAAAGCCCCTGGCAAACTTCCCGCCGCATATGCCGATCTTATTGGTATATTCGATGCGATAGCTGCGTGCATTCTGCTTGAGGTAGGCGCAGAAGCTCTTTTGCGACAGTCCGCTCATCGCGTTGTCCTCACACCAAAGCCGGTAGACCGCATATAAGTCCCTGGAACTGACCTCGCAGTCCTCATCGAAACAGATGTAACCCTGTGAGCGCAGGAACTCGACGATGTTGTTGCCGTCCGATATGGCCGCATCCATGTTTTCCTGAGCGGCTCGGCTGACGGTGAACTGATAGTCGTTGGCGATCAGCCGATGCAGCCCTTCCAGCGCCCACAAAAAGATGCCCTCCGCTTCCGCACACATCCGTTCTGCAATATACGGATCGTCCTTGCGTCCCGGGTCTTTCTCGCGGGCCGTCAGGATAATCTGCCGCCTGAAAAAGCCCACGCTGCGGTCATAGAGAGATTGCAGTGTGCCGTTGCCCAGCGCGAGAAATCGGGCGTACAGCTCTCCCTGATAGCTCTGCTTTCCCTTTTTCTCTAAGTCCATCGGCAGCTCCGCTGTGACGATGGCCTTGATGTTGTTGGTCTGCGGGAGCGCTTCCAGCTTCATGTCGTCGTCAATCATCAGAAGCTGGTGCTCCAGATCGGCGCGGGCGAACGGGCTTGTCTCTACCTTGGCGATGCTGCCCGTGTTCATGTTGTCTCCCAGCAGCGCCCGGAGCACCGGCCCGATCCGGCTCTTTCCCTCGCCGCCCTTGCCTGTGAGAATCAGCATTTTCTGTCCCTTCGTCGAGGGAATGAGGCAATAGCCCATGAACTCCTGCAACGTCGGAATATCATCCGTTGAAAGAAGCTGTGACAGAAAGTGCAGCCATTGCACCGGCTTTTGTGCGTCGGGCCGGTAAGCCACGGGAAGGCGGTTTCGACAGAACTCCTTTTGCGCGGAAAAGGTTCCGTCGAGATAATACGTGCCGTTTGCCACATGGATGCGATCCGTTCGCAAGGGGAGCTTTGTCCGGCAGCACTCCATGCGCAGCACGTCCACCAGGCTGGTCACTTTCTTTGCGATGCCGCTGGTCACATAGGGCCGTATGCGGTGATAGATGACCCGTCTGAGGCGATTTTCATCGCGCACTCTGCCGTTAACGGTAAAGAAATCGTCGTGCAGGCTGATCATGGGAAACTCTTTCAGAAACGCTTCGCAAAACAGCGCTTCGTTGATTTTCTTCCCGTCAAACCAAGCGGGGAAATCGGGCGGAGAAGTCGTCAAGTCGTTCGCGCCGTTCATGCTGGCGATGTCGCTCACCGTGCATCATCCCCTCTCGCCGATTCAAGCCGTTTCTTGATTTGGGCGATCACGCCGTCCGCCACCAGTGAGTCCGCCAGCCCATGCGCTGCTTGGGATTGGAAAACGCCAGACTGTCCGCCAGATATTCGACGTAATCCAACCAGCAGCACGCCTCGACAAAGTGCACATCCAGCTCGGATTCGGGCGACCAGGGGGCATACTTGTTTTTCCATCCGCGAAGCAGGCGCGCATAGTTGTCCAGCGTCTTCTGGCACATCCTCGCCTTTTCGCCCGTTTGCCGCGCAGGCGTGGTTGTCGGGTCTTCATGCATGCTGTCCGCGTTCACGCCGAAATCCTGCGCAAGCTTTTGCGCGGCTTGATAGTTGCGCAGTCCATATAGTCGTGCTGTGAAGTCGATCACATCTCCCGTCGCGTGACAGCCGAAGCAGAAGAAGTAATCCTCGTTCAGCTTTAAGCTGGGGTGTCGGTACAGGGCTCCCGCAAAGCCGAAGGCTTTGTGGGAAGAGGAGGCGCAGCGGAATGAACGAGCCCCGCCGCTTGCGGCAGGGCGAGCGATATGGAGCTTGTGCCGACGATGTGGAACGGGCAGCAGGCCATGCCGTTGCGGCTGACCGTCAGCCCGTAGCGTTCGGCGGCGTCTTTCACGGTGACGGCCGCCTTGACAGCGGTAAAAATGTTGGGCGTCAATGTTTCCTCCTTTTCATGTTTTGTTTGTCAGTAAGCGCCGTTTGTCGCCGTATTCACCCGGGCTGTCTCCAGACAGGAAACCTTGTTTGGCTCGATGTCGTCCTCTTTGGCGCTCCCCCTTGCGGGATCGTGGCGGTTTACATCAGCCCGGAACGGTCATTCAGTTGTCAATGTGCGGTTTGATGCCGGTCATCATGATCATTTTAGGGCAGATGCCGGATATTCCCCGG
>CANQKY010000110.1 GCA_947624575.1 uncultured Clostridia bacterium
AATGGTCAGATAGCCGTCGGCGATCTCCCGTCCCGCCATGGTTTTGAGCTTACCGTGAATCAACTGCATCATATAATCTCCTTATACCGCCAGAATATGTGATATCAGAATAAAGGACAGCACCACCAGAAACAGTCCGCAGATGATGACCAGCGTGTTGCGGGCGCGTTTATGCTCGATTTTCACTGCGAGCGCACCGATCAGCAGGCAGGAGACGACCAGCGCCACCGCGTCGGCAAACACCAGAACTCCCTGCCGATCCAGTCGGGTATACGCCTCCACCCAGCCCAGCAGATAGGGGGACAGCAGATGCACCGCCGGCAAAATCACCAGCGGCAAGATCGAAAGCGCGTACTCCTTCCGCTCCCGCCGGAGCATCAACAGGGACATCACCACGATCAGTATCACGATCACAAAGCATTCGATCGCCATAGAGCGCCACCTCCCGCAAAATCACAAAACGGTAAATTCTGTGTCAAAACCTTGCTTTCTCTCCCAAAAGTGCTATAATGGTTAGGTAATCCTGTCTGTAACAGTATAGCGGATTTTAATTCAAAAGTCCAGACAGTTATGAAATTCGTAATGAGGTGCTGTGCATGTGTGGTTTTGTCGGCTTCAGCGACCGATTGGCTGAAAAAAAGGAAGTTCTCACCGAAATGATGAATCGGATCGTCCACCGCGGTCCCGACTCGGACGGGCAGTATACCGATGAGGAGATCGCACTGGGCTTCCGCCGCCTGAGCATCATCGACCTGGAGCAGGGCAGTCAGCCGCTTTTCAACGAGGACGGCTCACTGGTATTGGTGTTCAACGGCGAAATCTACAACTATCCCGCGCTGCGGGAAGAACTGACCGAAAAGGGACACAGCTTCAAAACCAAAACCGATTCCGAGGTGCTGCTTCACGGCTACGAGGAATACGGCGTAAAACTGCTTGACCGGCTGCGGGGTATGTTTGCCTTTGTGATCTGGGACAAAAACAGTAAACGGCTGTTCGGCGCGCGGGATTTCTTCGGGATCAAGCCGCTGTACTACGCCAAAATGGGCGACACCTTTCTGTTCGGCTCGGAGATCAAGGCGTTTTTGCCTCACCCAGCCTTTCGCAAGGAGCTGAACGAGGAAGCACTCGAAAGCTATCTTTCCTTCCAGTATTCTCCCGGTGAGCAGACCTTCTTCCAAAACGTGTACAAGCTGCTCCCCGCCCACTATTTCATCTACGAAAACGGCGAGATGAGCATCAAGCGGTATTGGGAGCCGGTGTTCTCCGCCGATCCCTCCGTGACGCTCGACGAGTGGGTGGACAAAATCGACGAGCAGTTTCACGAATCGGTCGAGACGCACAAAATCAGCGATGTGGAGGTCGGCTCCTTCCTTTCGAGCGGTGTGGACTCCAGCTATGTCGCCTGTGTGGCAGATGTGGACAAGACCTTTACCGTCGGCTTTGACAACGAGCAGTACAACGAGATCAGCTACGCCAAGGAGCTGTCCTCTTATATCCATGTCAAAAACATCAGCAAGGTGATCACGCCGGAGGAGTACTGGGCGAACTTCCCCAAAATCCAGTACCACATGGACGAGCCGCTTGCCGATCCCGCTGCGGTGGCGCTTTTCTTCGTCTGTCAGCTTGCCTCTCAATCCCTCAAGGTGGTTTTGTCGGGTGAGGGCGCCGATGAGATATTCGGCGGCTACAATGTCTACAAGGAGCCGGTGGAAAACCACTGGTACAAGCGGATTCCGCTCCCCATTCGCCGTGTGATCGGCAAGCTGGCAGGGCTTTTTCCGGCGCATCGCGGGCTGAACTTTTTTGTCCGGAACGGACAGACGCTGGAGGAATGGTTCATCGGGAACGCCAATATGTTCTCGGTCAAGGAGCGCCGTGCGTTGCTCCGCCGTCCGACTGCCGCCAAAACGCCGCAGCAGTTCACAGCACCCTATTATGAAAAGGTAAAGGAAAAGGATCCGGTCACCCGTATGCAGTATCTCGATCTGCATATGTGGTTGGCAGGCGATATTCTGCTGAAAGCCGACAAGATGAGCATGGCAAACTCGCTGGAGCTGCGGGTGCCCTTCCTCGACAAGGAGGTTATGGCGCTGGCGGGAAAAATTCCGGTGGAGTACCGTATCCGCGAGGGTAACACCAAATACGCCATGCGGCAGGCGGCGCGGAGAAGCATGCCGGCGAAATCCGCCGATAAGAAAAAGCTGGGCTTTCCGGTGCCGATCCGCGTATGGCTCAAAGAGGACGAATACTATAACCGTGTGAAAGCGGCGTTCACAAGCCCCGCGGCGGAGGAATTTTTCAACACCGGACTGCTGGTACGGCTGCTCGACGACCACCGCAGCGGAAAGAGGGACAACAGCCGAAAGATCTGGACGGTGTTCACCTTCTTAATCTGGTATGACGAGTTCTTCGGCAGCATGACCCACGCAAAATAAGAAAAAGGGGGGAATCGGCATGGCGGCTCCGTTGGCGGATTTGATCCGACCGGACACGCTTGATGATGTGGTCGGGCAGGCGCATCTGCTCGGCGCCGGAAAACCGCTGCGCCGGATCGTAGAATCGGGGCATCTGCCCAATTTGATCTTTTACGGACCGTCCGGCGTCGGCAAAACAACGGTTGCCCGTATCCTTGCCGATATGCAGGGGAAGCGGCTCCATCGTCTCAACGGCACCACCGCCTCCACCGAGGACATTAAGCGGATTACCGCCGAAACGGGCACCATCGCCGGAATCGGCGGAATCGTGCTCTATCTCGACGAAATTCAGTACCTCAACAAAAAGCAGCAGCAAACCCTGCTGTCCTACATCGAAACGGGGGAGATCACCCTGATCGCCTCCACCACCGAAAACCCTTACTTTACCATCTACAACGCCATTTTAAGCCGCTGCACCGTATTTGAGTTTCTACCGATCCCGCCGAAGGAGGCGGAGCGTGCGGTAAAGCGCGGCTTTGCTTTATACGGGGAGCAGCTTGGCACGCCGATTGAAACGGAGCCGGAGGTGATCCCCTATATCGCCAGGGTCTGCGGCGGCGATATCCGCAAATGCCTCAACACGGTCGAGCTTGCCTCCCTTGCGGCAGACACGGAAAACGGCAAGCGGCTTGTCACTTTGTCGCTGGCAGAAGCCCTCTCACAGAAAAGCGCAATGCGGTACGACCGTGACGGCGATATGCACTACGATATCCTCTCCGCCTTTCAAAAGTCGATCCGCGGCTCGGACGAAAATGCCGCGCTCCACTATCTGGCGCGGCTTTTGGAGGCGAACGATCTGCTGTCCGCCTGCAGGCGGCTTCTGGTGATCGCGGCGGAGGACATCGGACTTGCCTATCCGCAGGCGTTCCCCATTGTAAAAGCCTGCACCGATGCGGCGGTGCAGCTCGGTCTGCCCGAAGCGCGTATTCCGCTGGCGGAGGCGGTCATACTCCTTGCCACCGCGCCCAAATCCAATTCGGCGATCTGCGCGATCGATGCGGCGCTCTCCGACATCAAGGCGGGCAAGGGCGGCGAGGTGCCGTCCCATTTGCAGGACACCCATTATGCCGGCGCCGAAAAGCTGGGGCGGGGCGGCTATCAGTACCCGCACAATTTCCCTCATCATTACTTAAAACAGCAGTACCTGCCCGACACGCTGCAAAACGCGGTCTACTACGAATACGGCGACAACAAAACCGAGCAGGCGGCAAAAGCCTATTGGGAGAAGATCAAAAACAGCCAAAAATAACAGAAGGGAACGAGCGCAACCGCGCCGGTAACTATGCCATGAGAGATGTGGAAAACGGTTTTATCATTGAAAAAGAGGATCTGGTGCGGTTTGGGGAATCAAGCCACGACAAGAATCCCCTGCATTTAGAAGAAAACTATGCCAAAACCACCGTTTACGGTGAAAATGTTGTATTCGGTATGCTGGGCGTCACCCATGCACTGGAAAAATTTCATATTGATGCCGAAGAATTAAGCATTCGTTTTATCAGTCCGCTGTTTATGGACCATGTCTACCAGTATCAGGTTTCTGAAAAGAAAAGTAAGAAAATGATAGCTCTGTTGGAAAACGACTCTTCAATACTGGAAATTTCTATGCGTACCCCCCCCGCAAAAAATTAGAGAGATTACAGACAGGCAAAAAGGAAATCAAAATCGAACCGCCTAACCGTCCGTTGAATCTGGTTGACAGCTTTCTTAAAGAAGACTATATCATTTGTGGAGAATACAGTCCCGATCCGCAGGACCGAGAAGCGCAGATCATCAACGCAAAATTATGCAGCTATGTGATCGGCATGATTATGCCGGGGCAGCGTTCTCTGTTCATGGACGCTGTCATGCAGGTGGAAAACCCGCATCTCAATGCCGCAAAGCTCAAATATCGGATCGGGAAAAAATATGATAATCCGCTTCTGGGCGTCGTGAAGCTGATTGTAGAAGTATACGATGACCAAAAGCTGCTGGCGGTCAATCATTTGCTCGCCTATATCAGAGCAACCTTTACCTCCGATACCCTTCCGCCTCACAGCGGTGAAAGTCTAAGTGATAAGGTTGTTCTTGTCATCGGCGGAACCAAGGGGATCGGTGCGGAACTTGTGAAAAAATACGCCGTGCAGGGCGCCACGGTGATCGGCACCTATTATCATGACAGCGAACGGGCATCTGCATTGGAGCAGCTTTTATCCGGCTCTACCAACAAAACCAAACTGATCCGCTGTGATGTATCCGACATGAGCGCGTGTATGAAACTCGGCGCATATCTGAAATCAGCCTACCGCACAATTGACCGCGTTTATCTTTGCGCGGCTTTAGCACCTCACAATCTCGCGCTGTATCAAGAAACCTATCCGATATTGGAAGCATATATCAATCAATCCATGAGGCTGTTCTACTATCCGTTCTTTACTGTTCTGGATATCCTCAATGAAAATGCCAAAATCAATGTTTTTTCTTCGGTTGCACTGCTGGACAAACAGACAAATCATCGCATGGTCGAATATATCTGTGCGAAAAGCATACTGGAAAATATTGTAGAAAGTGTTTCCTACGGCACGAAAAGAAAGGACTTGCAATTCTGTCTCATTCGCGCGCCGAAAATGCTGACGGAAATGAACAATACTCCAACGGGCAGGATCGAAGCACTGGAGCCGAAAGCGGTAGCCGAAAAAATATACTCCGAAATCGAAAGGTCGGACGCGAAAACCGACAGCCTGATCTATTTGAACTTATAAACATAAACCGGAGCGAAAGCTCCGGTTTATTTTTAGTTCTCCAGTGCAGCGGCGACCTCCTGCAAGCCGGTGCGGATCGCAATGCCCTGCGGACAAACCGCCTCGCATTTGCCGCACCCGATACAGTCGGACGCCTTGCCGTTTTTCTCCGCAAGCTGTCGGCACCCCATCTGTGCCGCCCAAAGTCCGGTGGAGTTGAACCGCCGAAATTCATTATAGATCGCAAAATAATCCGGAATGGCGATCCGCTGCGGGCAGCCCTCCACGCAGTACCGGCAGGCGGTACAGGGGATCGCAATACTGCTTCTGATCGCCTCGGCAGCCTGCCCGATCACCTCCCGCTCCTCTGCGGTAAGCGGCTTAAAATGCGCCATGGAGGAAAGGTTATCCTCCATCTGCGCCATATTACTCATGCCGGACAACACGACCATCACCCGATCAAGGGAGAGTGCGTACCGGATCGCCCAGGAAGCGGCGGACGCATTGGGATCCCGCGCTTTCAAAACTGCCTCTGCCTCGTTTGGAATATTGGCAAG
>CANQKY010000111.1 GCA_947624575.1 uncultured Clostridia bacterium
CGGATCGCCAATCGGGTGAGCGCGAAAACCCTCAATCGCGTCACCGGCGTGGTACTGCTCTCCCTCAGCGCAGTCGTACTTCTGGTTCGCACTTGCAGTGGGCAGTGATAGCGGGCTTTCCGCCCGATCCCAAGTGCGCGCGGCGATAAAGCGGTATTGACAATCACTTTAGTGGGTGATGATTTGTATTTCGCCCGAAGCGAAACAATGCTTTTTGAATCCCACCACCGCGCTTTGGCGCGGTGGTGGGATTCTGTACTGATATGCCAAGAAACAAACCCCCGAAGCGGGAAAAGCCGCTTCGGGGGTTTGTTGCTTTGTGTATCCGTCTTTTTTAGTCGTCAATGCTCATGGCGGTATCGAACAGCCGGCCGACCTCCTCGCTCGGAGCTTTGGTGCAAAGGGTGACGATCACCGCCGCCAGCAGACCTGCCACGAAGCCGGGCAGGATCTCATAAATGCCGGTAGAGGAAAGCCAGATGTACCAGCAGATATCCACAACGCCGCCTGCCACGATACCGGCGACCGCACCCTTAAAGCTGAACCGCCGCCAGAACAGGCTCAGCAAAATGACCGGACCGAACGCCGCGCCGAACACGCCCCATGCGTTGGAAACGAGATCCATGATCGAGCCGGTATTGGGGTTGGCTGCCACGATCAGCGCCACCACGGTAACGGCAAGCACCACCAGCCGCCCGACCCAGAGCATCTCGCGATCGCTCGCCTTGTTTTTCCGAATCACCGGCTTATACACGTCGCTTGCGAAAGCGGAGGACGCCGCCAGAAGCTGGCTGTCCGCCGTACTCATCGAGGCGGCAAGCACCGCCGCGAGCAGGATACCGGAGATCAAAGCGGGGAACAGCATACGCACCATCTGGATAAAGACCAGCTCATGCTCGGCAATATCGGCGCTCTCTCCGAGGAAAAGCCGCCCGACGATGCCGACCGCCGCGGCAAAGATTACGATCAAAACCGTCCAGGAGATGCCGATGGCGGCGGACTTTTTCACTTCCTTTTGGGAGCGCAGCGACATAAACCGAATGATGATATGGGGCATACCGAAGTAGCCGAAGCCCCACGCAAGACCCGATACGATGTCCCGCCAGTCGGTAAACGGATTCCAGAACGCCGGATCGGAAACGGTATGTACCGGAGTGCCGGTGTTCAGTGCGGTGACGGCAAAAATCGGCGCGATCAGCAGTGCCGCTAAAATCATCAGCCCCTGGAAGAAGTCGGTCCAGCAGACGGCGGAAAATCCGCCGAGGAAGGTGTACCCCACGATGACCGCCGCCGCCAGATACATGGCGACCGAGCTGTCAAGCCCGATGACCGTTTCAAACAGCGTGCCGCACGCCTTGATGCTCGACGCCGCATAGATGGTATACGCCAGCAGGAACACGACGGCGCAGATGATCTGCAATGCCCGCGATTTGGAGAGAAAGCGGTTGGTCAGGTACTGCGGAATGGTGATCGAGTCGTTCGCCGCAATCGAAAAGCGGCGAAGCCGCGGCGCTTCAATGATCCAGCTGATGGTATAGCCGATCGCCAATCCCACCGAAATCCACACCTGCCCCAGTCCCAACGCATAGATCGAGGTAGGCAGTCCCATCAGCACCCACGCGCTCATATCGGAGGCGCCGGCGGAAAGTGCTGTGACCCACGGTCCCATCTGCCGTCCGCCGAGGAAGTAGGTTTTTTCTCCGCCCCCCTTGGAGCGGACAAAGAAAAAGATACCGATCCCCAGCATAAAAGCAAGGTAGATGATAAATACAACAACCTCGGTCGTATTCATCGAAACATCACTCCAATCATTTACTATGGTAAATTCCTAAAACATTATAGCAGGTTTTTTCTGCCAATGCAAGGCTATTTTAACCGAGCACGGGCATGATTGACCAGCATTTTGTCGTTGTCGTAGGTGAGATAGTCGTGAATCTGGTGAAGCTCCACCCATTTGACCCGCGAAATCTCGCCCTCCTGCGGTTTTGCGTCGAATGTTTTGGCACGGGCGAGAAAGTACACCACATCTTTCATGGTGTCCCGTTTCGGGGAATAGGTCACCACCTCCCGAAACGAGGTGTCGAGGATCACCTCGATATTGGTTTCCTCCATGATCTCCCGCAGGGCGGTGTCGCTTTCGGTTTCGCCCGACTCCATGTGTCCCTTCGGGAAGGACCAGTGACCGCCGCCCGCGTGCTTGACCAGCAGCAATTCGGTGTTCCCGTGGAACTTCCGGTAGACGATCGCGCCGCAGGATTTTTCAAAGCGCATATGTCATTCTCTCCCTTAACTAAAGTAATCGCTAATACCATCATAGCATAAAACATGGCATATGACCAGCGAAAATCGAAAAAAACCGAAGAAAGGCGCAAATCGGGGGAAAGGCGACACCTTGACAAAATCACTTGATACTGGTATACTGTACGTTGGAGGTTTAGGAACTTCCCATCGTAAGAGTACCGGTGGTATAGGGTATCGCAGTATGAAAAGCCGCAGATGGCAGGCTTTTTCACGGATTATGAAGATTCTTTGCATTGCCACATACCGCCGACAGAATTTGAGAGTGAGCTTGAACCCGATCTGGTATCGCAGCTTGGCGTCACAGGATTTTTGACAGATCGTACATGGAAGTTTTGGGCTTTTCCGCTCTGTGGCGGGAGAGCTGTGCGGTATGACTGGAAGTGTGTGCCGAGCCGGAGGTGCGGATTGTTTCGGTTTGCTCCGGTAAGGAGGGTAATGTATTGAATGCGATAGCAATCGTGCTGTTGATCGCAGGGCTTGTGGTCGGCGGCGGTGTTTCCGGCATTGTCTGCTTCAAGCAGGGTGAAAAGCACCGTCAGCGTGTGGCAGAGGCAGCGATCGGCAGCGCCGAGGAGGAAGCAAAACGGCTGCTCGGGGACGCGAAAAAGGAAGCGGATCAGAAGAAAAAGGAAATGATGGTCGAGGCAAAGGACCAGATTTTCCAGCTTCGCTCCGACACCGAAAAGGAGCTGAAAGAGCGCCGGAGCGAGGTGTCGCGGCAGGAGCGGCGGATCCAGCAGAAGGAGGAAAACCTCGACAGGCGGCTTGAAAATCTCGAAAAGAAAGAGGAAACGGTACAGAAGAAGCTCAAGACAGCGGAGGAACGTCTGGAGGAGGCGGAGCGGATCCGCAAGAGCGAGATCGATCATCTGGAGAAGATTTCGGGCTACACCGCCGAGCAGGCGAAGGAGCAGCTTTTGAAGTCGCTGGAGGAACAGCTGACTCACGAAAAGGCGGTGAAGATCGCCGCCTATACCGATCAGCTCAAGCTGGAGGCGGACGAGAAGGCGCGGAATATCCTTTCGCTGGCGATTTCCCGCTGTGCCGCCGATCATGTGGCGGAGTCCACCGTGTCGGTGGTGCCGCTGCCGAACGACGATATGAAGGGCAGGATCATCGGTCGGGAGGGGCGGAATATCCGCGCACTCGAAACGCTGACCGGCGTCGACCTGATTATCGACGATACGCCGGAGGCGATCACCCTGTCCTGCTTCGATCCGGTGCGGCGGGAGATCGCACGGCAAACGCTGGAGCGCCTGATCGCCGACGGGCGGATTCACCCCGCCAGAATCGAGGAAATGGTGGAGAAATCCCGCCGCGAGGTGGAGCATTCGATCCGTGCCGAGGGCGAGCGCGCCGTGATGGAAGCGAACGTCCACGGCGTACATCACGAGATTGTCAAGCTGCTGGGACGGCTGCAATACCGTACCAGCTACGGGCAGAATGTCCTCAACCATTCGCTGGAGGTCGCGTATATCGCGGGGATCATGGCTTCCGAGCTGGGGGTAGACGCCAATTTGGCACGCCGCGCCGGCTTGCTGCATGATATTGGCAAGGCGCTCAGCCATGAGATCGAAGGCTCTCATGTGGACATCGGCGTAGACGTCTGCAAGAAGTATAAGGAGTCCGCCGACGTGATCCATGCGGTGCAGGCGCACCACGGAGATGTGGAGCCGAAAACGGTGGTCGCCTGTCTGGTGCAGGCAGCCGATGCGGTGTCCGCAGCCCGTCCGGGCGCGCGCCGCGAGAATATCGAAAGCTATATCAAGCGTCTGGAGAAGCTGGAGGAGATCGCCAATTCGTTTAACGGCGTGGAGAAGTCCTTTGCGATTCAGGCGGGACGCGAGATTCGGATCATGGTCAAGCCGGAGGTCGTCAAGGACGAGAAGATGCCGCTGGTTGCCAGAGAAGTGGTACAGCGGATCGAAAACGAGATGGCGTACCCCGGGCAGATCAAGGTACATATCGTGCGGGAAAGCCGCGCGGTGGATTACGCGAAATAAGAATAACCCCCGCTCAACCGAGCGGGGGTGTTCTTATACCTGAGCCGAGTAGTTTGGCGCTTCCTTGGTGATGTAAATATCGTGGGGGTGGCTTTCCTTTAAGCCGGCGCCGGTGATTCGGATAAACTGCGCCTTTTCGCGGAGTGCTTCCACCGTTTCGCAGCCGCAGTAGCCCATGCCTGCCCGCAGACCGCCCATCAGCTGATACACCGTGTCCGCCACGCTTCCCTTGTAGGGGACGCGGCCCTCCACGCCTTCGGGGACCAGCTTTTTGTTGTTCTGCTGGAAGTACCGGTCGCTGCTGCCCTGTCCCATGGCGGCGATGCTCCCCATGCCGCGGTAGACCTTGAACCGCCTGCCCTGATAGATTTCGCTTTCGCCCGGCGCCTCATCACAGCCCGCAAGGAGGGAGCCGACCATCACGACCGACGCGCCTGCCGCGATCGCCTTGACAATGTCGCCCGAATACTTGATGCCGCCGTCTGCGATACAGGGAATGTTGTACTTCTCGCAGACGCAGGCGACGTCGTAAACCGCCGTGATCTGCGGTACGCCGATCCCCGCCACCACGCGGGTGGTGCAGATCGAGCCGGGACCGATCCCAACCTTGATGCAGTCCGCGCCCGCCTCGATGAGTTCTTCGGCTGCGGCGGCGGTCGCCACATTTCCGGCGATCAGCGCGATCTGCGGGAATGCCGCCTTTACCTTTTTGACGCACTCGATGATATTTTTGCTGTGACCGTGCGCCGAGTCAAGACAAAGCACATCGACCTCCGACTGAATGAGAGCCGCGGCGCGCTCCAGCACATCGCCGGTCACGCCGATCGCCGCGCCGCAAAGCAGGCGGCCGCCCTTGTCGCGGGCGGAATGGGGATACCGCACCGCCTTTTCGATGTCCTTGATGGTGATAAGCCCTTTCAGAGCGCCGTTTTCGTCCACCAGCGGGAGCTTTTCGATCTTGCGGGTCATCAGAATATCCTTTGCTTCTGCCAGCGTGGTGCCAACCGGCGCCGTCACCAGATCCTCCGAGGTCATCACGTCGCGGATCGGGATATTGAAGTCGGTCAAAAACCGCAGGTCACGGTTGGTGATGATGCCCACCAGCTTGTCCCCTTCGATCACCGGCACGCCCGAAATTTTGTATTTGCCCATCAGCGCGTCGGCGTCGGCGGCGGTATGGTCGGGGGAA
>CANQKY010000112.1 GCA_947624575.1 uncultured Clostridia bacterium
GGAGGGCGACGCTCTTGCGGATCAGGTCCTCAGAGGGAGCGATCCGGCGCGTGACGACAGCCTTGTCGATCTCGGACTTCTTGCGCAGGTAGTCGACGAGCCGCCGCTCGTCCTTGCCGACGACCGCGCCGCCGTACTTGATCGAGATTTTCTGTTGCGCCACGAGGCGCGCGATCAGGGCGGCGATATCGATCTCACGCCAGCCATAGGGGATGGCGGAGTACCGGCGCTGCACGTCGCCCATCGAGGTACTCAGCATCTTGCCGCTTTGAAGCTCCAGCCATTGGCTGATCTCGTTCAGCGCGTCCTCGTTGTTCGCGCCGGTCCCCACAAAAGCGAGGGGCTCATTCTCCGCGCCGTTCAGAATGGAGAGGATGTCGGCGTCGCTCTCCACAAAGCGGTTGACCATGTTCAGCTTGGAATAGACGCTCTCCACCAGCCCGTTCATGACGGCGTCCAGCTTGTCCTTCGCGTTGCCAGCCTTGATGTCCATGACCTCGCCGTGGACGACCACCTTCGCGCCGACGATGGCCTTCTCGATATATCCCCGCGCCCGCTCTTCCAGCGTGCGGGCCTGCTGCTGGCGCTTGCGGATGATGTCCTGGATGCTCTCGGGAAGCTGGGAGACGTTGCGCTGTTTCACATATTTGCGGATTTTCATCGCCTGTTCCAGTTCCTCAAAGTACGGGGTCTCGTTGGACAGGACGACGATCGCCTCGTTGTTGACCTGAGAGTCCATAATCAGGCGCTGTTCGGGCGCTGCGTAGTAGTCGCTGGCAATCGTCACGATGCGCAGACGCATGCCGCCCGTAGCCGCGCCGCTCAAGGTCTCGTCGATGTACTGGTCATAGGCAAAGTCGTACTTACTGCCGTATTTAAACTTCTTTGCCGGATAGATTTCTCCGTAGACGGTCTGCGCGATGCTGCCGATCACCTGCGCGCTGTCCACCGCCGTATTCTTGATGTCGATCGCGATGTCCTGTTCCTCGTCGGTCAGGAACGCATAGGTGTCCCCGTTGCGGGAGATGTAATTTTGAGAGAGAAGCCGTTCCAGAGACGCGGCGACGGAGGCCCGCAGCGCGATCTTGTCCGTGCGGATGTCGTCGATCATCAGGATGGCGATGTTATCGATGTTGGCCTTGATGTCGTCGATGTAGCGCACAAGGTAGAGCAGCTTCAGGACGCTGACATCCTGCTGCTCCAGCCCGTCGCCCTTGTCCGCCGCCGTCTGGCAGCGGTCGATCACGCGACGGATTGCGCTTTCCAGGAAGGTATGCACCGTGTCATAGAACAGGTAGAAGGGTACGAGCGCGTTCTCGTCCCTGTCCTGCACTTTTTGCGCGGCCTCCTGGAAGCCGGAGAGCATGGAGCGCTCGCCGCCGGAAAGGTGCTTGCCGGAGTTGCCGTGCTTGCGAATCTCCGCGAGGACCTTCTGAATGACAATAAACTGATAGGGGACAAAGGGGAACGTCGCGGAAAACTCCGAAGCGCCAGAAAAGCCCTTGATGTCTAGCACGGGGTTGTTAAACGTAAAGAGGTTTTTGAGGACCGCGCATTCCTTGTCGTACACCATGGTAAGGAGCTGATCCGCCTCCGCCTTCTTGGCCAGCACGCGCTTTTTGATGACCTCATCCACGGAGGAAGAGGACAGGCTCAGGCGGGTATTGAAGCGTCCCTGAATCTTTGAGAAGTCGTCGCCGGCGATGCGCACGACGGAGTCGATGGCCTCCTGGCTTGTGACCATCACCCACACCTTGCCGCGGCATCGCGTCCCGATCTCCTCGACGAGAGACTGGAGGTTGATCATCAGGTCTCCGTCGTCGCCGATGTACTGACCCACCTCGTCCACCATGAACAGAAGGCGGAAGTTCTTGCCCTTTCCATCCACATATTCTTTGATGTCGGCGACGAGCTGGGCGATACTCAGCTCGTTGGTCTCGGCGCCGTTAAACCAGTTCCGCGCCGCCTGTTCGCTCATGCCGAGGACGGATTGCAAGACGGAGACGACGTCGTCCTCAAAGAACGCGAAGGAGTCGCGGGTCTCGACCCACGGCGCGCCGTTGACCTCCTCGAACGTCCGGCGGAAAACATCCGTCTTGCCCTGCTTTTCGATAAAGCGTTCCAGCTTGGCGATCTTCAGATCGTCGCCATAGAAGCCGCAGTGGTTGTAAAACATCTTGGCGAAGACGCGCAGCACGGCGGTTTTGTCCTTGTGCAGCGGCCCCTCGATGTCGATATTGAACAGAATCGACTCCGTAGGGACGGACACGCATTTGAGCGCCGTCGCCTCCATCATGGAGTCGTCAAACTTGTCCCTGAAATAGTCGAACGCCCTTTGCCCGCAGACGGTATCGTTGGTCAAAAGGTAGGAGAGCATCTTGAGGAAGTGCGATTTACCGCTTCCAAAGAAGCCGGAAATCCAGACGCCGATCTTGTCCGTCGGCGCGTCAATCGCCCGCGCATAATGATCAAAAAACGTGCGGAAATGCCGGCGCAGCTCCCGTGTGATGATGTACTCGCTCAATTCCTGCTGGAGACTTCTCTCATCGTCCTGCGCAACTTTGATCACGCCGTTGATTTCACGGTTGATGTCCTTTTGGAACATGTTTTGCAGCTTCATGGTTTCGCCTCCGTTACAGCAAATTAAACGCCCGGTAATAGTTGCCGTCTAAAAACTCATCGAACAGGCTGAGGATCTGCCCGTTGAACGTTCCCGGATAGAACATCACAACGGGGATGTCCTCAAAGAGATGCTGCATGCTGTCCAGCATCTTATGCGACCGCATGAACGGGTGTATCTTCCCGATGCCGGTCATAAAGAGCACGTCCCTGCCCTTCTCGTGGTTGGGGTAATCCATCCGGGCGAACAGCGCCTCCGGGGTCGCAATCTTTTGCAGCTGGGCGAGCAGGTAATCCTTGCCGCGCTTTTCTTCGAGACTGGCGGTTGTGCGCAGCACGCGCTTGTCCTCCAGCAGCGAAAGGAAGATCTCATAGAGGTCGCATTCGACGATGCGATAGGGGACGTTCGCCTCCGCTTTGAGCTGGCGCACGGCATCCTGCACGACGATCTCGTCGGCCGGGTCATAACAGAATACATAGATGCCGACCTCGTTGCTCAGCCCTTTGTTGTTCAGGAAGCTCGGATCCGAGATGCGCCCTTTGATTCGATCCAGATCCTGCAATATCGTGCTCATGCGGTCAGCCCCCTATCTGAAACAGTTGAACGCGGGGAGAGCGTCCTCATCGCCGTTTGCGCGGATGCCGTTCTCCAGCTCTTCGCAGAGGAAGACCGGGTTGAGCGTTTCAGACCTGAAGCTGTCAAGGTGTCCGGCCTCCACGAGGGATTTGACGAGGACTCCTTTGATTTTGTCGATTGTCTGCTCGCTCCATGAAGCTACGCCGTCGTCCTGCGCTTGCAACCGCGTGAAGAACGCGTTGACATCGCGTCTGGAGAACGCAAAGTCCTGATTGCGGAATTTCTCGCCGATCACCGTCGTCATAAACTCTCTTACCAGACGATTGTAGCGCATCATGGCGTAGAGGTTGATTTGCTTTGCGATCTCTGTCGGGGCATGGGCGAGTTCTTCGACAAGCGTTCCGTTGCCGAGCGCATCCAACCGGCGATAACACGTTCTTGTGATGTTGGGAACCATTCGTTCTGTCGGATACTGAAAGAGGTTGTCCCGCCTGACGAGCATGAGCGCCTCGTCGACCGTCTTTCCCTCCAGATAAAACTTCGCTGCAATCCTGATTTCATAAAACAGGAATTGCTCGCGGGTCAATCCTCCGTTATATTTTTGCGTTTGCATCCTTGCTTCGTCTCTCCCATCCCCAATGATAGCAACACGCCTGTGATCATCCGGGGTCATTTGCGCACGGCTTCGCAAATCTCTCCGATATCGCAGTTCAGGTAATCGCATATCCTCAGCAGGACAGAGAGGGAAACTTCCTCGTTCCTGTTTAGCTTTGTATAGGTTCCGGGAGACAGCCCAAGGTCTTTGCGAAAAGCGGCCTTGTTGATTTCACGCTCCACCAGCATCAACCAAAGTTTCTTGTAGCTGATTCTCATAACCGTCCTCCATTTCGGCAAACAATATAAGACTCTAACATTATACACGGCCATGGTCACAATTTCAACGGCCAATGCCAAAGATTAAAGGGAAAACATCAACATCTCGTATCATTGCATCGGTATCTCGTACAGGAAGAAAGCATCCCGCCGCTTTTTAAAACGAAAAGGCGAGGTTGTTTCCTTGCTTATGGCGAAGAGAATGCGCTTTTCCGGCAGCCAACGTGTCTGCCAATTGCGCGAAGTGCAACGCAGCATCCGCAGGATGCGCAGCCCGTTTCGGCACGAAACTGAAAAACGGGGATTGGGGCCGCCCCAACAAGCTGCAAACTTCAACTTTGTCATGAAGTTTACCCAGCTTGCCAGGTTTCCTGCGGTTTCCGGCCGCCTTAAACTTGAAACAGCTGCGTCCGTTTTTTGTCGGACATCATAGAAAGCTGCGCAAGGCGGATGCCTATTTTTGAAAGTAGTCCTTAAAGATGGGCGCAAAGCTTGCAAAGTCGAACGCAGCCACCGGGCAGATCAGAAACTTTTTTATGACATGCATTGCGTCTAGTTGCTCGATGATACTGCTTTGTTCTGCTAGAGTTTCGCCCTTCTTTCTTTCTTATCTAAGGAGATTCTGCCTATATAGGTATTCAAAAGCGCCCTGAAATCAAGGAAGACGAGCATTTAGCCGCTATCGATTACCAAATTGTTCGCAGGTCGAAAAGTCTGCCCAAAGTATCAGACAATGCAATCAATTGGGAACGGCTCATAGATCGCCGAACGGCTTCCGTTCGCTGTAAAGTAGAGCATGCCTTCAGGATTTTGAAACGCCAGTTTGGGTATTCCAAGACTGTATATCGGGGATTGGCCAAGAACGCGAACAGGCTGTATGCGCTTTTTCTCAGCGCAAATCTGTACATGCGTGCACGAGCAGAACGCTCTCTTCAAAGACGTAATTTTGCCTAATAGGATATATTATGCCCATTTAAGAACTTTAAAGGAGAGGGATTCAAGGAATCTGCCTCTCTCTAACGGCGTTTTCATAGCAATCTGCTCAACGTGGAAAAATTATGGACAGTTAATCAGCGGTTCCTTAAATACCCTACAAATTCTGCTACACTTATGTTCGTTGGTATACTCACTAACATATGTATGTGATCTTTGCTCGCTTCAGCCTCTATAATCTCTACCTCCTTTTGTTCACATAACTTGCATAATACCTTCCCTATTTCTGCTTTCAATTTCCCATAGATTATCTGTCTTCTGTACTTTGGTGCAAATACGATATGATATTTGCGGAACCGCTGATTAACTGTCCATAATTTACCAAACTGGACAACTTAGCTATGAAAACACCATTAGAGAGAGTCAGAT
>CANQKY010000113.1 GCA_947624575.1 uncultured Clostridia bacterium
GGATTCCACAGGACATGGCAATCCATCACCCAAGACGGCACGAGATACCACGTCTCAATCTCGTCGCTGGGGAGCCGCTTTTTCCAATCCAGATCGGGATCGCCGTACACAACGTAGCCAAATCGCAACCCAAGCACGTCGTGAACGTAGCCGCTCTCGATGAACGCCCGCGCGCCCTCAATGGCCGTTTCCACCGAGCAAAGGGGAATGTCTTCCGCGAGGATTTCAGAAACGCCAAAAATCTTTCCGTGACAAGTATACGCATCTCGATCTCTCATATCAAAAGTCAATCTCGGGCAGGCAAATGGCACTTGTAACTGCTCAAACGATGTCCCTGCATGGGTCAGAATGGGCAGACCGAACTCCTCCTGACAGAAGTCAATCGAATACAACGCGGGGACGAGCACGCCTCCCGTCTTTTTATCCATGCTGTACAGCACGCTGAACTGGTACGGCTGTTCCCACAGATAATTTTCATAGAGGCTCTGACCCTGCTCTCGCAACAGCGTGTCGCAAAAGTCGTACGCCTCGCGCAGCGTCAGGTCGTTCCCGTATTCCGCGCCGTATGCTTCATCGGGATTCACCTTCATGAAGGGGACGTCTTCATAAGGATAAGTAGATATACCGGTTTTTTTCACCCTGCTCGCCTCTTTGATTGCTGCGCGCGGCTCTCCAGCGGGGCCATTTACATCGAAGCCCGTCGTCCCCCAACAGGCCCTCACGACTGGCGCGGCGTCCTCGCCGAAGACGTCGATGTCCACATCGACCTGCCGCGTCCGGCCGTACTTGTCCGTGTACGTCTGGTGCCAGCCCTGCGCCGCCTGCTCGCGGATTTCGGGCAGCGTGTAGTAGTCCTGCGCGGCGGCTGCGCTCGCAAGAACCGCGAGCAGCACCGCCAGAACGAGGGTGAAAAGATGCTTTTTCATGGATATGTTCCTCCGCTTTTACTTCACGTCGTCCCAAGAGATAAAGCCCTTGTAGCGCATATCGCCGCCGCCATTCAGGCTCGTGTCGAAGTAGTCGATCATTTCGCCCGTCTGAGCGTTGATGACCATTTCACGGTCGTAAGATTTTTCTGGGTCGTCCTCTTTCGGATTCCACAGAACACGGCAATCCATCACCCAAGATGGCACCAGATACCACGTGTCCACGTCGTCGCTGGGAGGCCGCTTCGACCAGTTCGTCTCAGGATCGCTGTACACGACATAACCGAAGTGAAGCCCGGTCACGTCATGAACCCAGCCGTTCTCGATGAACGCCCGCGCGCCCTCGATGGCCGTTTCCACCGAGCAAAGGGGAATGTCTTCCGCAAGGACTTCCGCAACATCAAAAACCTCTCCGACACAAGATTGTGCGTCTCGGCTTTGCATCGTAAAAGACACAAACGGAGAATCAAACGCCACTTGCGTATGCTCAAACGAGTGCCCAACGTGCGTCAAAATAGGCAAACCAAATTCCTTTTGGCACAAGCGAATATAATAGACTGCGGGGATGAGCACACCGCCCGTTTTATTGTCTGCGCTGTACTCGACCCAAAACCAATACGGCTGCTCCCACATATAATCCTGATAGAGGCTCAAGCCCTGTCCCTGCATGACCTCCTCGCAAAAATCGTACACTTCTCGG
This sequence comes from uncultured Clostridia bacterium, assembly GCA_947624575.1. Lineage (GTDB taxonomy): Bacteria > Bacillota > Clostridia > Oscillospirales > Ruminococcaceae > CANQKG01. The sequence goes on from CANQKY010000113.1 coordinate 1,627, forward strand.
AGAGTCAGGTCGTTTTCATATCCTTCCGCGTACTTCTGGTCGAGATTCACCTTCATGTAGGAAGTATTTTCATAGAGATAGGTTTCCGTGCCTTTATTCTTATTCCGCGCTGCTGCAACTAAATCCAAAGGATTTCCTGCGGGGCCGCTCAAATTGAAGTATTTCGTTCCCCAACACGCCTTGACGACCGGCGCGGCATCCTCGCCGAAGACGTCGATGTCCACATCCACCTGTCGCGTCCGGCCGTACTTGTCCGTGTACGTCTGATGCCAACCCTGCGCCGCCTGCTCGCGGATTTCGGGCAGGGTGTAGTATTCCTGCGCGGCGGCTGCGCTTGCGAGGGCTGCAAGCAGCAGCGCCAGAACGAAGGTGAAAAGATGCTTTTTCATATGCTACGCCTCCCTGTCATTTCACGCTGTCCCATGAGATGAAGCCCTTGTAGCGCACGTCGCCGCCTTTATTTAGGCTTTTGTCGAAGTAATCCATCATCTCGCCCGTCTGCGCATTGATGGCGATCTGCATGTGGTAGGATTTTTCTGGGTCGTCTTCCTTCGGATTCCAGAGGACATGGCAATCCATTACCCACGATGGCATGAGATACCACGTGTCTACATCGTCGCTGGAAGGTCGCTTCGACCAATTCGTTTCGGGATCGCCGTATACGACATAGCCGAAGCGCAGCCCAAGCACGTCATGGATATAACCATCCTCAATCATCCTTCGTACGCCCTCAATAGCCATGTCAACCGAGCAGAGGGGAATGTCCTCCGCGAGAACCTCAGCGACGTCGAAAACTCTCCCGAAGAAAGCACATGCCTCTCGATCTCTAATTTGAAAATTAAAGAATGGGCAATCAAACGCCACTTGTAACTGCTCAAACGATGTCCCTGCATGGGTTAGAATGGGCATGTCTAATTCTTTCTGACAAAAGCGAATCGCATACATCCCGGGAACAAGCAACTCGCCTGTGTCCTTGTCTGCGGTGTATAGAGCTTCAAAGTACTGCGGTTGTTCCCACATATAGTCTTGATAAAGGCTCATGCCTTGACCCTGCATAACTTCTTCGCAGAAATCATATGCTTCGCGGAGCGTCAAATCATTCCCATATGCTTCGATATACTTCTCATCGAGATTCACCTTCATGAAGTCCTCATTGTAGAGATAGATACTTTTTCCGTTCTTTTTTCTTCCTGCCTCTTGGTCTGCTGCGCGAGGTTCCCCCGCAGGGCCATCAAAGCTAAAATACTTCGTTCCCCAACACGCCTTGATGACCGGCGCAACGCTCTCGCCGAAGACGTTGATGTCCACATCGACCTGCCGCGTCCGGCCGTACTTGTCCGTGTACGTCTGATGCCAGCCCTGCGCTGCCTGCTCGCGGATTTCCGGCAGGGTGTAATAGTCCTGCGCGGCGGCGATGCTCGCAAAGGTTGCGAGCAGCAGCGCCAGAACGAGGGTGAAAAGATGCTTTTTCATGTGATGCGCCTCCTTGTCACTTTACGTTATTCCACGAGATGAATCCCTTGAAGCGGACGTCACCACCGCCTTTCAGGCTCGTATCGAAGTAGTCTGTTATTTCGCCTGTCTGCGCATTGATGGCAATTTGCGAAATAGTCGGATATTCGGGAAGCTCATCCTTCTTTGCGTCCCAGAGAACATAACAGTCCATCACCCAAGACGGCACGAGATACCAGTTTTCCACGTCGTCGCCGGTAAACCGCTTTGTCCAATCCAATTCAGGATCGCCGTACACGACGTAACCGAACCGCAACGCAAGCACATCATGAACCCAGCCGCTCTCAATCATTGCCCGTGCGCCCTCAATGGCCGTGTCCACCGAGCAGAGCGGGATGTCCTCCGCGAGAACTTCCTCAACATCGAAAACTTTCCCTATGAAAGAGCATGACTCCTGATCTCTAATTTGAAAATTAAAGAATGGACAACCAAACGCAACCTGTAACTCACCAAATGATCTTCCTATATGTGTCAAAATGGGCATGCCTAATTCTTTCTGACAAAACTTGACATCATACATTCCAGGGACAAGCAGCTCGCCCGTTTCCATGTCTGCGGTATACAGAGCCTCAAAGTACTGCGGTTGTTCCCACATATAGTCCTGATACAGGCTCATGCCCCGCTCCTGCATAACTCCTTCGCAGAAATCATATGCCTCGCGGAGCGTCAGATCGTTCGCATAGGCTTCCATGTACTTCTCGTCGAGATTCACTTTCATGAAGTCCTCATTGTAAATATAGATGTCTTCGCGGTTTTTCTTCTTCCTTGCTTCTTGGTTCGCCGCGCGAGGTTCCCCCGCAGGGCCTTTTATATTGAAATACTTCGTTCCCCAGCACGCCTTGACGACCGGCGCAGTTTCCTCGCCGAAGACGTCTATATCGACGTCCACCTGCCGCGTCCGGCCGTACTTGTCCGTGTACATCTGGTGCCAGCCCTGCCCCGCCTGCTCGCGGATTTCCGGCAGGGTGTAGTAGTCCTGCGCAGCGGCTACGCTTGTGAGAGTGGCGAGCAGCAGCGCCAGAACGAGGGTGAGAAGATGCTTTTTCATATGCCGCGCCTCCCTGTCACTTCACGCTGTCCCAAGGGATAAAGCCCTTATAGCGCACGTCGCCACCGCCTTTCAGGCTCGTGTCGAAGTAGTTCGTTATTTCACCTGTCTGGGCGTTGATTGCAATGTCTTGGTAGTACGGACTTTCTCCCGTATCATCCACTTTCGGATCGAGCAATGTGACGCAGGTCATCACCCACGACGGCACCAGATACCACGTGTTCACGTCTTCGCTGGAAAGCCGCTGCGACCAGTCCGCCTCGGGGTCGCTGTACACGACATAGCCGAAGCGAAGCCCGGTCACATCGTGAACATAGCCGCTCTCGATGAACGTCCGCGCACCCTCAATGGCCGTTTTCACCGAGCAAAGCGGGATGTCCTCCGCAAGGATTTCCGAAACGGTAAAATCCTTTCCGCTACATGAATATGCCTCTTGGCTGCTCATATTAAATTGAAGGCTTGGTTTCGTAGCCACCACATTTAAACTCTGAAACGAATCTCCCACATGCGTGATAATGGGCAAGCCAAATTCTTCCTGCAAAAAGCTGATCGAATAAATCGCCGGGATGTAAACGCCGCCCGTTTTCTTGTCCCTGCTGTACGGAACGCTGAATACGCTCGGCTGTTCCCACAAAAAGTCCCGATAGAAATCCTTGCCCATTTCCTGCATGAGCGTCGCGCAGAAATCGTATACTTCACGGAGCGCGAGGTTGTTCTCATATCCTTCTGCGTATTTCCTGTCGAGATCGACCTTCATGAAAGGCTCGTGATCATACAGATAAATGCTTTCGCCCTTTCCCTTTTTCCTCGCTTCGGGGATGAGATTTACCGGGTTTCCCAAAGGCCCATCAACACGAAAGTCCTTTGAATTCCAGCACGCCTTGACGACCGGCGCAGTGTCCTCGCCGAAGACCTCGATGTCCACATCGACCTGCCGCGTCCGGCCGTATTTGTCCGTGTACGTCTGATGCCACCCGTTCGCCGCCTGCTCGCGGATTTCGGGCAAGGTGTAATACTCCTGCGCAGCGGCGCTGCCCGCAAAAAGTGCGAGCAGCGCCAGCATGACGATGAAAAGATGCTTTCTCATGGGGTCCAACCTCCGATTTTATCTGAATGGAGTCAAAACCACCGGCTGAGCCGGTGGCTTGACTAGGCCCTATAAGGGCCTGATACCAGCGAGCGCTACCCGCGCTCTGAATGCCTGACAATCGCACCTTTGTTACTGGC
>CANQKY010000114.1 GCA_947624575.1 uncultured Clostridia bacterium
GGTTCCGAAATGTGATTGTCCAAGCGAGCGGCGCATGGTCACTTGGCGATGACTCGCTGGTCTACGAACTCGATTGACGTTCATACCCGCCTGACGATGGCCTCCGGCACGGGCCGAAACGCTCCTAAATCGGGGGCGTCGCGGGAGCCACAGCTCTCAAATCGAATAAGGGAGGTATTCTACATGACACAGATTCTCTATCTCAACGCTATGCGCGAAGGCTACGGCATCGACCAGGTTCGTCGCACCATGACCGTTGGCGACCTCATCTGCTTCCTTGAGCAGTATGACGAGGATACCAAGGTGTATCTGAAGCATGACGGCGGTTACACCTACGGGGGCATCACCGAATGCCGCTTCGAGGAAGGGGAGGAGTTCGAGGAGGAGGAATGCGACTGAGTTTCTGAATCAACCCCGCCTGACGATGGCCTCTGGCACGGGTCGAAACGCTCCTGAATCGGGGGCGTCGCGGGAGCCGCAGCTCTCAAATCAAACAAGGGAGGTATTCTCATGAACATTTACACCAACATTGGTTCCGACCGCAAGCAGCTCGTCAAAGCTTTGAATGAGGCACTGAATGAAAAGCCTCGGTATCAGGGAGCGCCGACCTTCACCTACGAATACAGCGCTTTCACTCTCGACCGCGAGGGAACGCTGCGCTTTCTGCCAACAGCAGACGAGCAGACCGCGCGTCAGATTGCCGAGGCATTGGAACAACGCGGCATCTCCTGCAGCCTCGCCGCTGAACCGGACGGCTCTCAAATCGAGGACGCCCCGGCAGAAGACCTGACAACGGTTGCCGACACACGGTACACCGTTCGCATTCCGGGCCATCTCCTTGAGGGTAAAGCGCTCGAGCGCTTTAAGACCTTGATCGAAAACAAGCATTCTCTCATCTGCAAAGTGCTCGGAGCAGACGGCCTGCCGATTCATACCGAAGATGACGGCGGCACCCTCGCTTTCCCCTGGTTCCAAATCGAGAGCACCGACGTTGAACGCGAAGCCTATCGGATGTTCATCGACAGGCTGGTGTGGCTCGCAAATCAGCTTAAAACCGCGCGGCTTACGGAAACGACTGTCGAAAACGAAAAGTACAACTTCCGATGCTTTCTGCTCCGCCTCGGCTTTATCGGGAAGGAATACAAGGCTTACCGTGCAGTCTTGATGAAAAACCTCGGCGGTAACAGCGCCTTCTGCTGCGGATATGACCCTCGGAAGAAGCTACGAAATGAAGTCGGCGGACTGCCGATGGTTATCCTGCCGCCTATCTTCGATTTCCATCAGAGCATGGCGTGCTGACAGACGCCCACCCCAAGCTCCTGAATCAATCCCGCCTGACGAGGCCCGTGGCAGGGCCGAAACGCTCCTGAATTGGGGGAGCGTCGCGGGAGCCGCACAGCTCCAAATCAAGACAAGGAGGTACATCATGATGTACGACGAGGAAATGTATGACGAGGAATTGGAATTCGCCGATGAAATCCTGCAGAACGGCCTGCGCGACCTGATTCTTGGTGACCCAGACAGCTTAAAAACTGGCTGGGAAAACCTGCGAGTAAACACTTTTGAGGAGGCAGGTGTAATGACCTGCGACAAAGGCCTGGTCATCTCCCTGCCCAACGGCACCGAATACCAATTGAGCATCATTCGGAGCCGGTAAGCACAGCTAACAAATCAAGAAACCGCCCACAACGCCAGCAAAAGGAGGTTTACCCATGAACAACTACATCCATAACGACTACACTCCCGACGACGATACGATGGAATTGCTCAGTGAACTGTACAGCAACATGAGCGAGGAAGAAATCGCATCTTGGAGCTTGGAAGCAGCGGAGCAGCTGGTGCAAGACCAGCACATCTACGAAATCGAGCACGGGCTTGAGCCCAAGGTATACGACCCGGAGGATGTCTATGAAGTCATCCGGCAATTCATCGAGCAAGACGAAGAGGAGGATGAGGGCGAGGACTTCTGAGCTTTCAAATCCACCTGCCTGACGAGGCCCGTGGCAGGGCCGAAACCGTTCAGCCGTAAACCGGCTGACGGTCGCAGGAAGCCGCTGGCGAACTGCTCTGAAATCAGAAAGGAGGTATACATTGTGACCAAACACGAGTACGCGATTTTCGATGTCAATCGCACAAGGGAACGCGCAAAGCTCGCCGCCTACTCCGCCTTGGAGGCGCTCATGACCAGCGAAACCGCCGAAGAAAAACAGACGGCTCGCGCAGCTATCAAATCGGCCCTGCTTGCAGCAGACGACCTCGAAGCAGCGCTGAAGCGCTTCGACGAGCTCGCAAATCAAGACTGCGAAAGCACATTGCGCAAGCGCAGCATCGGGGTCATTCGGTTCCTTCGCAAGATGGCTGGCGATGCGCACGATTTTCTGGACAAAACCTGACACTGCTTTCAAATCAAAGGAGGTATATCCATGAAGTACATTCTCACCTGCAACGATGCCATCTTGGCGATGGAAAGAGCAGACATTACCGTTACCGCAGAAACAATCGACGAAGCGTTTGACAAGGCGAAGGCGCGTTTCGCTCGGAAATTCAAAACCTCAAAAGCCTTTGTCAACATAACGGCTGTTCGCACAGCCGATTGACCCTTCCCAATTGCCCGCCTGACGAGGCCCGCGGCAGGGCCGAAACGCTCCTGAATCGGGGAGCGTCGCGGGAGCCATTGGCCCCGACTATATTCAGGAGGATGAAAGGCATGAGCATCATCTGTATTTCCCGCTCCGGAATCCGTCAGCCTACCGAAAAGCAACTCCGTTCCATGTTCGAGCACAACCCACACGGTGCCGGGTACATGTACGCCCGCGCCGGCGTCGTCACCATCCACAAGGGATTTATGGATGTCGGCTCCCTTCTGGAAGCTCTCAAATCGGAGCGCTTCACAGAAAAGGACTGCGTGGTGTATCACTTCCGCTTCAGCAAGACGGGCATCGCGCCCGAAATGACGCATCCGTTCCCGCTCACACATCAGCGAGCTTGGATGCGGGAACTCGATCTCGACTGCCCCTGCGGCGTCGCGCAGGACGAGCCTGCCCGGCCCATCTTGAATCCAGCTGGCCGAGATTACAGCGACGCAGCCGCCTTCATCACAGACCGCCTGGCCGACATGGTTCACAAATCAAGCGACCTGCGCAACAAAGTGCTCCTTACGCGCATCTATCGCATGACACAATCCAAATTCGCCATCATGGACGGCGACGGTTACGTTGCTACGTCCGGCGAGTTCGTCATCGACCACGGCCTGTTGTTCAGCGGAAACCCATCCGAAACTCCGAGCCGTCTGTAAAAGCACAAGGCTGACGGTTCTCTTATGCCGCTCTGAAAGGAGCGGCTTTCCTTGTCGCCGGGGCTTCCAAATCAAGTCCGTGTTTGGCTTACGCCGTCGTTTGGAAAGTCCAGAATTGAAAAAGCGTCTGCGAACAGCCAGACGCTTTTTTGCATAAAGCTAAGCCATTTTACCTGTTATGGTTCTCGGTGTGAAAGCAGGCCCACCCCGCCAGGGGCAAAGGACAGTTGATGAATGCCAACATTGCTTCTTCCATTCCACACTCACAGATCATGACGTCCGCCTGACGGCTGAGCGCGTTGGTGTATACATCCGGCTTCATGGTATTCTTGCCGCACCGTGGGCAGGGCATGTGTTCTCCAGCGTCCTGCCGAGCTTTCAAATCGGCCAGCCGCTTTAGGGTCTCTTCATTCATCGGTAGCATCTTCCCCCGTCTTTGCGCTTTCCGCCTTATGAATCCGTCGTAGTTCCGCGTACTTCCGCTTATGACGCTGCGCCATTTCATCGTTGACGAAGGCGCAGTATCCTTTCAGGCGCTTCAGCAGGAACCGCCGCGCCTCTTTGAAATCGGGGCCGCCGAATCCCAGCCGCAGCAGCCACGCGTACATCACATAGCGCTCATTCTCCGGCTCCTGGTAATTGGGGCGAATGCGCGCCGCGCTTCTACATGCCTCCAGAATGTGAGTCATCAGCAGCGCGTAGGCTTGCCAGCGTTCCGGCTGCTCCTGATCGGCAGGAAAGGTCATCGTGAGTTTTTCACGGGTAAGCGTCATGCCACAAACATCGCCCAGCGCTTTGAAATCCGCGAGCAGGCTTTCAAAAGCCTCCGGGCTTTCCGGCGTGTACTCCTTCAGGCGATTGATCACGCTCTCTGAAATGTGCAGGACGTCTTCACCGCAGCTGCGATTGAGTACATACTGCTTGGCGTACAGCATATGGACGAGGTTCGTCATCTGGCCAACGGAAAGTCCATCTGCTGGAACGCTGAGTTCCATGCAGTGAATATCCTCTGCCTCATTCTCTTCCGCGCCTCCAGCTTCCAAATCCGGAGCCTCGGTCTGTTCACCACCCTGTTCAGGTGTCTCTATGACGTCAGCGGATTCATCCGTTTCACTGGCAGCCGGCGTTTCTTCTCCTTCCGCATCTTCCCCCGCGTCTTGAGCGTTGCTGTTATCCACGAAGCCGCGCTCAACGAGGAAGGGCAGCAGCGCTTCCAAATCAGCGTCTTCACCGCTGATACTGCCCGTTCTGTCAACCGTCACAGGGCCAACCCTGTATGCGAAGCCCGGCGCGCCCTGGTAGACGGCTTCCATTCCAAGATGCTCCGAAATCGCTCGCGCCAATGCCCGGCGGTCGGTCGCGTTCGTTTGGATTGTCATCGTTCATCCCTCCCGTTTATTTAATTATGTTTATATATCCTCAATCCAGAGGAAAAGTCAAGCTATTTTTCATCTTTTGTGAAATAAAAATCCCCTGAGAAGTGTATTCTCTCAGGGGATTGGCAAAGCTCTCAAATCTGCTCTGCGGCATTGTGAGTATAACACAGGTCAATACTCCAATTCAATGGATTTTACTCTAAACCTTTAGCTGCGTTCTGCGGCACAATAAAACTGTTCAGGGCCAAGCCATGTAGCCGATAGATATTGGATTCGCAATACCCCATCGTCTCCGCGATTTCCGGCCAGGTCTTGTAGCACAGGTACCGCAGTTCAAGAATCAACCTGTACTCCGGCTCCTGAATCGCGTTGA
>CANQKY010000115.1 GCA_947624575.1 uncultured Clostridia bacterium
CGGTATCTGTCGCCGGAGGAAATGCGCCGGTATATTGACGGCTACGGCGCGGAGCGGATTTTGTTCGGAACCGATTTCCCGCTCTGGGAGCCGAAGGAGGAGGTTGCCGCCTTTTACCGGCTGAACCTGCCCTCCGCGGCATTGGAGCAGATCGCCTATCAAAACGCGTTGCGGATTTTGGAGTAAGCGTCTCGGCTTTGCCGAGACGCTTCGAGGGACAAACAATATTTACGAGAAAGCCATCGTTTTTGTCAAGACCTCCCTTGTCAAAGGGAGGGGGACCGCGCTTTAAGCGCGGTGGAGGGATTCAAAACCGCTTTTTTCTCTTGGTGGTTTTTCAAAAAGGAAAGTGAGCCGTCTGCCGCTAACAGACGGCTCACCGGTATTGTGAGAATATTCTCACAGCCTTAGAGCAATATGTGGTGTGGCAACCGTCCGGTTTTCCACACTTTTATGATACGGTAAAAATGTCTGTTTGTCAAGTATAAAGCTGACGCGGTTTATTCTTTCGGTTCCAGTGTCCCCAGCGAGGCTTCCTTTTTCTCGCGGCCGTCCCGCAGCAGCGCGCGCAGGTAATCGGCGTCGCCGTCAAACAGCGCGTCCCGATACTCCCGCAAATGCCCCAAAATGGTGTCCACCTCATAGAGCAGCGCGTCCCGGTTGTCCAAAAAAAGCTGGGTCCACATATCCTCGTTCAATCGCGCTACTCGGGTCAGATCCAGAAAGCTTCCTGCTGAGAATCCAGCCTGCTCCAGCGCGGTTGGGCTTTTGATGTAGGCGTTGGATACCACATGGGCAAGCTGGGAGGTAAAGGCGATGATCCGGTCATGCTGGGCGGGATCGGACACCACGGTACGGGCAAAGCCCAGCTGTGCGGCAAGTGTTTTTGCCGTTTCCACCGCATGGGGCGGGGTCTGCTCGGTCGGCGTCAGGATAAACGAGGCGTTCTCATAAAGATTGTCCACCGCGTACCGGAAGCCGGAAAACTCCCGTCCTGCCATGGGGTGCGCCCCCAGAAAGGTGACCCCCTTCTCGGCAAAAAGCGGTGTGAGCGCCCTGACCGGATCGGCTTTCACGCCGCAAGTGTCCATCACCAGACTGTCGGGTCGAAAGAAGCCGGCGTATTCCTCGGCAAAGGTGACAAGCGCCGCCGGATAGAGACAGAGAAAGGTGATATCCGCCTCCTTGAATCGCTCCGGCGTGATGATCTCGTCCACCGCCGATTCGTCGATCGCGGCGGCGGTCACCCGACAGTCGATGTCGTACCCGAGACAGACATGGGAGGTGCGTTTTTTGATGGTCTTGCAAAGGGAGCCGCCGATCAGCCCCAGTCCGACGACTGCGATTTTCATGAAAATGCGCTCCTTTCCGCTTGTAGAACAAGAATTTGCGGCATTGCCTTGACATTTCCTAACAGGGATATTATAATATAGAAAGTGCAAAAAAGCAAATGCGAAGATGGGGAGAAAAAAAGCGTGCTTCGGCTTCAGAGAGCCGCCGGTCGGTGAAAGGCGGTGCGAGGGCGCTTATCATAGCTCGCCCCGGAGCAGTCCGCCGAAACGAAAGTAAGCGGAACCGGCGTCCGGCCGTTATCGGGAGTTGAAGCGGGCGGCGTTTTGCCGTCAACAGGAGTGGTACCGCGGAAGCGTGTCTTTCGTCTCTGTTTACGGGACGAAGGGCTTTTTTTGTAGAAGGAGAAACGAGATATGAAATTGACAGGGGCACAGATCGTAGTAGAATGTTTGCTGGAGCAGGGCGTGGACACCGTGTTCGGCTATCCGGGCGGCGCGGTGCTGAATATCTATGACGCGCTGTATGAGTATCAGGAAAAGATTCGGCATATCCTGACCGCGCACGAGCAGGGCGCGGCGCACGCGGCGGACGGCTATGCCAGAGCCAGTGGAAAAACCGGCGTGGTAATCGCCACTTCGGGACCGGGGGCGACCAATCTGGTCACCGGTATCGCGACCGCGCATATGGATTCGGTGCCGCTGGTGGCGATCACCGGCAATGTGGGCGTTCCGCTGTTGGGGCTGGATTCCTTCCAGGAGGTGGACATCACCGGCATCACCATGCCAATCACCAAGCACAACTATATCGTCAAGCGGGTGGAGGATCTCGCGCCGATCCTGCGGGAGGCGTTCCGGCTTGCCAATGAGGGGAGAAAGGGCCCCGTGCTGGTGGATATCCCGAAAGACGTGACTGCCGCCGAGACCGAGTTTGTGCCGCAGAAGCCGACGGTCGATCCGCCTGCGGTGCTTGCCGCCGATGACGATTTTCAAAAAGCGGTCGAGTTGATCAAGCACGCGGAGCGTCCGATGATCTATGCGGGCGGCGGCGTGATCTTCTCCGAGGGGGCAAAGCCCCTTGCCGCATTGGCAGAGCGTATCGACGCGCCGGTCGCCTGCTCGCTGATGGGGCAGGGCGGCTATGACCAGACCGACCGGCGGTATATCGGTATGCTCGGCATGCACGGAACGGTGACCTCCTCTCGTGCCGTTTCCACCTGCGATCTCTTTATCGGGATCGGCACGCGGTTTTCCGACCGCGTCACCTGCGACATCAAGACCTTTGCGCCGCAGGCGAAGATCATACATATCGACATCGACCCTGCCGAGGTCAACAAGAATGTGAAGGTAGACCTCCAGTTGATCGGCGACGCGTCCGAGGTGATGCGGCGGCTTTGCAATATGCTGCCCGACTGTTCGCATGCCGAGTGGATTGCGCAGATCGCCGACTGGAAGGAAAGCTATCCGCTGCATATGGAGCCGCGTACCGAAGGCGGCGTCACGCCGCAGGCGGTGATCGAAACGCTCTGGCGGCTGACCGGCGGAAATGCCGTGATCACCACCGAGGTGGGACAGCATCAGATGTGGGCGGCGCAGTTTTATGATTTTAAGGAGCCGCGCCAGTTTATCTCCTCCGGCGGACTGGGTACCATGGGGTATGGACTGGGTGCTGCCATGGGCGCACAGCTTGCCCGTCCCGACCGCAGGGTGGTGAATATCGCGGGGGACGGCAGCTTCCACATGAACTGCAACGAGCTGGTGACCGCCTACAAATATCAGATACCGGTGATCGAGCTGCTGTTTGATAACGAGGTGCTGGGCATGGTGCGGCAGTGGCAGCGGCTGTTTTACGGTAAGCGGTTCTCCCAGACCACGCTGGAGCGGGGGACGGATTACCGGAAGCTGGCGGAGGCATACGGCATCACCGGACTGCGGATCACCCGCGATGATGAGATCGAGCCGGTATTAAAGCAGGCGCTTTCGGAAAACGGACCGGTGCTGATCGACTGTGTGATTGACCGCGACATCAATGTGCTGCCGATGGTACCGGCAGGTGCGGCGATCGACCGTCCGATCCTCAACATCGAAATCGACGATTAAGGGGGTATCCATATGAAACGACAGATCATTTCTATTCTGGCGGAGAATAACTCCGGCGTGCTGCTGAGAATCTGCGGTATGTTCAGCCGCCGCGGGTACAGCATCGAGAGCCTGTCCGCCGGTACAACGGAGGATCCCACGATCTCCCGCTTGACCATCGTGACCACCGGCGACAGCGCCACGCTCGAACAGATCGAAAAGCAGCTGATGAAGCTTGTCAATGTGCGGGAGGTGCGGCTGCTGCCCGACGACTGCATCAAGCGGGAGCATGTCATCATTCGCGCGGGGAACGACGCCAGAACCCGCACCGATCTGATGCAGGTGGCAAACCTGTTCGATGCGAATGTGTTAGATGTGGACGACAACAGTCTGGCAATGGAATTAACCGGTGAGCCGGGGAAGATCACGGCGTTTATCCGGCTGGTTCAGCCTTATCATATCCAAAAGCTGGTGCGGACGGGACTGTCCGCCCTGGAAAGAGAGTGAGGGAAACGGTATGGGTATGACCATGACACAAAAGATTCTGGCGGCGCACGCCGGATTGCCCGAGGTGACGGCGGGACAGCTGATCCGCGCCAAGCTCGATCTGGTATTGGGGAACGACATCACCTCTCCGGTTGCGATCAACGAGTTTGAGAAAGCGGGCTTTGATCGGGTGTTCCACACCGATAAGATCGCGCTGGTGATGGATCACTTCACCCCGAATAAGGACATCAAGGCGGCGACCCAGTGCAAACAGTGCCGCACCTTTGCCCGCGCACAGGGGATCAAAAACTATTTCGATGTGGGGGATATGGGGATCGAGCACGCTCTGCTTCCCGAAAAGGGGCTGGTCTGCGCCGGCGAGTGCGTGATCGGCGCCGACTCCCACACCTGCACCTACGGCGCGCTGGGCGCCTTTTCCACCGGCGTCGGCTCGACCGATATGGCGGCGGGCATGGCGACCGGCGAGGCGTGGTTCAAGGTGCCGTCGGCGATCCGGTTCAACCTGACCGGAAAGCTGCCAAAATGGGTGAGCGGCAAAGATGTGATCCTCCACATCATCGGCATGATCGGGGTGGACGGCGCTCTTTACCGGTCGATGGAGTTCACCGGCGAGGGGCTTTCCTCCCTCACCATGGACGACCGGCTGACCATTGCCAATATGGCGATCGAAGCGGGCGCGAAGAACGGCATTTTCGAGGTGGACGAGATCACCCGTGCTTATATGGAGGGTCGTGTGGACCGTCCCTACACCGTCTACCGCGCGGACGACGATGCGGTGTATGATGCGACTTATGATATCGACCTGTCCGCGCTTCGTCCGACCGTTGCGTTCCCTCATCTGCCCGAGAACACCCGCACCATCGACGAGGTGGGCGAGGTGAAGATCGATCAGGTGGTGATCGGCTCCTGCACCAACGGCAGGCTGTCCGATCTGGCGGTCGCGGCGGAAATTCTCAAGGGGAAAACGGTGGCGCCTCATGTCCGTGCCATCGTGATACCGGCAACCCAGCAGGTCTATCTGGACGCGATGAAGCTGGGGTATCTGGAGACCTTTGTGAAAGCGGGCTGTGTGGTGTCCACCCCCACCTGCGGACCCTGCCTCGGCGGACATATGGGGATCCTTGCCGCAGGGGAGC
>CANQKY010000116.1 GCA_947624575.1 uncultured Clostridia bacterium
CCTCCAGTGAGCGGTCGAAATAGACCTCCACCTGATCATAGGGGAAGCCGACAGGCCCGATATAGCCGTAGGCAAGTCCGTCCTCCTCGCTCCCCACTCTGGGCAGCAGCTCGGTACCGGCGATCCGCCGTGCCTTTGCCTCGTTGACCTCCAGATCTCCCCGTAGGAAGAACACCACCGACTTGCCGTTATCCTCACGGGTAAAGACCACCGACTTGATCATACGGGACAGCGGCAGATCAAAGAACTTCTGCAAGCCCTCCATATCCTCGATCCCGGGGGTCGGCACCTCCTCGGCAGGCTGTGTGCCGACATCGGGATTAGAAGCCAAAATTCCGGTCGCGACCTCCATATTGGCGCGATAGCCGCATTCTGGACAGAGACAGATGGTGTCCTCCCCGTCGTCACACAAAAGCATAAACTCATGAGCAACACTGCCGCCCATCATGCCGGTATCCGATTTGACATCAATCACCTCGGGCAGACCGACCCGATCAAAGATACGGCGGTACGCCTGCAGGCAGATATGATAATACCGGTCGAGGTCCTCCTGATCGGTGTGGAAGGAGTAGGCGTCCTTCATGGTAAATTCACGCACCCGTATCAGCCCGCCGCGGGAACGCGCCTCGTCCCGAAACTTGGTCTGAATCTGATAGATCATAAACGGGTACTTGAGATAGGAGCGCGCCTCGGTGCGGGCTAAATGCACCGCCGCTTCCTCATGGGTCATGCCGAGCAGCATACGGTGACCGGTGCGGTCGGTAAAGCGGAGCAGCTCGCTCCCCACGCTTTCATACCTGCCCGATTCCTCCCACAGCTCACCCGGCAGCACGACCGGAAACAGCACCTCCTGTCCGCCGATCGCGTCCATTTCCTCCCGAATGATCTGCTCGATCTTATCCGCGATCCGCTTGGCAGGCGGAAGCAGGGTATAAATACCGCCCGCTACCTGGCGGATATAACCGCCCTTGAGCAGAAAACCGTGACTTTTCAGTGTTGCCTCGGAGGGCCACTCCTTATAATGATCTCCCAACAGATGACTGATACGCAATGGGTACACCTCTCTTTTGCAGTTTTATGCGATTTTAGTATACAGAAGTATAAGCAAAAAGTCAAATCAGCGGAGGGTGACAACGGTCACGCCCGCTTCTCCCTCGCCGTAAACGCCAAGCCGGTAATCCCGCACATGGGGGTGTCCTTTCAAATGCCCCTGCACCGCTTTTCGCAGTACGCCGGTGCCCTTGCCGTGGATCACCGTGACCTGCGTGACGCCGGAAAGCACCGCGCTGTCGAGAAATCGGTCGAGATCCAATAGTGCTTCCTCGGCAGTCATGCCGCGCAGGTCAAGCTCCAAGCTGACCTCGCGGGTCGCGCGGCTCTCGGTACTGCGAACGGTTCTGCCGCCGGTCGGGTGCTTTTTTTCTTTGCCGGTGAGCCGCAGACGATCCTGAGGCACCCGCATTCGCATGGCACCCGCTTGTATCTCCACCTTCCCCGAGCCGTCCGATACCGAAAGCACGGTCGCCTCCCGATTCAAATCGGTAAACAGCACGCTGTCCCCCTTTTTCAGCGGACGCGGCAGAGTGTACTCCTCCTGTGGCAACGTGCGCTCGACCGGACTCGCCATATCCTCCAGCCGCCGCAGCCGCCCCCGCAGACCGGAGCGTGCGTCGCTCGTCTTTTGCGAGAAATCCTCTTTGTCCTTCTCCCGCTTTAATGCCACCAGCTCGTCCATCAGCCGTTCGGCGCGTGCCCGGACATCTTCCACCAGCCGATGTGCTTCCTCCTCGGCACGGCGGCGTTCCAATTTGAGTGCTTCCTCCTGCTTCTGCCGCTCGGCACGCAGACGGCTTGCCTCTGCTTCGGCGGCGGCTTTTGCCCTAATCAGTTCGCTTCGCTCTTTTTCCAGCTGCCGCCTTGTTTCCTCCAGCTGCTCCACCACATCTTCAAAGCGGCGGCTTTCTCCGGCGACCAGCGCCCTTGCTTCCTCCAAAACCGAATCGGCAAGTCCGAGCCGCTTGGAGATGGCAAAGGCGTTCGAGCGCCCCGGCACCCCCAAAAGCAGTCGATAGGTCGGGCGAAGGGTCGCCACGTCAAACTCACAGCTTGCGTTTTCCACGCCCTCGGTCCGCAGCGCATAAACCTTCAGCTCCGCATAGTGGGTCGTGGCGGCGACCCTTGCCCCCAGCCGCCGCAGATGCTCCAGCACGGCGACGGCAAGCGCCGCTCCCTCCACCGGATCGGTGCCGGAGCCGAGCTCGTCAATCAGCACCAGCGTGCGGCTGTCTGCTTTGGAGAGAATCGAAACGATATTGGTCATGTGCGCCGAAAAGGTGGACAGGCTCTGCTCGATGCTCTGCTCGTCACCGATGTCCGCCAGCACCTGATCGAACACCGATATCCGGCTGCCGTCCGCCGCCGGAATCAT
This sequence comes from uncultured Clostridia bacterium, assembly GCA_947624575.1. Classification (GTDB taxonomy): domain Bacteria; phylum Bacillota; class Clostridia; order Oscillospirales; family Ruminococcaceae; genus CANQKG01. Next base: position 2,429 of record CANQKY010000116.1, read on the forward strand.
CATGCCGCACATCGCCATCAAAGTGAGCAGTCCCACGGTTTTGAGGGAAACCGTTTTTCCGCCGGTGTTTGGACCGGTGATGACAAGAAGCCTGAAATCCTCCCCCAGCGACAGGTCGATCGGCACCGCCTGTTCGGGCGGGATCAACGGGTGACGCGCCTTTTTTAACAGAATACTGCCGTCCGAACGAATCTCCGGCGCCGTCGCGTGCATGATAGCGGCAAGCTGTGCCTTACTGAAGCAGAGGTTGAGCGCCACGGCAGTCTGATAGCCTGACAGGATCGCCTCGCCATAAAGCCCCGTTTCCTCCGAAAGCTCCGCCAAAATACGGCGAATTTCCTCCTGCTCCTCCACCGCAAGCTCACGAATCCGGTTATTTGCCTCCACCACCGACATCGGCTCGACAAACAGTGTGGAACCACTGCCGGAGGTGTCATGCACCAATCCCGGCAGCGCAGCCCGCTGCTCCGCCTTGACCGGCACCACAAATCTGCCGTCCCGCTGGGTGACCAGATTCTCCTGAAGCACCTTTTGATAGGTCGGGGAGCGGAGTATCTTTTCGAGATGCTCTCTCGCTTTCTGCTCGGTGTTCCGCATCTTCCGGCGAATCTGTGCAAGCTCTGGGCTGGCGTCGTCCGCCACCTCTTCCTCCGAGATCAAGGCGGCGGTGATCCGCTGTTCTAAATAGCGGTTTGCGTACACACGGTCAAACAAATCGGAAAGCTCGGGCGGCATTTGCTCAAACGAGTCTCTCCATTCCTCAAGCATTCTGCCCTGACAGAGCACGGCGGCAATATCCAGCAGAGCGCGCGGCGACAGCACGCCGCCCGCGGCGGCACGCTTACAGCTTCCCTGCGGCGGCACCATACGGATAAAACGCGGCGAACCGTATCGGGCGGTCAGCGACAATGCCGCCTCCGTTTTGCCGATCTCTGTCCGCACTGCATCGGGGTCGGTCATCGGCGTCAAAGATCGCGCCAGTCGGGCGGCGTCCTCACAGCAGGTCAAATCTGCCAGCCGATCCAATATCTTAGAAAGCTCCAGCGCAGCCAGATGCTTATGTAGCTTCATGGTTCATCTCTCCTTCTGGAAGGCGGATCGCGTGATAAAACGAAAGGGTTTTGCAGGGGTGGTCGATCTGCGCCAGCACAAACCGCTCAGTAACCGAAGCAAGGCTTTTAAGCGACCGATCGGACAAACGAAAGCCGTAGAGCTTCTCAAACGGAGAGAACACGATATGGCGCATGGCGTGCAGCACCGAATCGGAAAGCGGCAGCGATCCCTCCGCCTTGCCGCCGCAGTCACCGCAGAGCAGCCTGCCCGAAACGGGGAAAAAGTACATTTCCTCCCGCGTATACTCCCCGCAGGAGGCGCACCCGACCAGATCGGGCATAAAGCCGCTGACCGACAACAGGCGCAGTTCGTATACGGCTTTCAGAAAATCGTTCGGGTACTTTCCACTCTCCAAAAAGGAGAGGGTATTTAACAAAAGGCGCAGGCAATCGCCCGCGCCTTCCTGTACGGGTGCGACCAGCTGCATCAATTCGCAGAAATAGCTTGCCAGCGACAGCTTTTCCACATCTTCCCGCAGTCCGAAAAAGGCGGACAGCGCGGTGGCAGAATTGATATAATACCGGTCATGACGACCCCGATAAAGCACAAACTCCGAATAGCAGGCAACATGGATCGCGCCGGACAGCCGGCTTTTTACGCTTTTTGTCCGCCGTGCGGTCACCTCGATCTGTCCCAGATCAGCGGTGCAGATCGTGAGGATCATATCCTCCTCCCCGATGCTCCGCTGCCTGAGAACGACTCCCTTTGTTGTGAACACCATCTTGCTGCAGCTCCTGTACGCCGCCGACCGATTGCCGGTAGCTTAAATAATCCTCAATCTTTCCGCTTCGTTCAAATAAAACCCATCTGTCTTCCGACATTTGTCTCATCTCCTTACGAAGATAGTATTTTCGACAAATGCCCCGAATATGGTAGGGAAGTTCTGGTCAGGACAGCCCCAGCGACCGAATGATCCCCTCGCGGTTGCGCCAGTCCTCCTTCACCTTGACCCAGCACTCCAGATGGACGCGGCAGCCGAGAAAATGCTCCATGTCCGTTCGGGCGGCGGTCGCCATTTCCTTGAGCGTTTTGCCGCCTTTCCCGATGATCATTCCCTTATGGGATTTCTTTTCGCAATAAATCACGGTATGGACGGTCACCAGTCCGTCCTCCCGCTCCTTCATCTGTTCCACCGCCACTGCCACGCCATGCGGCACCTCGTCCCGCAGAGTGAGCAGCAGCTTTTCCCGCAGTATCTCGGCGATGATGACCCGTTCCGGCTGATCGGTGAGGGTGTCGTCTGCAAAAAAATGAACGCTTTTTTTGGCAAATGCGGACAGCTCGGTCAACAACGTGTCCACCCCTTCGCCGGTTTCGGCGGAAAGCGGAACCACTGCCGCAAAGGGATAAGCGCGGTCGTACTGGGCGATTTGGGCAAGGAGAACGGCGCGGTCCCGTAATAGGTCGATTTTATT
>CANQKY010000117.1 GCA_947624575.1 uncultured Clostridia bacterium
TCCCGCCTCGCTGTTTCGCCCGCTGGGCGCGCTTCGGCGGCAAAGCCCTTTCACAAGGGAGGTCTTGACAAAGACGGCAGAATTGCAGTGCCGCTCTTGCCAAGGGAAGCGGTTATAGATACGCCTGTTCGCAGAGGACGACAATCGTCTCGGTGCCCTTGTCGCTGATGTCGAGCCGATGCTCGTAGATATAAAGATTATCCAGATTCCCCAGACGGGGATCGGAGAGGGTCGCACGCTCGCCCGCTTCAAAGATATGAGCGCCCGGCAGGGTGAGAGTCACCCGCTTGATATCCCGCTTCGATTGCGCGATCAGGTGCGCCGCGCCCTGTTTGGGCGTGCGATACCACTTCTGGGAGGGCGAATAATAGGCGACACGGGTGATTTCGTACTCGGAAGCGATCGGATTATCCAGCGTGTCGTTGTACTCGTTTCCGTAATCGTCCTGCGCCGTCTCGATGTAAAGACGGCTGTAAGCCCGATTCCGGTGATAGCTCAGCTCCGCCTCCCGATAAGGGTACTCGCCATCGGGGGAAAAGTGGCGGACCGTGGGCAGAAAGGGGTCTGTCCGCAGCAGGTGGTCCCGCCCCATAAACGCATAGGTACTGCCGTAGGTCTGCTGGCAGTAGAGGGTGACCGCGTCAAAGTTGGTCATCAGTCGGGTGAAGATGATATAGTTGATCTGCCCGTCGGGCAGACCCTCCCCCGACGCGCCGTAGGGTGTGGCGTGCGCGGCAAGCATCTGATCGCGGCTGAACTGAAAGCGGTAGCCGGGCTGTACCTCGTTGTCCATCATGCCCGCCGCCACATAGTCCCGTCCGGTCAGGGTGGTGATGACTCCCGACTCGCCCGAGCAGCTTTGCCTGATGGTGTCCACCGTTGCGTAAAGGATCGTTTTGCTGTCCAGCGTTACCATCAAATGGGTCATCGGACCGGAATAGGGGATACCGGCAAACTTCATCGTGATCGACGCCGCCGGATTGAACAGCTGCATTTTATATTGCAGGGAGATCGCCGCCGGCAGCTCCCGCCAGATGTGGTCGGTTCCCTGCCCCGTGCAGTAGATTGCCAAGCTCAGCCCTCCTTTACAGCTTTTCGGTAAAGCGGAGGGTGAGCCGCAGGATATGATCCTGCGCGCTCTCCTCCTTGTCGATGCCGGTGAAATACGCCTCGAAGCTCACACCGTCGGGCAGGGTGAGTGTCCCCTGCGCCTGTGCGGCGAAGGCGGAGGCAAGCGAACGGTAGCTTTCCTCTTCCTCTCTGCTGTTTAGAAGAAGCTGCGCTTCCACCTCGCGGGGTGTCAGCTCCAGCAGCTGGGGAGAAATCTGCTCCCCGAACGGGGAGACGAAAAACCGGTATTTCCGCTCCTGCCGAATCCTGAGCTTGACCGGCTCGTAAGGGAAACGGATTGTTCCGAATGTCATATCATGCTCCTTCCAGATAAACGGTGCGGGCGGCAGCCACCAGATCGACCACCGATTCCACATTCCCGTTTTTGTCCGCCTGCTCGGTCAGGGAGATCCAGTTGGCGTAATAGAGCCAGTCCTCGCCGTCCCCTGCGATCCGCACCTCCTGGGTGCCGCCCCTGACCCAGTTGACCGGCTGATTGACCGGCGCCTTCCGCACGATCCGAATCAGGTATCGGACATGCCCCGTCACGATCCTGCCGGAGGACGCGCCGTAATCGGGCAGCAGACTGTAATCCCGCTTCACCTGCACCCGCACCGAGGTGACGCCGCCGAGCTGTTTTCCGGCGAGATAGACCTGCCGGTCCGCCACCGATTGGGTGAATCCGGTTTCGCTCATAGGCTAGCCTCCTTTTCCTGTACAAGCTGTCCCGACAGGGTGACGGTCAGGCTGTTTTGGAGCATACGGCAGACCGTGTCGTAGCACAGCGCACTCTGCTCCATTTCAGCGATTCGGATTTTCCGGTCGAACCGGAGAATCCGCATGATCCGCTCCATGGTTCGGTCGGGCAGCCCGCACTCGATGTCTTTCGGGTAGTAGATCACCAGCCGAAACCGGTATCGCGCACCGGCGGCGAGCAGCTCGCCGTCGGCAAGGTCGCCGCTCTCGTCCGGCTTTGAAGTGAGGGAGAGGGTCTCCCAGATCACGATGGGAGCAGTGGGGTTCACCCACTGCTTCGGGAACTTATTCAGCAGGGTGTCGGTGACATTCGCCTTTGCAAGCACCGACGCGATATAATCCTGTATACTGCTTTGATCCATACCGCTATCCTCCCTGACCGACGGCGCGGGTCAAAATCAGCGAGAGGTAAAGCTGCCGCTCACTCAGCTGATGCGCCACGGCGTCGAAAATGTCATACCGCACGCCGCCCACCGTAAGCGAGGCGTCCTCCATATCGGCTGCCGCCACACCGGCGATCGGCAGCATATAGGCAAGATACCGCTTCTGCGGCACCCGTCCCGCCTCGGTGTATGCCACGCCGAACGGGGTGGCGCGGTCGGCAGTGGGACGGACAAGCGCCATCGTATCCCTGCCGATCCCGTTTTTCTCATAGACCGCCTTTTGCCCGAACTGCCGCAGCAGTCCGGCACAGCCGGCGTCTAAAACTGCCAGTACATCGAACTGTTCTGCCAAATTGCCTCACCTCGCTATGCCTTTACCACAATGAACTGCGGGTCCCGCAGCAGGTCCGCCACCGAAAGCAGCGCCTCCCGCCGCAGACGCTCCGCCTGCTCCAGCCGTTCTGTCTGGGAGGCGGCAGCGCCGGAGGAATCCGAGCCGCTGACGGTCAGATCGCCCAGCCGGTACTGATACTGATGTCCGGTCTCCGCCGATTCGGCGCTGTCCGGCTGGGTCGACATCAGATACCGCGCATAGGAGACGGCGGCAACCGCCTCGGTCAGGCGGGGATCGTGTCCGGTCGGCAGCGCGTCTGCCGGACATTTCAGCTGTCCGGCAAACCAGCGAATGACCGCTTCGATCAGGGGACGGAGCTTTTGCCCCTCCTCGGAGGAACAGCCGCTCATTCGCTCAAACGCCGCGTAAACCTCCTGATACTCCATGGTTATTCGCCCAGCGCGACCGAAGCGTCGGTAAAGAGCTTGGCAAAGCCGCTGATGCAGGTGATCGCGGCGCGCTCCAGCTGGCGGTCGATCAGGCGGTCGTACTCCAGCGAAACGCCGCCCGCCGTCACCTGCTCCAGCGCACAACGGCGATCCAGACCGATCAGCGTGCCCTCCGGCAGCGCGGTGGAGCATACCACTTCGGCGCCCAGCGGGGTGACGAGATTGCCGGTTGCGTGGAAGCTCTGACCGGCGACCGAATCCTGAAGCTGCGGCAGGGACAGCAGGGACACCATCTGATCCGGCGCGCAGAGCAGGGTGGTCATGGTGTAATCGCCCAGTCCCTTCCAGAGTGCGAGCAGATCAGCATAGGTGATCCCCTCGCCCGCCGGAGAGAGCTTGGTGATCGGGTTGGAGTTGCCGTCTCCCTCGACCAGCACCTTCGCCGCGTCTTTGAGCAGCGTTCTTGCGATATAGGCGCCGATCTGACGGAGGGTGACGGTGAACACATCGAGCTTCTGGAACCGGATCGCCTCATAGGAGGCTTCGAGCAGCCGCCCTCTCTTTTTCAGCTTGATGAGATGCTCCTGCGTCTCCACCGTGGTGGAAGGAATGGTGCCGCCTTCTTCCACGTCGGAGAGCGCCTTTTTGGCGTCGGTCGTCAGCGAGACGATCGGGCGGTAGTCGTAGCCGGCGATGTCGGTCATAGCCGCTACGATCTTCGGAAGCGCGTTTGCCTCCTCGATCCCCTGATAGACCGCGCGGGAGATGTACTCCGGGAAGAGCGCCGCGCTGTCGGTGGTGGCGAAGAACTTCTCCACCGGATCGCTTCCCCGTCCGCTGACGCGGATTCCGAACCGCTTGAGCTGACGCTGGTAGGCGTCCATCTTCCCAAGCGGGGACTGCTCGTACTGCGAGGAGGGATCCAGCCCCTCCAGAACCTCGGTAAAGCTCTTGCCGGACACATGGTACATGCCCTTGTCCAGTTTGATGTTTTCATAGGTTGCCATTTTGTTTCCTCCTTATATTTGGTAGACAGATGAATCAAAATCATCGGTAGTGCCCGCCGCCGTCTGGGGGCGGCAGAGCGGTCTGTTCGCCCTTTTTTGCAGCGCGGCGTTGAACGCCTCCAGCTCCGCTATGTCGAGGCGGGAGACGATCCGGTCCGCCAGCGCGCCCGAAAGCTCCGGCAGCAGGGTATGGCTCAGCCGCACCGCGTCCGCCTTGAGCTTTTTCCGGTAGCTCTCACCGGCAGCCGCCTTGCGGGTCAGCTCTTCGCAGACCGCACGGGTGAGGGTCACCTCGTCCGAGACGGCAAGCGCCTTTTCGATGTCGGGCAGGGTGCCGAGTGCTTTGGTCACTCCCGCATGGGGCTGAGCCGGTATCGCCACAAAGGAAAATTCGTAGGCGTCGGTCGGCTCGGAAAGCACCACATGGCAGAGCTTCCCGTCCACCATTTCACCGGTGCGGTGGGAGCAGCCGCCGTGGTAGAGATCGGCGCCGCAAATACTGCAATGCCGTCCCGACATACTGCAGCTGACGCTGACCTCCTTTTTGATCCCGCCGTCAATGTCGGCGATCAGCGCCGCGTTTCCATCGCTTCGCAGCAGGTACGCCTCCGCTTTCAGCGCGGTATACGGCTCCCCCTGCGAGGTGCGGCGGCTCTCATCGGCAACGACCGCCGTGGCGTAGATGCGCGCCGTCTGGTTCTTCCCGCTGGCGTGGTGGTCAAAGATGCCGGTCTTCCCGACAAACAGCTCGGCGAGCTTTTGAAGCGCCGGTACGGTGAACCGCTCGCCGTCCCGATCCACC
>CANQKY010000118.1 GCA_947624575.1 uncultured Clostridia bacterium
GTTGCTACTATGTCCTGGGGGATAACGCAGAGGACTCATTGGATTCACGGTATTGGACGCAGCCGTTCGTGAGGGAAGAGGAAATTGTAGCAAAGTTGATATAGTGGTAAGAACAGAGCCGCACGGCGAATAAGGCGTAGAGATGACAGCACTTACTCATATAGGCATTCCACAAATGAAAGAGCCGGCCAGTTTCTGACTGACCGGTTCTTTTTATAACCGCATAGGAGGGAAATGTTCACACATATTTCGCAAAGTATACCACTTTGTGAAAACTAAAATCGACTAATTATAACATAATATTTTACCAAAGTCAAGGTGAACAGGCTCTTTGTAACATAAAATTAACACATGTAAGGCTGTATACACAATAAAGTGTACGGTTAAAGCGACAATAATTGGTCTTTGCGCAGTCAAATGAGCAGTCAAGAAAGAAATACATATTTATTTGCTAAAATGAATTTACCATTATATCGAAAGGAGTTTTGGAACAATGGCAAAAGGCGAAAATAAAACCGACTGCGTGTGCATTATTTCCTATCGGCAGACTGATGAAAATAGAGGGCTCGCTTGAAAATATCAACACTACGGATACTCTCGAAATTCAGTACATTCTTAACAAACCGGGCTGTGGAGACGATTCCAAGACCCATACGGTAAGAGAATGGCTCGGCGAGTTCGGCCTGCCGCTGCAGGATGCGTACTATATCAAATGGACGCAGACAATCATACAGGCGGGAATGCTTCTTCGCAAGCTGGAAAAGGAGTGTCCCGAAGACATCATGGAAAAGATATGGATGTCAACGTATGTATGGCTGTATCTCAACTATGATATCAAAGACGATTTCGAGTCGCAGTTTGATTGGAACACAACCAACGTTCTGGAATTTTTGAACAAGATTCTTAAGCGGATAGGTGATGACGATGAACATACCGGAAATTAAAGGCCGAAAAGTCCAGCAGTCCGAACAGATCCGATTTAAGTGTCAACGCTGCTCTGCGTGCTGCAAGCACGTACACGAGGTTGTTCCGGCAGAAGCTCTGGACATATTCCGGATGGCAAAGTTTCTGAAAAGAACCGATCCGTCCATAACGTCCTGTGATGACGTTGCTGACAGATATCTTGAACCTGTGCCCATTGACGAGTCGGGGTTCTGCATTCTGATGTTAAAATCCGTAGGCGAAGACGACAGATGTATTTTCCTTGATGGGAACAGATGCAGGATTCAGTCGGCAAAGCCCCGTGCGTGCAGAACATATCCTCTTGCAATCGATCCGGAAAACGGGCGGCTTGAGTATTTCCTTTGTACGGAACGAACGCATCACTATTCGGGACCGCAAATCAAGGTTCGTAGCTGGGTACGCAAAACCATGAACGATGAGGATAAGGCGTTTGTGATCGAAGATCCGGAATGCAGTGTAAGGATAGCCAGACTGCTCAGGCAGATTCCAAAGCAGCAGTTTAGTCGAGCTTTGCTCCTATTCCTTCATTACCGATATTCGGATTACGATTTAGAGCAGCCCTTTATGCCTCAATATAGGCGAAAGAACGAGCAGCTTCTGGCTGTTCTACAGAAAATGATTGGAGGAAATTGACTATGCAAAACAACGCATCCGAAGAACGCGACCAATATCAAATCATTCGTAAGGACGCAAGGAACTGCTTTGTGGAGAGTCTAAACGACTCCTTCGAGATCGGCAAGGTTCATTTTGTTTTTGCGTCTTATGACTTGAACAAGCCTGCCGGTCAGCGGCAAACAAACAACATCAACATCTACATATCCGTGGACGAGTTTCTGGAACTGTGCCGGAAGCTGGAATGCGGCGAGCTGAAGTATATGCTGCAAAGCAAGTTCAAGGCGAAGGACACAGAACCGCTTTATAAGTGCCTCGGCGGTACCGATGCAAAAAAGCTGGCGCGTATCGGCCGCTCCAGACCGGACGGCAAGAGCCTGTCAAGGACAGCGCAGCTGGTATGCAGCAGCAAGTATGAAAACAGTTTTCTGTTTTCTGCAAGCAGCGGACCGGGAGAGACAAATGCGACCGGTCTGATCGTGCCGAAGTTCGGGAACAAGCCCGAAAACCATGTTGCGGTCAATATGTCCTTTGAAGTATTCAGCGAGTTTATGCTAATAACGAAGGCTCATTACCAGGCGTGGCTTACCGCATGGTATGCAGGAGCCATAAAGAGGAGCGGCAACAACAATCCGGCTCCGAAACCGGAGCAGACGCAGAACGCTGCTCCTCCCTCGCCGGAGATGGCAATGTTCTAAAGTAATGAAAGGGGCGCAATCCTTCGGGGTTGCGTCTTTTTTGCCTTGCAATAAAATAAGTTTTAACAAATTATTGAATTTTAACTTGACGTATTCCGCTTATATCTTGACATTTATCTTGATATGTGATATAATGTGGTCAAGATGAGAACGGAGGTGTTCTTGATGGATTATATGGATATAAGAACCGCCGCAAAGTTATGGAATCTCACAGAGCGGCGATTGACTATGCTATGCAGAAATCAGCGCATTGAAGGCGCAAAAAAAGAAAGCGGGATATGGCTCATTCCTGCGAACACACAGAAACCTTTGGATGGTCGCAGGAACAAATCTGCCTCTGTAATGACAAAAAGCAGAAAGCTTCCGCTGCCGATTGGTATGTCGTACTATAAGAAACTTGTAAAAGAATACTATTATGTAGATAAAACACTTTTCATCAAAGACTTTCTTGACGAGCGGCCTCTTGTGTCGTTGTTTACCCGACCGAGACGGTTTGGGAAAACGCTGACGATGGATATGTTAAAAACGTTTTTTGAACTGTCCGATACCGACACTTCGGATTATTTTCGTGACAAAAAAATATGGAGTTGCGGCGAAGAATATCGAAGCGAGCAAGGAAAATATCCTGTTATCTTTCTTTCTTTTAAGGATGTCAAATGCTCAACTTGGGAGGAAACGCAGAGAAAAATCCGTATGCTCATTTCTATGGAATACCTACGGCATTCGGAATTGCTGAAAGGAACGAAACTTACCGATTACGAAAAGAAGCAATTCGCTGCATTTGCCGACAACAAGGCAGACTTAGTAGGTTTCGAAATGTCCTTGCAGCTTCTTTCCTTATTTCTCCAAAAGTATTACGATAAATCTGTAATCATTATCATCGACGAATACGATACGCCCATTCATCATGGATACACCGAAGGTTATTATGATAAGGTCGTCGGATTCATGCGTAATTTGTTTTCGGGCGCTTTTAAGGACAACCCGAATTTAGCGTATGGGTTCCTCACCGGCATCCTGCGTGTTGCCAAAGAGAGCATTTTCAGCGGTTTGAATAACCTTGCCGTTCATTCGATTTTAGACGAAAAATACAGCGAATATTTCGGCTTTACCGTCGATGAAATCAAAGAAATGGCAAACTATTATGGCGTTACGGATAAGATTGACGAAATATGCGAGTGGTATAACGGATATCGGTTCGGCGGTCACGATATCTTCAATCCGTGGTCTGTAATCAACTATTTTTATAACAACTGTTTTCCAAAAGCATATTGGCAGTCCACCGGCGATAATGGGATTATTCGGCAAATTGTTTCCGAAGCGGACGATGAAACTGCAGATAACCTGCGCCGTTTGATGCAGGGGCAGGTCGTATCCTCTTATGTAGACACTTCTGTGATTTATCCGGAAATAAAAAACAATCCGACTACCGTATACAGCTTTCTCCTTGCCGCCGGGTATTTGAAGATCGTTGAAATGGATGATTTACATGACGGTAATTTCATCTGTGGTATTGCGATTCCAAACAAGGAAATTTTCTATGTGTATGAAAAAGAGATCCTTTCCGCTCTTTCGAATGTGATTTCTCAATCTACCGCCATTGCCATTCAGCAGGCGCTTGTAAAACAGGATATTCCAAAGCTTGAAGCGCATTTGCAAAAACTGTTGCTTGATACGATCAGTTCTTTCGATTATGCCCATGAAAATTTCTATCACGGTTTGATCCTCGGTATTTGCGCCATTATGAATAACCAATACCACGTAGATTCCAATCGGGAATCGGGATACGGAAGATATGATATCCGGCTTATGCCGCGAAACAAAAATCTTCCGGGGATTGTAATAGAATTAAAGGTCTTGAAAGAAAAGATTGCGGAGGAGCGCATAGAGCACGAGCTTGAAAGATCCGCCAATATTGCTCTTACGCAGATCAACGAGAAACAGTATGTCTCCGCCATGAAACAGGACGGCATAGAACATTTTTTGAAAATCGGAATTGCTTTCTACAAAAAGCATATCAAGTTGTTAAGCCGATCCGAATGAGATGCAAGTAAACGCTACCCACTAATAAAATATGTCTTGGCCACAGCTTTTCGCTTGAGATAAGCTGTGGCTTTTGTGTAAGCGGTGAAACAATAAAGTCATATATAAAATTTGAAAACCGGCTGATTTCTCAGTCGGTTTCCGCTTTTTACGCTTTTATATACCGGGCCGCTCGCGAGGAGCCGATCCGTTTTATAATGCCGCTTTTCACCATCGCACCCAGCACGGCTTCCACGGTGGTCGGGCTGACATCCGGGAGAATCTTGCAGATCTCTGCCTTAGAAAGAGGCGTCAGACTATTTAGTATCGTTGCTTCTATGCGAGCTTTTTTCGTGATTCGCTTTCCATTCACCACCGCAAATCGCCTGTCCAATTCCTTATAGCACATATAAAGCGTAGACAGAAAATTCTCGATGAACGGGAAATAACTGTTTTCATTTGTTCCCCATCCGTCGGAGGACTGCCGCAGAG
>CANQKY010000119.1 GCA_947624575.1 uncultured Clostridia bacterium
GGTGTGTCCATGACGGAAATTTCGCTCGCGTGGCTGTTGACTAAGGTAACCTCGCCGGTGGTGGGCGCAACCAAGTTTTCCCATGTGGACGGCGCGGCAAAGGCGGTCGATCTGGAACTGACGCGGGACGAGATCGACTATCTGGAAGAATTATATGTGCCGCACGCGCTCGTCGGCGTGATGGCGCAAAACGGCAAACAGAAGGCCGGAAATGTAGTCTGAAATGCAAATATAGGAGGAAACGAAAATGAAAAAGTTTGTTACGATTTTACTTGCACTTGTTATGGTGTTTGCCCTTGCCGCCTGTGCAGCGGGCACCGAATCGACGGAAAGCAGCGACAGCGCTATGTCGTCGCAAAGCGGTTCGGAAGCATCCCGGACGTCGGCGGAACCCCAAGAGCAGAACTCGTCCGAGACGCCTTCCGATGCAGGAAATGAAAGTGATGCCTCCGGCGAAGCGCCGAGTGAACCGGCAGACAGCACGGAATCTTCGTCGGAGCAAGAGCCGGAGGGTAGCAAAATTCTTGTAGCCTATTTCTCTGCTACCAACAACACCGAGGGTGTGGCACAGAAATTAGCAGACGGACTTGGCGCTGACCTTTATGAGATCACGCCGGAGCAGCCCTATACGGACGCGGATTTGAACTACAATAATTCGGGCAGCCGTTCCTCTGTGGAAATGAACGACCCGTCCGCCCGCCCCGCAATCACCGGCTCGGTGGAGAACATGGAGCAGTACGACGTCGTATTCATCGGCTATCCCATCTGGTGGGGCGAAGCGCCGCGGATCATGAGTACCTTTATCGAAAGCTATGATTTTTCAGAAAAAACGCTGGTCGCGTTCTGCACTTCCGCAAGCAGTGGATTCGGCAGTAGTGACAAAGCGCTTCGTTCCGCCGCAAACGGTGCCACATGGCTGGACGGACACCGCTTTTCTGCAAGCGTGTCCTCGGACGACGTGCTTGCGTGGGCGAACGGGCTCGGAATCAACTGAACGGGAAAGGATTGAAACCCCGTGCCGCAATCGTAGTCATGCGGCGGAAAGGAGAACACGATGAAGCAATTAAAACAAATCATAAAAAGAATTGTTGACCTTGCCATGGTCGTTCTTCTGCCGTTTTTGATGGCGGAAATATTGATCGGGCAGGAAATTCACGAATGGCTCGGCGCCGGGATGCTTGCGCTGTTCCTTGCGCACCACCTTCTAAATTTAGGCTGGTGGAAAAGTTTTGTCAAGGGAAAGTACACCCCGTCCCGTGCGTTTGGCACAGCGCTTGATCTGCTTTTGCTTGCGGATATGATTGCGCTCTTTGTCAGCGGGATCATGATGTCGGGATTTGTTTTTCAATTTCTACATATCAGCGGCGGAATGATGACAGCCCGGCAGCTTCACCTGTTTGCCTCCTATTGGGGACTGATCCTGCTGTCGGCTCACCTTGGGATGCACATTGGGCAGTTTTTCCCGCTTTTCAGAAACCTGTTTCACCTCTCCGAAAAAAATGTCGCGAGAGCATGGGTGTTGCGAATCGTTGCCGTCGCCCTGTCCGCGTATGGAATTTACGCGTTTATCGCCCAGCACATGACGGAGTATCTGTTCCTGCAAACGCATTTCGTGCTGTTCGACGAAACGAAAGCGGCAGCCGTCTATTTTGCCGAAACCGTCGCCGTGATGTGCCTGTTCGCAACAGCGGCATGTTACCTGAACAAACTGCTACGCAAAGTCGGGCAGAAAAGTAAAAAGGAAGGGACAAGCGGGAAAATGCACAAGGTTGCGGCTTTCGTCGTCCCGGTACTTGCCTGTGCCCTTGTGGTGGTGGGGTTGAACCTGCCCGCGCAGAATGCACCGTGGCAAGGGAATCCCGAAAGCAGTACAAACACCGTCCCAAACACAGTAACCCCTTCGGAACCCGATCAGTCCAATCCTACGGAAGCATCTTCGGAACTAAGTCAGCCTGAACAGCAGGTGGTTCCCGTAGAGGACGGTTTCGTGCTGCTGGGTGGCGGCAGTTTCGCGATGGGAAGCCCGGAGGACGAACCGTGGCGCTCGGCGGACGAAACCCAACATACCGTAACGGTCAGCGATTTTTACATCAGCCCTTACGAAGTCCGGCAGAGCGAATATGCGGCGGTGACGGGCGAGAATCCCTCTGCTTTCAGCGGGGACGATCTGCCGGTGGAAAACGTGTCGTGGCTGGACGCCGTCGCATTCTGCAACGCCCTCAGCGAGAGAGAAAGCCTCACGCCCGCCTATACGGTCAACGGAGAGACCGTCACATGGGACAGAAGTGCAAACGGTTATCGTCTCCCCACCGAGGCGGAATGGGAATACGCCTGCCGCGCCGGAACGACGACGCCTTTCAACACCGAAACGTCGATCAGCCCGGAGGAATCCAACTACTACGGGCATTATCCCTACGAGATCGAGGAAAATTACTTTTCACAGGGGAATCTCACCACGAAGCCCGGTCAGTACCGGCAGACGACGGTCGCCGTGGACAGCTTCTCGCCCAACGCTTGGGGGCTTTACAATATGCACGGCAACGTCAGCGAATGGGTGTGGGACTACTACGGCGAATATGATACGGCCAAAAACGCCGATCCCACCGGTCCGGAAACCGGGACGCGGCGTGTCTACCGCGGCGGTGGATGGAACGATTTTGCGAAAAATATGCGCTCGGCCTACCGCGCCACCCTGCCGGAGGACAAGGGCAGTTTCAACCTCGGTATCCGGCTTGTCCGCAACGCCATAAACGGAGGTGGCAGCATTGTCAGCGCGGGAACGGAAAGCAACACCGAAACCGGCGGAAAGGTGCTGATCGCGTTCTTCTCCTGGGGCGGCAACACGAGAGGGATCGCGGAGGAGATCCGATCCCAGACCGGCGCCGACCTCTTTGAAATCGAGCTTGTGACGCCCTATTCCGACGACTACAACACCGTACTGATGGAAGCCCAGCGCGACCAGAATCGGCAGGCAAGACCGGAGATCAAAAACAAGGTCGAGAACTTTGAACAGTACGACACCATCCTTTTGGGATACCCCAACTGGTGGGCGTCCATCCCCATGCCGATCGCCTCGTTCTTGGAGGAATACGATTTTGCGGGCAAAACCATCATTCCGTTCTGCTCGCACGGCGGTGGACGCTTCGGGCAGAGCCTGACGGCAATCACCAAACTGGCGCCCGACGCGGTCATGGGCGAGCCGCTGTCGGTTCACTATTCCGGCGGCGGCAGTCTGCCGGACGACGTCGCCGCATGGCTGGAAACAAATCATATCGTGGCAAGATGAAGGAGGGAAGGAAGATCATGAACACGCACGGAACGGTCGATTTTCACGCACACCCGGTAGACGAGGTGTTCCGCCGGGAGATGGAATTTTTGGGGCTTGACCCCATGGCGGAGGACGGATTCCCTCTGCCGGATTGGAGCGTCTCCGCGCATCTGCAATTCATGGAGGAGGCTGGAATCGACTACACGGTTTTGTCTGTTCCCACGCCCCATATCCACAACGGCAACGATGAAAAATCATGTGCCGCCGCAAGAAGGATTAACGAATCAACCGCAAAGCTCTGCGCGGAGCACCCGGAGAAATTCGGATTTGCCGCCGTACTGCCGCTTCCCTGCGTAGACGGCGCGATAAAAGAAACGGCTTGTGCCATGGACACGCTCGGCGCGGTCGGCGTCAAGGTGGTGACGAACAGCAACGGCGTCTATTTGGGCGACCCTTCCTTTGACCCGCTGATGGAGGATCTGAACCGCAGAAATGCGTTGGTTATCATCCATCCCTGTCGGGCAAGGCAGCGCCCCGAAAACGTCATTACCGGCAAGGTTGCGGCGCTCTACGAATATCCGGCGGATACCACAAGAGCCGTCCTTAATATGATCGCGCACCGCATTATGACGCGATTTCCGAAGATTCGGTTCGTGGTGCCGCATACCGGTTCGTTCCTGCCCTATATGCTTCAGCGGTTTACGGGTGTTTCCGGTATCCTCGCATCTATGGGCATGATGGAAACTGTGGATGCGGCGGAGGAATTCCGGCACCTGTATTTCGATCTTGCGGGCGACCCGGAGCCGGTGGCTCTCGATATGCTGCGGATGGTGGCGGACGACAGCCGCATCGTTTAC
The DNA here is from genome assembly GCA_947624575.1 of uncultured Clostridia bacterium. Taxonomy (GTDB): domain Bacteria; phylum Bacillota; class Clostridia; order Oscillospirales; family Ruminococcaceae; genus CANQKG01. Next base: position 4,126 of record CANQKY010000119.1, read on the forward strand.
GGAAGCGATTTCCCCCACTCGCCGGCAAAGGTCGTGACGGCAAAGAAAAAGCACCTTGAAACGGGCGAAAAGTATCTAAAACTAATCCATGGAATTTACATGGAAAACGCCGCAAAACTGCTTGCAGCAACCAATGGAAAGGAGAACACATGACAATGGGAAGAAACAAAACAATGCCGAAAATTGCGCTTGGCGCATGGGCATGGGGAAACGACGGAACCTTTGGAGGAACGCTCACCGCAGACGAGCTTCGTCCGATTTTTGACGCCGCCATGAATGCGGGGCTCAATCTTTGGGATACGGCTTTTGTCTATGGAATGGGTACATCGGAGAAAACGCTGGGCGGATTCCTGCGCACCGTACCGAGAGACAGCTATTATATTTCTGCTAAGTTTACCCCGCAGTGCGCAAATCCCGGTGCGGAAAACGCTGTTGTGGAAATGTTCAGCACCAGCGCCGAACTGCTTGGTACCGACTACATGGATTTCTACTGGATTCACAACCCGGTGGGCGCTCCGAAGTGGGTAACGGAGCTGATTCCCCTTGCCAAGAGTGGGAAGATCGGCAAGATCGGTCTTTCCAATCACAACCTTGCCGAAATCAAAGAGGCTGCGGCCATTCTCGAAAAAGAGGGGCTGAA
>CANQKY010000120.1 GCA_947624575.1 uncultured Clostridia bacterium
TCCCCGGGTGTTTGTAATCTCGTGTGGGGGCGGAGGGATTCCGATCTACCGGGGCCTCCAGAAAAGAAATATTCCCTTTGCGGCGGGCATTCTGTATAAGAACGACATCGACTATCAGCTGGCCCGGCTTTTGGCTGCGGACGTGGTGACGGAGGAGCCCTTTTTCCCGATCAGCGACGAGGCCTATGAAAAAGCGCTGGCGTATGTGCGCGGCTGTCCGGAGGTGTTTGTCTCCCGGATGGAGATCGGCCCGCAGAATGAGCGGATCAGGGGGCTGGTCGACGAGGCCGGGAAGCTGGGAAAACTTCGGGAGATCTGACATGCCGGGAAGCTGGGAAAACTCCGGGGGATCTGACATGCCGGACGCCGGATTGGTGCAATACTGTATATACTATTTAAACTAACCGAAATTTATGGGGAATAGACAGATTGTTTGCCAAAATTTCCCATAAAAATAGTAGTTTTTATGTATTGACAACAGGGGGTCCGGTGTATTATCCTAAGAGTGACTAGAAATTCTAACATAACCAAGCTAATCCGTTTTAAAGGCAAACCTGGTGAAAACCAGGGACGCAAAGCCATAGGGTCTAAGGTCGAGAGACTATGACAGCCGGTTGCCGCATTCATGAGCATGTGTATATGGATTTATTGGAGGTCTGCGCCCGGTGAAGGGGCAGGTTTACTTATGCATCCTATCATGAATCTCGGTGACCACCGGCAGACGCCAGGTGGTTTTTTGTTACTCGGATACTGGTCAACCGCTGAGAGCGGAGAGAGGAGTGCTAAGTATGAAGACGACATGGAAGAGAAGACTGAGTGCATTTTTGGCAATGCTGCTGGTGATCAGCACGCTGCTTGGGGCTATGCCCGCTGCGGCGTCTGCAAAGAGCAGCGCAGTGAAAGTGGGCAGCACCTTTACGAGCGGACAGCTCAAGTATAAGGTGACTGCGGTAAAGGGAAAGAGCGGAAACGTTTCCGTGATCGGCGTGAAGAACAAATCGATCGCGTCTGTCACGCTCCCGAACACAGTAAAGAAAGGCAAGTACAAATTCAACGTGACGGCGATCGCCAGCAAGGCGTTCAAGGGCCTCAAGAAGCTGAAAGTCGTCAACACGAACAAGAACCTGAAGACCATCGGCAGCAATGCGTTCAACGGATGCAAAAATCTGCAGAAGGTCAACATCAAAGGCACCAAGGTGACGAGCGTCGGCAAGAACGCCCTGAAAGGCATCAGCAAGAAAGCCGTCATCCAGGTTCCGGCGGAAAAGAAGAGCGCGTATGCCAGTATCTTAAAGAATAAGGGCCAGAGCTCCAGCGTGAAAGTGGCGTCCACAGGTACTGCCGCTCAGACGACGGCTGCTAAGACAGCGACGACCGCTCAGAAAGCGACCCAGGCGCCGAAAGCAACGACAGCAGCGACAGCCCAGAAAACAACGGTAGCTCAGAAAACAACGGAAGTTCAAAAAACAACGGAAGCCCCGAAAGCCAAAACGCTGCAGGTGACTGCGCCGCAGGCGACGGAGCCGGAAACCCAGGCAACGGAAACGCCGAGAGTGACCGAGCCGGAGACGCAGGCAACGGAAGCGCAGAAAGCGGCTGAGCCGGAGACCCAGGCAACGGAAGCGCAGAAAGCGGTTGAGCCGGAAACGCAGGCAACGGAAGCACCGAAAGCGACCGAGCCGGAGACGCAGGCAACGGAAGCGCCGAAAGCGACGGGGCCGGAGACACAGGCAACGGAAGCACCGAAAGCGACGGAGCCGGAGACGCAGGCAACGGAGGCACCGAAAGCGACCGAGCCGGAGACACAGGCAACCGAGGCACCGAAAGCGTCCGAGCCGGAGACAGAAGAACCACAGATAACCATACCGGAGACCGAGCCGGAGACGCAGACGACCGAGGCGCAGACAGAAGAAGTGACGGAAGCACAGACGACCGAGGCGCAGACAGAGGAAGTGACGGAAGCACAGACGACCGAGGCGCAGACAGAGGAAGTGACGGAAGCACAGACGACCGAGGCACAGACGGAAGAAGTGACGGAAGAGCAGACGACCGAGGCACAGACGACAGAAGCGCCAGTGGTTTCAGAGAAAGAACTTCCGCAGACATATCCTCAGCAAAACGGAAAGAGATATGAGGTTCCGCGTTTTGAAACGCCGGGCGTGGATGGGCCGAGCATAGAAGAGCCGAACGCGGATGAGCCAAAAGCAGACGAAACGAATGCCGATGTGCTTGAGCCGAAGTTGGAAGCGACTGAGCCGGAGACGCAGGCGACTGAACCGGAAACAGAAGCGACCGAGCCGGAAACGCAGGCGACCGAGCCGGAGACGCAAATGACCGAGTCGGAAACGCAAATGACTGAGCCGGAAACAGAAGCAACCGAGCCGGAAACGCAGGCGACTGAACCGGAAACACAGGTGACGGAGCATGTTCACAACTATAATGACTGGCAGATCACGAAAGCTGCTACCTGCACGGATGCAGGCGAAATGACCAGAACCTGTGCAGACTGCGGAGCTGTCGAGACAGAGGCGATCGCTGCAAAGGGACACAGCCTCGGCGAGTGGGAGCTGGAAAATATCCCGGGTCTCAACTGCTATGCCAGAAACGTGCGCAGATGTACTGCATGTGATTATGTTGAGAAGAATTATACTCCGATACACAGAACAGACGTATTAGAGAAGCTGCCAGATATCGAGCCGACCTGTACGACTGCCGGACAAACAAACAGAGGTTACTGCCCGTATTGTGGGCAGGAATTCTTCGGATATGTAAAGCCGCTTGGGCATGAGTATTCCGATGAAGTGACAGTGGAGCCCGGCAGTTGCGTGAAAGCAGAGATCAGTTATAGAAAATGTATACGCTGTGATGCGAGGACTGGTGTAACAGAGCTCGCAAAAGCAACAGGACATCAGTGGGAAAATGTTTCGATCGCCCCGACCTGCACAGAGGCCGGATTCGAGGGCAAAAGATGTAGTCTCTGCGGAGCAGAGGATGGCAAGCAGATCACGGCCGCCGGTCATAAGTATGAGACGACTCTTGTCGAAGCGAAATGCGGAGAAGATGGTTTCAAGGATGTGAAGTGTTCTGTATGTGGTCAAACGACGCATACCATTCTTCCGGCGACTGGCAAACATCGTTGGGTATCGTATCCGGAAGTGCAGGCAACCTGTGTTGAGGATGGACACACCGCATATACGCAGTGCTCGATCTGCGGAAAATATCAGGATGGCGAGCCTGAAATCTTTAAGGCAACCGGTGTGCATCAGTGGACAACAGATATCAAGGCTTCTTACGGTTTGATGAGCATTTCGGAAAAAGTGAATAGCAATGAACTCACCCTTTTCGAAAATCAGTGCGAAACTTGCGGTTGTTACCGTATCAAGCCAGGCAGTGGACTTACAGAGGAAAGCATTAAGAAAATGGATCATGGCCAGATTTACTGGATTCTTTTCCTCAAAGAAGATGGGGGATGGGATGGCAATAACGTGAGTGCCGTTTATTGTGGTCATGTATACTTGGAAGATAGATGTTATGCAAGTTATCTGGCTGCGATTCGAGGGCCGTCGGAAAAAACGATAGACGGTACAGTGTTAAATCAAAATGAGAGTAATACCGTAGGAATTTTCAAGGATATTGCCAGTGGATTGACAGCTAAAGGGGATGGAGTTACCTTGAAAGAGGTATATAGTAACTGCGAATTTTCTCAATCAGGGAGGGCTTTGGGATCTCTAGATGCTAACGACATTGGTAAAACGTTTATAATCGGCTAAAGGAAACAGGATATCTGCAAATCATGAATGATTCCAGTATAAGAAAACGGGCTGTTGCACAATAGTGCTTCAGCCTTTTTCTGTGGCGGCCTAATGTTCCCCGTGCTGTCTCGCGACAGATGGGCTTAGTCAGTGATATGACAAAGATCATTCCTACAAATCGATGCGAAAGAGACGAAAAAGAAAATGTCCATCCAGCTCTGCCAAGCTGGATGGGCGGCTGCGGTAACGCAGCTAAACTCACTGTATAAAGAGCAGCCGCATCGGCTTTAAGCCGAATGTCTGGCGCTTCTTTAATGAAATTAAATATGAGAGACTAGGAAAATTCAATAAAATTTTCAAAAATTTATTAAAAATTATTTGGAATAAATGAAAATCAATATCATCATAAAAAATAACATCATATTATAGTTGATTACACTCAAAAAATATGATATAGTATAAGTTGCCATGGCGCGGAGGCGTCAGGCAATGCGGTAAAGGATGTGGCTGCTCGATGTTCCCCATGCTGCCCTGTGGCAGATGGGCTTGGCCGGTAAAACGACAAAGACCGGGGAAAGGAGAGCTGCTTATGGAGAAAGATTTATTTTTACTGGTGCTTGCATTGATCGTCAGTGCGGTATTCGGGATAAATCTGCTTCTGGTCATTGCAGTGGTGGATATTGCGGACAGGCTCATTCGCCTTGTAGCGTATTCATACATATCGATGCGAAGAAGACGAAAAAGAAAATGCCCATCCAGCTCAGCCAAGCGGGATGGGCGGCTGCGGTAACGCAGCTTAACAAACTGTTTAAAGAGCAGCCGCATCGGCTTTGAACCGAATGCCTGGCGCTTCTTTAATGGTATTATATACGCAGGACATGTCAATGTCAATGATTTTCTCGCATATTCGCAAGGTGCCTAAATTGAAAAAGTAAATTCTACTGGTCCTTTGCCTGGTAGAAATTACCCCTGCACAGGTAGCATTTACTTCTGC
>CANQKY010000121.1 GCA_947624575.1 uncultured Clostridia bacterium
GGAGGGTGAAGCACATGATGATGAAAATGGGCAGTCTGTTTGATGGGATCGGCGGATTTCCGCTGGCTGGGAAAATGGCAGGCATGACGCCTGTTTGGGCCTCCGAGATCGAGCCGTTTCCTATCCGGGTGACCGAAAAACGTCTGCCTGAAATGAAGCATTATGGGGATATCCATACGCTAAACGGCGCGGAGTTAGAGCCGGTCGATGTGGTGACCTTCGGCTCGCCCTGCCAGGATCTCTCCGTAGCGGGGCGAAGGGAGGGGCTGTCAGGTTCACGTTCTGGTCTCTTTTATGAGGCAATACGGATTATTCAAGAAATGAGGTGTGCGACCAATGGAAAATATCCGAGATGGGCCGTGTGGGAAAATGTGCCAGGCGCGCTGTCCTCTCACGATGGGGAAGATTTTAGACAAGTCCTGCAAAGCCTTGTCGGCATCAAAGAACCGACGGCAGATGTTCCTCTGCCTCCGGGCCGAAAATGGGACGGGGCGGGAGAAATCATGGGAGACGGTTACAGTCTCGCGTGGCGGATACTGGATGCGCAACACTGGGGAGTCCCCCAGCGACGCCGCCGTATCTTCCTTGTCGCGGATTTTGCAGGCGGACGCGCCGGACAGGTACTGTTTGAGTGCGAAAGCGTGTTCTGGGATTCTTCGCCGGGCATTGAAGCGCAGGAAGGAACTTCCAAACGTGCTGAAAGAGGCGCTTCTGGAGGTCATCACACGACATGCCTGAATCCGTGGGATGCCTATACACAGAGGCTGTTTTCTGTGAACGGCGCGTTTCACAGCCTCTGTGCCAATACAGGCGGCGGAATGAAGCGAGACGGTGTGGTGTATGCCATTCAGGGAAATGTCGTTGACCGTCCGGATGGAGCGCGCTGTAATGGCTGCGGATGGAGCACTGATGGTATGTTTACGTTGAATACCATCGACCGTCCGGCAGTAGCGTTTATGGAAGAGCAAGGGGCGCAGGCTCGCGGCATTGCCGCCGCTGAGGAGCGCGGTTCTACGCTGCGGGCGTCTGCCAGTGGCGATAACCGGGCGCCATGCGTTGTCTATCCCGATATCATCCGTACTTTGACTGCAGAGGGAGCGGATTCATCTCCCTGCGTGGATCGTGGTCAGAATGTAGTTGCGTTGGATTGCCGCAACCTGATCGAGAATTGCGAGATCAGCGGAACGCTTCAAGCGAAAACCAACGGTGGATATTCCCTGAACTATATCAATCCCGTTATCTATGATTGCCGAGGAAATGGCGATGGGCAGACCACTCCATCAATCACCGGGGATCCTGAGAATCGGATCACAGATTATAGCAGTGTCCTCTGCATGGCACATGGCCAGCAGCACGCGGAGATCTATGCGGATAAATCGCCGAATCTGACATGCAAGCATGAACAGCCGATTGTGTTTGCACAGAACAAACGCGGAGAAGTGCGTGATCTGCACGATATGTCCAGCGCGCTGGCGGCAAATCCAGGCGCAAAACAACAGACCTATATCTGCGATCATGGGCAGTCAATTGCAGCGACAAAGTATTTCGCACAGAATCAGGCCGGCGAAGTATGGATTTCCGATGTGGCGGGCGCCTTGAACACAAACCAGAATGCGACGGGAAGGAATGCGCCGAACGTCGTCTGTATGGCTGAGCAGCCCCGCCGGTACATCGTCCGCCGCTTGACGCCGTTGGAATGCTGCCGGCTGCAGGGATTCCCGGACGGCTGGTGTGACGACCTGGCAAGCGAGAACCCATCCGAAGAAGAGATCGGACAGTGGCTTCGCATTTTTGCGGAATGGGATGTAGTTCAGGGAAAGCCCAGGCGGCGAACGCGCAGGCAGATCGAGAAATGGCTGAAGCAGCCCAATACCGATTCAGCGGAGTACAAGGCATACGGAAACAGCGTGGCTGTGCCGTGTGTCTTTTTTGTACTCGCCGGAATCGTGTGGGCGATGGAACAGGAGGAGGGATGCCCTTGAGAGAGATTAACCTGAACGGCTATATTGACGATGCCGTGTGGTTTGGCGATGAGATCACGCCGGAAGCCCTGCACGATACGCTCTATGAAGCTGGAAGCGATCAGACGGAGGACGTGCATATCCGTCTGAACAGCTACGGCGGCTCCTGCAATGCCGCCACCCGAATGCACGATGATCTTGCTGCTTATCCCGGCAAGATTTTTTTGACAGTTTCCGGTACTGCCGCGTCCGCCGCGACCGTGTTGGCCATGGCCGCCGACCGGCTGGAAATGACGCCCGGCTCGCTATGGATGATCCACAATCCGTCCACTGTGGCCGTGGGCAATGAGCAGGACATGCGGGAAGCTATCGACCTGCTCAAAGCCTGCAAGGATGCCATCATCAACATATACGCCAAACGCTGTCGGATGGGCCGCGAGAGCATCTCCGAAATGATGGACAAGACCACTTGGATGGACGCGCAGGCAGCGCTCATGAACGGCTTTATCGACGGTGTCGCCGACAATGCCGTGGGCGGGCCGAGCGACTGCATGCTGAATCGGGCCGACGCTGAGAAAAAGGTGCAGGCGTGGTTTGACCGGCGCCGTGTGATGCCGCCTGCGAAAAACGCTGTCAAGGAGGAACCGCCCCATGAAACGGAGGCCACGATCCCGCCTGCCGTCCCGGACGCAGAAGTATCCCCGGAAGCCCCGGAAACGTCCGAAGTGGCGCAGGAAACGCCGGATGCGTCCGCCGCGCCTGCCCCTGAAGTGGCAGCGTCGGAGCCGGGCAAGCCCCGCATCTCCGCCGCTGCGCTAACCAAACGGCTGAACAGTCTGAAACACCAACTGCTATAAGGAGGAAATCATATGAACCAGATTCTTGAAATGCGCCAGAAGCGCGCTGACCTGTGGGATGCTGCCAAGGCGTTCCTGGACGAGCATCAGGACGAAAACGGCACCATGTCTGCGGAGGACGCGGCGGCTTATGACAAGATGGAAGCGGATGTGATCAAGCTCGGCAAAGCCATTGACCGTCTGGAGCGCCAGGCGGAGATCGACCGCGAGCTGAACGCTCCAACTTCCATTCCGCTTGTTTCCAAGCCTGGCAAACCGGGTGAGGACAAGACGGGTCGTGCGTCGGATGAGTACCGCCAGATGTTCTGGACGGCGCTGCGTGGCCACGGCTCTATCGCAGAGCTGCGCAACGCACTGCAGATCGAAACCGACTCCGAAGGCGGCTACCTGGTGCCCGATGAATACGAGCGGACGCTCGTGAAGGCGCTGGAGGATCAGACCATCATGCGCTCGCTCTGCACCATCATCCGCACCGACAGCGGCGAGAGGAAAATCCCCGTGGTTGCGTCGCAGGGCACGGCAAGCTGGGTCGAGGAGGAGGGCGACATCCCCGAATCCGACGACTCCTTCAGCCAGATCACCATTGGCGCTCACAAGGCCGCCACGATGATTAAAGTCAGCGATGAACTGCTCCGCGATTCGGTGTTCGATCTCCAGTCCTACATCGCGGGCGAGTTTGCGCGCCGGATCGGCGCTGCTGAAGAGGATGCGTTCATCAACGGCGACGGCTCCCATAAGCCCATGGGCCTGCTGCACACGACCAACGGCGCGGGTGTCGGCGTGACCACTGCCAGCGGCACTGCCTTCACCACGGACGAGCTGATCGACCTCGTCCACTCCGTGCGCGGGGTGTATCGTCCGCGGTCCGCTTTTCTGATGAACGACACGACCATTCGCGCCCTGCGCAAGCTCAAGGACGGTAATGGCGTGTACCTGTGGCAGCCCGGCCTGCGCGAGGGCGAGCCGGACAAGCTGCTCAACCATCGTGTGCTGACCTCCGCGCACATGCCGGAGATCGCGGCGGGCAACAAGGTCATCCTGTTCGGCGACTTCAAGAGCTACTGGATCGCCGACAGGGAGGGCCGTTCCTTTAAGCGTCTGAACGAGCTGTACGCCAAGACGGGTCAGGTGGGTTTCCTGGCCACGGAACGTGTGGATGGTCGCCTGGTGCTCGGAGAGGCGATCAAGTGCCTGCAGATGAAGGCGTCGTGAGCATGACGGGGCTGTCCAGACCGGGCAGCCCCTATTCGAAGGAGGAAACCACATGGATGAAACCTACAACCCGAAGAATTACATGACAGCGGGCGGTGATGAGCTGGTGATCGGCGGGAAGCTGACCGTGCTGGAAGGCGCGGAAGTGACCGGTCTTTCCGGCGGTGGCAGCGGGGGCAGCTACACCCTGCCCACGGCTTCTGCGGACACACTCGGCGGCGTCAAAGCCAAGGCCAAATCGACCGAAGACGTCGAGGTGACCGTGGACGAGGACGGCAAGCTCTACGTCCCGACCTACCCCGTTGTCCCCGCAGCCCCGGCCAATGCGACGGCCTCCAAGGCGGGGCTGGTCAAACAGGCCACCGCTGTGACGGATGCCGCCGACACCGAGGTGGCGACGCTGCAAACCACGATTAACGGTCTGCTGGCCGCGCTGCGCACTGCAGGCATCCTCGCCTCGTCCTGACGGGAGGGAATCGGAATCGCATGGACAAGAATTACTTTGCGCACGGCGGCAAGGAACTGGTGATCGGCGGAAAGTTGACCTTCCTTCCCGGCGCGACTGTGGAAGGACTGGATGGGTTGATGGACATACCGCCCGCACAGGAGCTGGAGTACCTGCCACCGTATCTGCCCTTCAG
>CANQKY010000122.1 GCA_947624575.1 uncultured Clostridia bacterium
AAATAATCTTACAGTCATGATCTAAAACAGTCCCTGCCGCCTTCCCTAAGGGCGGCGGGGAAAATCTTAAGGCTTCCCGACCCCTATAAGGGAGCCGAAAAACTATTTCTGGAAACAGTTTTTGCGGAGGCACCTCTGCTCTGCGGAGGCGCTTCTGCAAAACTTGTTTCGTTCCCGGGCGGCGCCCCGCAAAGTCCGAAATCCAATCAGAGAATTCAAGAGGTGTGCAAATGGCTGAAAAACCAAACCGGGGCTTTTCCCTTATAGAGCTTATCGTCGTCATCGCCATCATGGCGGTGCTGGTAGGGATACTTGCCCCTGCCTACCTGCGCTACGTCGAAAAATCCAGAAAGTCTGCCGACCTCAATGCGGTCGACGAGACGATGAGGGCTGCCGACGCCGTCGCTACCGAGGAGGAGTACCACGTCCCGATGGGGGCGCATTTCGTCATCACGGCCGCCGGAGGCACGCTCTCCCTTTCAATTCCGGAGGATGTCTGGAACGCCGCCGTTTCAGGCTCGGAGGACGATGATTACAGAAGCATAGCCGAGAACGAATGGAAGTCCGTTGCCGGAAAGGGCGGTTACGCCTGCCGTTCCAAGGAATGGAGGTCGGTCGGGGGGATCCTTACCGGCGAGGTGGATGCGGACGGCTCCCTCGTCTGGTCGCACGGCACGGGGGATCTCTTTCAGAAGATGGGGGACTTCTCTCCGGAGTTCTCGCAGAAGATTGGCTGAGCGGAGGTTTGCAGATGGAAGCGGTCTGGTCAGTAACGCTGTATTTAATCATTTTCCTTTACGGGATCTTTATCGGCAGCTTCCTTAACGTCGTTATTCTGAGGCTTCCTAAAAAGGAAAGCCTGACAAGGGAAAGGTCGCACTGCATGTCGTGCGGCTACAGGCTGGCGTGGTTCGACCTGATACCACTCTTCAGCTGGCTCTTTCTGGGAGGAAGGTGCAGGAAGTGCGGACAGCCGATTTCGGCGCAGTACCCGATAGTCGAGGCGGCGAACGGTTTCGCCTACGTCTTCATCTTCATGAATGCCTACGGGCTCAACGCCTACGGGATGTTTGAATACTTCAGGCCCGATACCGTCATCTTCTGCCTGCTCGCATCGGCGCTGCTTGCCCTCAGCGTGATAGATTTCAGGACCTATGAGATTCCGGTAGGCTTCAACGTCTTCATACTCGTGCTGGGGTGCGCAAACCTCGTGTACAGGATCGTGGCGTTCGGAGTCCGCGGCTCGGACTGGCAGGATTACATCATCGGCTTTTTTGCGGTAAGCCTCGTGACCTATGCTATCTATTACATATCGCAGGGGAAGGCGATAGGCGGCGGCGACGTCAAGCTTTTTGCCTCCGCAGGGCTGCTCATCGGCTGGAAGCTCATACTGCTTTCGTTTTTCCTGAGCTGCCTGTTAGGCTCTGTGATACACCTTGCGAGAATGAAGATTTCAAAAGCGGAGCATGTGCTTGCGATGGGGCCATACATTTCGGCGGGAATCATGATATCGGTGCTTTTCGGGGACAGGATCATCGGCTGGTACCTCAGGCTTTTCGGCCTGTAGCGGAGGAATTACGGCAGGCGGCGGTTTTACATGGAATATCTAAGTCATCCGGCTTTCAGATAGATAAATTAAAAGGAAGAAAGGAATCAGCATTCCGGACGGGAGGAAGAAAATGGCATTAAAGGTGCTGTCAATTGAAATCGGTCAGGCGACCACCAAGGTCGTCGAGATGGATTACAAGGTAAAGAATCCTAAGATCTACAACGTTTTCACGGTGGAGACGCCTGCGGATGTAGTGCAGGACGGGTCAATCATAAGAAATGAGGAATTCATCGTCGCCATAAAGGGCGAGATAAGAAGGAGAATGATAAAGACGTCAAACGTCGTGTTCACCGTTTCCTCCAGCCGAATAGCAAACAGGGAGGCGCGCATTCCGTTCTGCAAGGAAAAGAACATCATGCCGCTCATTGTGGCGAACGCATCGGATTACTTCCCTGTCGATATGAACCAGTACCACCTCGTTTACAACATACTCGGTCAGGTGGAGGGCGAGGAAGGCAGGAAGGAATACAGGCTTTCGCTCCTTGCCGTTCCTAATGACGTCACGACGTCCTACATAGACCTTGCAAGAACCCTTGAGATGGACATAAAGGCGATCGACTACGTGGGCAACTCCATCTTCCAGGTGGTAAAGGAAGAGTTCAAGGAGGGCACGAAGGCGATCCTTAAGATAGAGGAGTTCTCCTCTCTCGTAACGATAGTAAACGACGGGGAGATAGTGCTGCAGAGGCAGGTCGCTCACGGCCTCAACCAGGCGATAGAGAACCTTCTCGAAACGGATATGTTCCAAGGCGAAGAACTTACATATGCGGGAGCTTCAAGAAAGTTCCTCGAGAACAAGATAGTAAGGCCGCACCTAAACCTTGACTCCGGCGTGTCGGCTGACGACGCCAACGAGGAAGACCTTATGGTAAAGGTAATGATTACCGAGAACCTCAGGTACATGGTCGGCAACATCGGACGTATACTTGAGTATTTCTCCTCAAGGAACGAGAACATGAAGCTCACCGACGTTTACCTTGTCGGCCTTGGAGCTGATTATCAGGGACTTCCGGAGCTGCTTACCAACGAGCTGGGCTACAACGTAAAGCCTTATTCCGGCCTTGACGGCCTGACTGTTCAGAATGCTGACCCTAACGTGCCGACTGCAAGCATGAGGCAGATGGCGGCATGCATCGGCGCTGCGGAGCATCCTCTGCAGCTGCTTTCGGAGGACCTCCTCAAGGGAGAAAAGGAAGTGAACCTTCTTGCTCCGGCGGTTGCGACGATCGTAATGGTCGGCGCCGCAGTCGTGCTGCTTATTGTCGGCAGCATAATGAAGAGCGCCGCAGTGAACAAGACCAAGGACATGGAAGACGAGCTGCACGATTACGACTACGTTTCCCAGGTGCTTGAGAACTACGAAAACTCGAAGACGACCTACGGCGAGGTGATCGCCCTTGACGACGGAACCGAGAACCGCAACAACGAGCTGACGGCATTCATAGGCGAGCTTGAGCAGAAGATGCCGGATTCGTTTATCGCGACGAGCTTCGGCGTTACCGGGACCGGAGTCACGATGGGAGTCACCGTAAGAGACAAACAGGCTGCCGCAAAGGTAATAGAGCAGCTCAGGACCTTTAAGTCGGTGCTTGTCATAAGCTCCACGGGATTTACCGAACAGACCCTCGGGGAGACGGAAACCGTCGTCGACCCTGAGACGGGACAGGAGACAGAGCAGATTATAGAGGGCACGGAATATGACGCCGTAAGCTTTACCGTGACCCTGGTGTATTCGCCGTACAGTCAGCCTGCTGAGGAAGAGGCTGAAGACGGGGCTGAAGAATAAAGGAAAGGGCAAAGGGTGATAAGACATGAAGATAGCCAAGAAAGACATCGCGCTTATTATGATAGTGCTGGGACTCGTCATTCTGTTCTGTTCCTTTAAGTTCGCCTTTTCTCCCGCACTCGACACGGTCGATGCGGAGAAGGCAAAGCAGGCAGACCTTCAGAAGCAGATAGACGAAATCAAGAAGGTTGCGGGAACCGAGCCCGACATGGAGAAGGAGATAGCGGGCTGGACAAAGGAAATCGAGGATATGCTTGCAAAGTACCACGCCGCTTACTCATATGAGGACGGAATACTTTGGATGAAGCAGATAGAGGATGCGGGGACCGCATCGGGCAGTCCGGTAATCAGCGCATATACTGTAAACGAGATCGGGGCTGCCAGCCTGACCACGACCGTAGAGGGACAGGGAGCTTTTTCAGGCAAGGTATACGGGAAAGGGACGGCGAGCTATTCGTTCAATTATTTTGTTCCCGACTATGAAAGCCTCAAGTCGTTCCTGGACTACATCGTTACCGCATCAAACCGCGAGGGAGTAAAGACGATAGACAGCATGTCGTTTGCAGTGAACAGCGTGACCGGCGAGATAAGCGGAAGCGTGAACATGACTGTATACTCTGTTACGGATCTTGCAGACGTGCTGCTTTACAAGCTGCCTGCCGTAGACGGAGTAAATCAGGGAGTCGGAAACATCTTCGGTGAGCCTACCGGAGAGGCTGAATAAAAAAAGAATGCATTGCTTTGCCCGGCCCGCAGGAGATTCTGCGGGTCGGTAAAGCAGTTTAAAGGAGAAGCTGCTTTTTTGGACTGTAGATAAGGGCAGGAAGCGGGAGCGTCCGCACGGTGCGAAGGCGCAGCTTCGGTTTTAAACGAAACTCTTGGAAGCCGGAAGGAGTCGGCGGAATTGGAGGCATAATGGGAAAAGAAGAAAACATAAAGGCTTTTTTGAAAAAAGCCGAAGCTCATTTTAGGGCAAAGAGGTTAAAAAAAGAAGGAACGGACAACAGGGGCATGACGCTTGTTGAGCTTTTGGTTGCCATAACTATTTTGACCCTCATTGTCTTTCCGACGATGGAGGTGTTTGTGACGGCCACAAAAGCCAACTCCAGAGCCAGGACGGAGCTGCA
>CANQKY010000123.1 GCA_947624575.1 uncultured Clostridia bacterium
CCTTATATCAATGCCTTCTTCCAGCCTCGCAAGGAATCCGACCGTCCGAAGGTCGTACCTGACGGCGCTGTGAACTTCGCCTTCATCGGCCAGTTTGCCGAGACCCCGCGGGATACCATCTTCACCACCGAATACTCCATGCGCACCGGTATGGAGTCGGTCTACACGCTGCTGGACATCGACCGTGGCGTGCCGGAGGTCTGGGGCAGCAAGTACGATGTGCGTGAGATTCTGCGTGCCTGCTACTACGCCATTGATAAAAAGCCCATCAGCGAGGCGCCTCTGCCCTTCAAGGAGAAGGAGCTGCTCAAGCTGGTTCTGAAAAAGGTCAAGGGCACAGATATTGAAATTCTGCTGAAGGAAAGCGGACTCATCGAGTAAAATCATGGCAAGTCGTTTGGCACAGGGTTTACATCATGCCAAGCCCAGCCGAGAAATTTGCGCCCCGAAAGGGTGAAAGCGCACAAAAAGTCCCGGAACCGTCGGCCTGGGCAGAAGGCGAGAGCACATCGTTCTCACCGATGGAGGTTGGCCTTTGGCCGCCGCCTGTGGCGGAAGAGAGGCCGAAGGGCAACGGTTCGGGGAAAGTAAGCACCACCATACCCCAGAAATCCGAACTTCATCCCGGTCGGGAATGGGTTCGGATTTCTTGTGTTGATCAAAATGTCATCCTCGATAAATAACGCGCAGGGTCTCTGGCCGCCCGTGTCAGCGGCGGCGCGCCATCAAGCCGTTTTCCCCTCCGCTTGCTTCTGATGCCCTACGGTCGCATAAAAGACGGCGAGGAACACGGCGCACAGGCACCAGATCACCGGCTCCGTCACCGCTACGCCCAGATAACCCATGGCGGGCACCAGCACGGCGGCGGAGAGAATCTTGACCGCCAGCTCGATGGCGCTGGAGAGCACCGGCAGCACCTTGTGGCCCATGGCCTGCATGGAGTAGCGCAGGATGAACAGCGCGCCGAGCGGGAAGAAGCACGCGGTGCTCAGGCGCAAATTGAGGAGCGCGTTGGCGACGATCTTCTCATTTTCGGTTGCGGTCAGAAGGACGACCAGAGGGCGGCCCAGCGTCCAGCAGACGAGGATGGAGAAAACCGACCAGATCAGCTCCACCCAGAGCATCTTGCGGTTGGCCTCCCGGATGCGGCGGTACTGCTTCGCCCCGTAGTTCTGCCCCACGAAGGTGCTGGTCGCGCTGGAGACGGTGGACATGGGGATCATCAGCAGCTCGTACACCCGGCGGGAAGCGGTGTGCGCCGTGATGATCTCCGTGTTAAGCGCGTTGATCGACCGCTGAAGCACGACGGAGCCCAGCGAAAACACGCACTGCATCATCGCCATCGAAAAGCCGGTGGTGAACATCTCGGCGGAGAGCGCATGGCCGGTTTTCCACTCCGCGGCGCGGGGCAGGTATTCCCGGTAGTTTTTGAAGATGTACGCGCCGCACAGCGCCGCCGAGACCGTCTGCGCGATCACCGTGGCCAGCGCCGCGCCGGCGATCCCGGTGCGGAGCAGGATCACGAACAGCGCGTCCAGCGCCAGATTCAAAAGGCTGGACAGGATAAGGAAATACAGCGGCGTCCGGCTGTTGCCCATGGCGCGCAGGAACCCCGCGCAGCCGTTGTAGGCGATGGTGGTGAGCATGCCGCCGAGAATGATGACGATGTACAGATACGACTGGCCGAACACGTCCGCCGGCGTCAGCAGAAGCCGCATGGCTGGCTTCAAAAACAGCACGGAGGCCGCGGTCATCAGCGCGCCGATGCCGAGGTTCAGCTTGATCATGGCCGCCGTCCCGCGGCGGAACTGCGCCCTGTCCCCGCCGCCAAAGAGCCGGGACAGGACGACGCAGTAGCCGGTATTCAGCCCCCACGCCAGGTTCATCAGCAGCGAATAGAGCACGCTCGTCGCGCCGATCGCCGCGATCGCCCCGTCCCCAAGAAAATGCCCGGCGATCATGGTGTCCGCGAGGCTGTAGACCTGCTGAAAGAGGTTGCCGATCAAAAGCGGCACGGCAAAGGTCAGGATGACGCGGACGGGATTCCCCTCCGTCATGTTCGTGATTTTTGCAGCGGTACGATCCATTTGCGCTCCCGTCCTCCTATTTGAAGGGTTTCGTTCAAAGGCGGCGAAGCCCCGACAGACCCCGCCGCCCGGCTTTTTATTGATAGGCGTTCCGGAAAATCGTCAGATAGTCCTCGTCGGAAAGCGGGAGCGGGTCGGCGGTGATGTCGCCGCCGAGAACCTCGTGCACCTTCGCGGGGTAGAGGTTCAGCTCCTCCTCGGCGATGCCCTCCGCGCTCATCTTCATGCCGGCGCAGCCGATGGAGGCGATCAGGCCGTCCAGCGCCTTCACAAAATCCTGCCCGGAGGCGGGATGCTCCACGCCCATCGCCCTCGCCATCTTCTTCATCGGCTCCTCGGCGGCCCTGCGGTCGGCGAAGAAGCCGTAGTAAGCGTGGGCGATCTCGATCAGCCCGGCGCCGTGGATCAGATCGTCGTGGAAGCTGCCCATCACGTGCTCCATGGTGTGCGCGGAGGTGCACATCATGTAGTATCCGGCAAACGTGTTGGCATAGGCCATCATCTCGCGCGCCTCTCGGTCGCTTCCGTCCGCGACGGCGCGGGGCAGATACTTCGCCACCAGCTCGACGGTCTTCAGGGCGAACATCTCGGCCATCGGATGGACGTTTTTGTTGACCACCGTCTCCGAGGCGTGGAAGAATGCGTCCATGCCCTGATAGGCGGTCAGCTTGGCGGGGACGCTCATCATCAGGTCGCTGTCAACGACGGAGAGCGTGGGGAACATGAACGGGAAGAAGATGCCGGCCTTTTCCTGCGTCCTGTCGTTGGTGATGACGGAGGCGATGTCCACTTCGCTGGCGGTTCCGGCGGAGGTGGTGATGCAGACGATGGGGATGGCGGGGCTGGGGGCCGCCTTCTTGCCGCCCGCCGCGCTCAGCGAATAGTCCCAGAAGTCGCCGGGATTGGCCGCCATCAGCGCGATGCACTTGGAACAGTCCATCACGGAGCCGCCGCCGAGCGCGACGACGAAGTCGCAGCCGTTCTCCTTCACGGCCCTTGC
The DNA here is from genome assembly GCA_947624575.1 of uncultured Clostridia bacterium. Taxonomy (GTDB): domain Bacteria; phylum Bacillota; class Clostridia; order Oscillospirales; family Ruminococcaceae; genus CANQKG01. Next base: position 3,088 of record CANQKY010000123.1, read on the forward strand.
GCCGTCCATGACGTTGACGTCGGTGGGGTTGGGGCGAATCTGATCGAACAGCGCGTGCGCCACGCCCGCCGCATCCAGTTCGCCCTCCACGCGGGCGAGATAGCCGTATTTCTTGGCGGACGCGCCGTTCGACGTGACGATCAGCGCTTTCCTGCCCGGGAGCGTTTCCTTGTGCAGATCGTTCAGCCGGCCGGGCCCGAACAGTACCCTTACGGGGTTCTCATGCGTCCAGTTGTACATGATCGAAACCTCCTTGCGGTGCGTTTTTTGCTTTGCGTCATGAGCATACGCCTTCCCGCGCGGAAAATCAGCGGAGAATCTTAAGAGATATAGTGACTTTTTTTAAGATTCGTGCTACAATGCGGCAGGAAGGTGATCCGTATGACCCTTGAAGAGGCGATAGAGAAGCTGGGGAACGATTTCCCGAATATGCATTGGGACTATGTGCCGGAGAATATCCGCGAGAGTGAAGAGGTGATGTCCTACTGGCCCGGCGAGCCGCAGGAGGACGTGCTGGTCTGCGTGCTGAAGGCGCGGCATGTGCGCGAGGTCTTCCACCGTCAGGACTTTTTCTTCCTGAATTTTGCCTACCGTCAGGACTATCAGGCGCTCAGCACGAGGTCGGACAATCTGCTGACCATCAAAGAAAACAGCTGCTACATCGGGCAGCCGTTTAGCGGCTATGCGATTCGCGGGGATTCCGACGAGGAGATCATAATCGTCGGCGTGCTGATCCAGAAGGACGCCTTTTTTCGGGAATACCTTTCCTCCCTGTCCGTGGACAACTCCATGTTCCATTTTTTCCTCGACCCGCAGAGAGACTGTTTTTCGCAGGACGTGATCCGCCTGACGTTTGACGGCGGCCATCCGCTCCGGAAGCTGCTGGAGCTGATGATCCTTGAATACGCGGCCAGGAAAGAGGACACGCAGGCGATCCTCAAGCCGATGACCCTCACGCTTCTGATGCACGTCGCCAGAGCCTACCGCAACGTGTCTGTCAAAGCCGAAGACCAGTCCTTATCCGACCGAATCGTCCGCTATATTGGCGAGCATACGGAGCGGGCGACCTTGGGGATGACCGCCGCGCATTTTTCCTATCATCCCAACTACATCTCCTCCCTGCTCCGGCAGAAGACCGGCAGGACGTTTTCCGAAATCCTGCTGGAGCAGCGGATGGATCGGGCGTTGGCGCTGCTCAAGGGAACCAGTCTTTCCGTCGAGGAGGTGTCCGCGATGGTGGGCTATCGCGACACCAGCAATTTCTACCGGGCGTTCCGGGGGTATTACCATGTGTCGCCGAGAGAGTATTTCAGGGCGTAGGCGAGGTGAAACGGGGGACGAGAGCGGGCGGGCTGTAGGTTTGTCAATCATTTTGGACAAGGAAGAATTGAGAAAGGAACTCTTTAGGAGTAGCCCAGCGGAGAGGAC
>CANQKY010000124.1 GCA_947624575.1 uncultured Clostridia bacterium
TTGTATGCATCCTGAGCTTCGGAGTAAGCTTTCGCTGCACCTGTGCCCCAGAGCTCATCCCATGTTCCCTTTAATGCGCTCGTATCGGAATACTTTTCAGCGGCAATGATCATATTGTCATACGCTTCTTTTTTCTTTTCTTCCAGTTCGGACTGCTCAGCGACAAGTTTTGCATAATTTTCCGTAGCGTTATCATATTCTGCCTGCTTGTTGCTGGCGTTAGTAAGCGTGTTGATCCTTGCGATCAGTCCGTCAAGGTTTGTGTTCACATCATCGATGCTGATACCGAGCTCCGGATACATCTCGCTTAATTTTTCGACGATCGACTGCATCTGTACCTGTGATGCGGCTGATCCGTCCGAAGACTCTTTCAGTTCATTTAACCTTGAGACCAGATCCTGTGTTGCCATATCCTGTCCCCGGATGCTATCCTTGGTCTTTGTATATCCTTCAACCAGTTCATCATGCTTATTACAAACAGCGTCTACCTGCTCATAAAACTCCTCCAAGGTCATTTTGGATGCTTCATATGATTCATTCAGCTCATCTACCTGATATTTAAGCTTTAAAGCTTCGTCGGAATTTTCTCCATAGGTCGCACAGGCATTGTCATATTCCGCTCTCAGATCCTCCAGCTCTTCTTTCTGACGCTGCGAAGATGCGGTAAGCTCTTCTTCTGCATTTCTGGCTGACATGATCTGTGCTATCATGACTGCTAACCCGACTGCGATTCCTCCAATGATCGCTGATTTTGCTAACAATGCTGTGGTTTCGGTGGCAACGGCAGCTGTATGTAATTTAACTGCTAACGCCGCCGCTTTTTGAGCAACAATATACCCGCCAATAACAACAACCGCTGTTCCTACGGTAGCAACAATGCCAGTGACGGCGGCCGTCACTTCCGGATTCTTTTTCATAAAACTATTTAACCCATCAAAAACTTTCGCTCCAATGTTATATAGGTTTTCAAGCGTCGGGTTCAACTGGGAACCTATCGTATCCCTGAAGTTCTCAGCAGCCATATTCATTTTGTCATGAGAACGTTTAGTAGTATCAGCCATGATGGAATATGCATCAGACGTAGCACCTGCGCTATTCTGGACGGCGATCAGGTTATTATTAAACTCATCTAAGCCCTGAGAAATGATTGCGTTCGCTGCCTTTCCGGCTTCAGCGCTTCCCCACAGGTTCATCAACGCCTCACCGTTCTTGTTAACGCTGTCATACAAAATACCAAGTACATCAGCAAGGGAATATCCCTGACTCATCAGTTCACCAAAACTTTCTCCTGTCTGCTCTTTTATGATTTTTGATACTTCTGTATTGCTGTCACCCAGTTCTTTAAGCATGGAGGAGATGTATGTCGTACTTTCCGCAGTATTGATACCTGCTTTGGTGGTTGATATATACGCGCTTTCCAGGTTGCCAAGTGATACATTGTATGCAGAGGCGGTCGCGATCGCTTTACCCATATTATCGGCAAGGTCGGCAACCGTTGTTACGCCTCGGTTCTGTACCATGATAAGGGAATCGGATATCTGTTCCGCCGTTCCGGCCGCATCACCGTAAGCATTGATCGTGGTTGTTAATACAGACAGCGCAGCGGCGGAATCCGTGAAACCGGCAACAGCAAGCTTTGAAGCCTGCTCTGCCATGTACGCAGCATCCTCTACGCTCGTTCCTGCGGATATCGCATTGTATGCAACATCTGCGAGATCCGCCTGAGCAATGCCGGTTTCCTTAGACAGCTCTTCGATCTGTTCGGTCAGCATACCCATCCATTTCGTGCCGGCGATCGTTTCCAGTTTTGCATATGCATATTCCGTCTGTTCTGCCTGCTCTGCACATTCCGCAAAGGCATCTGATATCGCTTTCAGAGCGGCGACGATACCGGCGCCGGCAAGCAGCATTTCCAGATCTGATATTGCCTTTTGCGACTTTTCGCCCATCTCCTCGGCACTTTCTGCTGTATCTTCCGCTTCTTCCCCGACCTCGTTTATGCCGTCAGCGGCTTTCGCGGCCGCTGATGCTTCCGCTTCCAAAGCATCCTGGGTTTTATATCCCATATTGACAAGCTCTTCGGTGCTCCAGACGGCTTCCATAGCGCTTTTGTCATAGTTTCCAACTTTTTCCGTCCAATACCCTGTGGATGATGCTGCCTGCTCTATTGCGTTTCCAGCCTTTTCCGCCCCGCTGTTGATTTCATTAAATGCTGCATTTGCCTGTTCTTCGATTGCGGAAAACTCCTTAGCCGCATTTCTTCCGGCACTTGCCATAGCGGACATCTTACTGGAAATATTATCGACCGCATTAAAGATCACCGACAATGACGCCATCTATATCACCTCCTCCTGTACGTTTTGCTTCTATTTCTTCGTAGACCAGCGGTTCCCTCATTCGCCAGATTCTCTGCCGCTATGTAAAATAGCTGCATGGAATGAGGCTTTTCGTAAAACTCTTCCGGCGGAATGCCATAGTTGATAAAAAAATAAGCACACCACCAAGCTAGAGAGCCACCGCTGGCTATCAGTTTTTTGCGTTTTCAAGATCTTCTCTGTCCTGCTCTTCTTCGTCTTCCTGTTCGCCGATTCCGAGCACTTTATTAACGATCCGAGCGACCTCGCCATATTCTTCCGCCGTAAACATCTTGATTGGCATATCTGTCACATCCACGCATCCGAAGAATTCCATAAGCTCCTTATCATGCAGATCCGGATAGACAAGCGCCTCAACGATCACATGACGGAATGCCTTGTTCGTATCGTTCGTTTCTTTTAACACAACCTTGCCGTTTACAACGTAAGGCTGTTTCGTATGCTTGTTCATGTAGACCTCTGATGTTTTATACTTATCAAAGATCTCGTTTACTCTTTCCATTCTCAGCTTTTTGATCTGGAATTTAACCACTTCTCCGTTCTCGTCCTTGATCGTCTCCGGACCAGGAACAGTCACGATCATTTCCTCTTTTACTTCTTTTCTCATAAAATAAGACAATTTATTATTCATATTTCAACCTCCTGTTTTGCTTGTATTGCCCTCTATTTTGACCGTAACGGGGCTTTTTTACGGTTATTGGGTATTTAATCGTTTTGATAAAAAAAGCGGGTAAAACAGCCAATTTTTACCCGCTTATAATTTTTTTATTTGTACGATTTAGCGCCAAAGTTAACGGTGTGCTGTACGAACTCTCCACCTGTATCAAGGCTGAGCAGAGAGATGTTTCCGGTAAGGACCGCTCCGGAAATAGTGATAGAATCCGTTTTCTTATATGTTTCGTAATAGTCCGAATTCTTGTCGTTGCTGATTCCGGTGATCGTCATCTCCGGTGTTTTTCCTGTTGCCAGATATTCCTCAACCTTCTCTTTGAGCCAAGGCGTGGACTTGTATTCAGAAAAGGATCCCTGAATATCATGGTTGATCCATCTCCTGTTTGTTCCTCTGTTTCCGACCGTTGTGCTTGTCGCAACAGTAGGGACAAAATCAACACTCAATGATACCAGATCAAGAATCTTGATACCGTCCAGATACGCCTCGCCCTCACGCAGGCTGATGTGCTGTCTATTTTCATCCATGTTTATTACCTCCTATTACTGCGTTGACACCGAGAAGTACAGCTTCTCGGCAGAGTCTACCGGCTGCAAAGCAACATTAAAGTACGTCGAATCTCCGATGCTTCTTGACTGATCAACAAGGAAGTCTGCGTCGTAGTCAACATTCCGGATCGCTCCGTCATCCGCATACCGCTGCAATATCGTCTTGCCAAGCCCTTCCATCACAGTCCAGCCGCTTTCGTCGTTTGAGAACTTGTTCGGAGGGAAGGTCTGCTTCAGTGTATTCGCGAACGAGTCAAACACACGAATCACGCGGTTCTTTTTGTAAGAGTCCGCCTGCTCGCTGCTAGGGTGAACAAGCGAATTGATATCATATTCAACGATAACCTGTCCGGCATCATCCACTGAAAAGACGAATTTTCCGGCCTTGATTGCCTCGATCGTTTCTTCGTTGGTAAGCTCTCCAACAACCGCTGTTGCTCCAACAACAGCCTTGTATGTGTTGGATGTGACATGGTTTGCTCCACAGGTAGCTCCTGTTACCCAAGCGGTTGCCTGCTGCGGTGTGAGATCCACGCCGTTATACGCAAAAGAGTTCCCGACGTTGATAACGCCGATGTTATCTGCCGCATGGTTTGCCATGACGAACTGTACGCATTTTCCTGCTTTTGTACGCAGATAGTCAACTTTTGATACTGCTGCTGTAAGCAGGCTGTCATCGCTGACAGGGATACATACGGTATCACAGCTTATCTTCTCGATCTTGTCGAGAAATGTTGTAAAGTCTTCGTTCGTGCTTTCCGGTGCTGCGCCTCCTGTGAGAGCAAGCCCGGCAAATGCAGTGATCTCTGTTTCGTCTTCGCCTTCGTACTCAACATACTGGCTGTTTGCAGCCTT
>CANQKY010000125.1 GCA_947624575.1 uncultured Clostridia bacterium
CGTATTGCTCGCCCATTTTGTTTTTACTGAAGCTTTCCCCTTCCCCCGGTAGAACCGGGGGTTTATTTTGACTACAACAAAACATCGGCAAGGGTCATATGACCCTTGCCGATGTTGCTTTTATTTACCTTCCGCTTTAAAAATGGGCGATCAGTTGGGGGTCGTCGCCGACCGGATCGCCGGCGTTATCCTTGACGATCACCGCGCCGGTATGTCCGCCGAGATCGACAAACGCTTCCTCCAGCATACCGTGCTCCATCACATTCCCCTGCATCACGCAGCCGCAAAGCTGTTCATACACCACGCCGTATTTCGGCGAAGCGGCGCCCATGCCCTGATCGTCTGTACCGACCGCAAAGCAGTTGCCCGACACCGTCACATTCGCGCAGCGGCGCATGCGAAGCTGGCTGCACTCCGACTTATCCTCCGCATTCAGCTTATTCTTCCCGTTGCGGTAGATAATATTGCCGGTGATGGTGATATTGATCGACTGCACCGAATCGTCGTTCCAGATGTCGATACCGGTGCGGCCGCTCCGGTCAAAATAGTTGCCGGTGACATTGACCGCATTGGTATGTCGCAGATCAAAGCCGGCACCCCCGTTCCACTCGATTCGATTGCCGGTGCAGGTGAGCGATTTTGCCTCGGGCGCGCAAGCAAGCCCGCACTGATAGTTTCCGGTGAACCAGTTATCGGACAGAAAGCCGTCCCAGCCCCAGACCAGCAGTCCGTTTTTCTTGTTCCGGCAGATCATACTGTGCCGGATCGAGAAGCACCAGACGCGGTAGAGATGCACGCCGTCACCGCTGAATTTTTCGATAAAGCAATCGTCAATGGTGGGTGTGTCCTCCTGCCTGCCGTTGCCGAAATAATCAAAATGCAGATAGACGCCGTGGACATTCTCCCCCAGATGTCCGCCCAGCAGCGACAATCCCGCAATCGAGCAGCCAACCGCACCGGAAATATTGATGAGGCAGGTGGCGTCCGGACGGCTCAGTTGCAGGATCGACTGACCCGCTCCGCGAAACCGCCATGCCGATTTCCCCTCGATCCGCACGCCGGGCTTCATTTGCAGATCGGCGCAGAGGAACACGCCGGGCGGCACCACAACAGTACCGGGTATTTCCGCCGCGGCGTCGATCGCCGCCTGGATCGCAGCGGTCGAATCGGTCTTGCCGTCCGGCTTGGCGCCGAAATCCATGATATTGAAAATCCCTTCCATTCTATAACCTCCTATACGCCGCGCAGTGAAAAATTTGGCAGATAAGCCATATCTGCGGACGCCTTATCCTGAATATAGACCTCCCCGAAGCCCAGTTCACCGGCAACAGCGCAAACGCTGTCATACTCAAAGCCGGTGACGCGACGGGAAAGCTCCGGCAGTACCGGCACGCCGCAGGGCGTGTACTGCCGCATGATACTGAGAAAAATATCAAAAGGCGGTACCGCCTTTGCCAGCTTTCTAAGCAAAGCGATACTGTCTTTGCGGTGGGCGGGCAGCACCAGATGCCGCACCAGCACCCCTTTTTGCAAAACTCCGTTTTTGAGCCGTGCCGCACCCGTTTGCCGGTGCATCTCCCGAATTGCCGCGAGCGCCGTTTCAAAATAATCAGGTGCGGCGGCGCACTTTGCCGACAGCGCGGGATCGCAGAATTTTAAGTCAGGCAGGTAGACCGACACATACCCCTCCAGCATACGCAGCGTTTCCACCCGCTCATACCCGCCGCTGTTCCAGACCACCGGAATCAAAAGCCTGCCGTGGGTCAGCTCCAACGCTTTGAGGATTGACACCGTGTCCTGCGTGGGGGTCACCAGATCGAGCGTTTTGGCGCCCTCCTCCTGCAAGCGGAGAAAAATATCCGCAAGCCTTTGGGGCGTGACGTCCGCCCCGAAATTACCGCGTGAGATTTCTTCATTCTGGCAGAAGCAGCAACGCAGGGTACAGCCCGAAAAGAATACCGCGCCCGCACCGCCCCTACCGCCAATACAAGGCTCCTCACCGAAGTGAAGCGCCGCCCGCGCCAAGCGCGGTGTGATACCGCCGCCGCAAAAGCCGCTGCGGGTCAGGCGGTCGGCATGGCAGAGCCGCGGGCAAAGAGTACACTCCCTCACAGCCGTGCGGCAAGGTAGGCGGCGCCCAGCATACCCGCGTTGTTCCCCATCTTAGCGGGTATGATCTTCACATTCCGAAACACCGGCATGACCGAAGCCAACGCGCGGCGGGACGCTTCCTCCACCACATAATGCTCCTGCATGATCCCGCCGCCCATGAGGATCACAGCGGGATTGAATATGTAAATCAGTCCGACAAGACCGAGCGCAATCTCATCAAGCCACCGGTCGACCTCCTCCTGCACCACGGGGTCGTTCATCAGTGCGGGAGAAAAAATCTCCCGCCCGCCGGCGTATCTGCCGAGCCGGTCGCTGACCCGCCGCACCAGAGCGCGGGTGGAGGCGTACCGCTCATAGCAGCCGCGTCCGCCGCAGTTGCAGGGCTCGCCCCCCACATGAGTGACCATATGCCCGAACTCGCCCGCCACATGATTGCTGCCGTGATACACCGCTCCGTCCTGAAAGATTGCACCGCCGACGCCGGTACCGTAGGTCAGGCAGAGAAAATCCCGAAGCCCCTGCCCCGCGCCGTAGACCGCCTCGGCGATCGCCGCGCAGTTGACATCGTTTTCCACCGAGATCGGGCAATGATACCGCTCGGACAAGATCCCCCGCAGGTCGGTTCCCGCATAGCCGGGAATGGTGCCGGTCGCGTGCATCACCACGCCGTTTACCTCGTCAATCTGTCCCGAAGTGGAAATGCCGATCCGGTCATACCGTCCGGCAAAGCGATCCGCGATCCACCGCAGACGGGAAAGAAGCACCTCCACGCCCCGCGCCGCCTCGGTATTGATCTCGTCCTTAGAAAGCAGTGTACCGTCCCCCGTGACCAGACCGTACTTGATCTTGGTGCCGCCGATGTCGATCGCCAGAATGGTCATTGGATTTCCTCCAGTGCGGCGACAAAACGCTTTGTGATCTCCCTCGGACGGGTGATGGCAGTCCCCACCACCGCCGTATACGCACCGGCTTGAAACACCGCTTTCAGTTGCTGTGGCGTCCAGATACCGCCCTCCGCCACCACCGGCACCGAAAGTCGGGCGGCATATGCCTCGATCAACTCCAGATCGGGCAGGCTGCGTCCGGCGGTATAGGAAGTATAGCCGCTCATGGTGGTGCCAATGAGATCAAAGCCAAGCTGTTCTGCCAGCAGTCCCTCCTCCAGGCAGGAGGTGTCCGCCATAAAAAGCTGATCGGGATACTTCTCCCTGACCGGACGGAAAAACCCCTCCAGCGTTTCCTCATAGGGACGAGGGCGGTTGGTCGCATCGATCGCGATGATCTCAACACCGGCGGCGACCAGTGCGTCCACCTCATGTGCGGTGGGAGTGATATACACCTCGCTGTCGGGATACTCCTTTTTGATGATTCCGATGATCGGCAGGTCGGTCTCGGTGCGGATCGCCTTGATATCCGCCACCGTATTGGCACGGATCCCGCAGGCTCCGCCCTCCGCCGCCGCATATGCCATACGGGACATGATATAAGCGGAGTGGAGCGGTTCGTCCTCCAGCGCCTGACAGGACACGATCAGTCCCTGTTTCAATGATTGCAAAATCTCATTCTTCTTCATGGTACTCTCTCCAACGCAGTATTTAGTAGTATTATAACGGATTTCGGTCGGAAATGCAATCACTTTTGACCGACTCTTGCAATTTACCGGTTGCTGTGATAAAGTGAAAGAAAAAAGAAAGCGGGATCGCAGATGAAATACGACACCTCGATTTATAAAGGCATTTTTGTGGCGTTCAACGCCTGCTATGACAAAAACGATCAGGTCAATCTGCCGGTCATGCGGGCACTGGCGCGCAAGTACCGCGAGCTCGGCGTAAACGGCTTATATCTCTGCGGCTCGACCGGCGAGGGCTTTTTGCTCTCGGTGGAGGAGCGAATGCAGATCGCCGAAGCCATTCTAGACGAGGTGGGCGGCAGCATGACGGTGATCGTCCATATCGGCGCCGCCGCCACCAGAGACGCCTGCACGCTGGCACGCCATGCAGAAAAAGCGGGTGCCGATGCGGTTTCGGCGGTGCCGAGCGTTTACTACCGCCTGTCGGAGCCCTCGATCGAGGCACACTGGGACGGCATGATGGCGGCAAGCGAGCTTCCCTTTTTCATCTACAATATCCCCCAGCTGACCGGCTACAACCTCTCGGACGGGCTGTTTCGGAAGATGGCGGCAAAGGAGAAGGTCATCGGGATCAAAAATTCCTCCGAAAGCACCTATCAGATCGAGCGGTTCAAGCGAATGGGCGGCGACGATTTTATTGTATTCAACGGTCCGGACGAGCAGTTCCTCGCCGGACGCA
>CANQKY010000126.1 GCA_947624575.1 uncultured Clostridia bacterium
TTTGACAAGGGAGGTTTTGACAACAGCATTTAGTGTGGTGAGAGGTATGCGCGGAACGTTGACAAAATCCTGTAAATCCAGTAAAATAATCGCGTGGAAGCCCACCGCCGATGCCGAGCTGTGCCCGTGAGGGTAGTCCGGCTCGGCGGGACGCGGTTCAAAGGACGGTTGCCTGTCACTCCGCGAGAGCGGAATGGAGGTGAGTGTACAGCTCTCGCGGAGAATTTCTCCAAGGGGGGGTGATACATATCACACTTCAGGATTTGTTTTGCTGTTTGTCTATTGCTTGGATCGTAATCCAATTCTGCGATAGGCTGAACAGTCAAAATAAAAAGAAGTGAGCCGTCTGCTGCAACAGACGGCTCACGGTTCGTGAAGCATAGCTTCACCCACTGAAGCCATATGTTTGTGGCAACCGTCGGGTTTCCACATTTTTATTATACAAAGCTTTCCTATATTTGTCAAGTGTTTGCCGTGACTTTTCAGTTTTGGCTTGGTGGGAATACATGGGCGCGCTTCGGCGGCAAAGCCCTTTCACAAGGGAGGTTTTGACAACAGCATTTGGCTTTGGGGTGGGATTTCACAAGGGAGGTCTTGACAACAGATACTAGCTTTGGGGGAATCCGATACACGGTCACTAAATTGGTTGTCAATACCGCTTTATCGCCGCGCCGCGCTTGGCTCCGTGCAAAAAAGTTCGATTTTACCACTTATTACAAGTGCGTACTTAGAGCTTCTCGTGGAGCAGAGCGCCCAAGATGCGGCAGCCTTCGCGGATCGCGTCATCGGTCGGGGTGGAAAAGTTCATGCGAAACGCATGGCTCGTTCCGTTCGGGTCGGACAAAAACGCCGCGCCCGGCACCACCGCCACCTTATGCTCCGCCGCTTCCTTACAAAACGCCGCGCTGTCCACCCTATCGGGCAGGGTACACCAGACGAACAGTCCACCCTCCGGCTCGGTGGTCTTTGCCGCCTTCGGGAAATACGCTTCGATCGCGTCGCGCATCACCCGATACTTCCGCCGATAAATCTCCGGCAGGCTTTTCAGATGCGCGTGATAATTCCCACCGGTCAAAAACCGATACGCCGCCATCTGTGCCAGTCCATTTGTATGGACGTCCTGCGTCTGCTTCCCGACCGTCAGCTTCGCCAGCAGTGCGCGGTTCCCGCAGAGATACCCCACGCGAATACCCGGCGCCAGCACCTTGGAAAAGCTCCCGCAGTAAAGCACCGTGCCGTCTGTATCCATCGTCTTGATCGCGGGAATGTCCTCCCCCGCAAACCGCAGATCGCCATAAGGGTTATCCTCCAGCAGGACCAGTCCGTACTCCCGACAAAGCGCCAACGCCGCCTTCCTCTTTTCAAGCGAGGTGGTGATGCCGGTCGGGTTCTGGAAGTTCGGGATCAGATAGAGTATCTTCGCGTTCGGGTGCGCCTCGCAGGCTGCCCGAAGGGCTTCGATCGAGATGCCGTCGTCCTCCATCGGCACTCCCACCGGCTTCGCCCCGAACGCCCGAAACGCATTGAGTGAGCCGACAAAGGTGGGTTCCTCGCAGAGAACCACATCTCCCTCGTTGCAAAGCGCCTGCGTCAGCAGTGCGATCCCCTGTGTCGCTCCCGAGACGATCAGGACATCGTCCTCCTCCCCGCCGACATGAAGCCGCTCCCTCAGATCGTCGGCAACCGCCGAGCGGAGCGGCGCGTACCCCTCGCTGATCCCGTATTGGAGCGCCGTGATCGGCTCAGTCTCCATGATGTCCGCCATGTGGCGGCGCAGCTCCTCGATCGGGAACGCATCGGGCGCGGGGTTCCCCGCCGCCAGCGAGATCACCGACGGATCAGAGGTCGCCTTGAGAATCTCACGGATCGCAGAGGGCGCGAGATTTGCCAGCTTGTTTGAAAAACGGTAGTTCATGGTTTTTCCTCCTTATCATTGACACCCAAAATAAAAAGAAGTGAGCCGTCTGCCCCAACAGACGGCTCACTAGGTTTTTGGGAAGCGTAGCTTCACAACCAGAAGCTGATGAATGTGGCAACCGTCCGGTTTTCCACATTTTTATTATAGCGCATGAGGGTTTTCTTGTCAAGTGCCTTCCTTCCAATATTTTCTGTCCAGGGAACGGTACTGGATCGCTTCGGCGATCTCGGCGCTGCCGATCTTTTCCTCCCCGCCAAGGTCGGCGATCGTCCGCGCCACCTTCAGCACCCGCTCATAGGCGCGGGCGGAAAGCCCCAGCCGGTCAAAGGCGGTGCGCAGTGTGCGGTCGGCGCTCTCGGTCAGCGGGCAGGTGCGCCGCAGCAGCGCAGGCGTCAGCCGCGCGTTGTCATGCACCCCCGTGCCGCGCAATCGCTCGGTTTGAATCTCCCGCGCCCGCAGCACCCGTTTCCTGATCGCCGCCGAGGACTCGGACGGCTCCTTTGCCGACAGCTCGTCATACTCGACCGGCGCCGTCTCCACATGGAGGTCCAGCCGATCGAGCAGCGGTCCGCTCACCCGCTTGAGATAGCGCGACACCGCCTGCTCGGAGCAGTGACAGGGACGGGTGGGGTGTCCGTGATACCCGCAGGGGCAGGGATTCATCGCCGCCACCAGCGTCACCGCGCAGGAGTAGGTCACCGTCCCGCTCACCCGCGTGATGGTCACCTGCCCGTCCTCCAGCGGCTGCCGCAATATCTCCAGCGTGGGACGGGAAAACTCGGGCAGCTCGTCCAGAAACAGCACCCCGTTATGCGCCAGGGAAAGCTCCCCCGGCGTGGGATACACCCCGCCGCCCGACAGCCCATTGGGCGACACGGTATGATGCGGCGCGCGAAAGGGTCGCGCCGTGACCAGCGGGTTTCGCTCATTGAGCAGTCCCGCCACCGAATGGATACGGGTCGTCTCCATCGATTCCTCCGCCGTTAAGGGCGGCAGAATGGTGGGAAGCCGCTTTGCCAGCATACTCTTTCCCGACCCCGGCGACCCGATCAGCAGCACATTATGTCCGCCCGCCGCCGCGATCTCCATCGCGCGGCGACCCGCCGTTTGCCCCCGCACCTCCGAAAAGTCAAACGGGAACTCGGTCAGCGGCGCAAACCGCGCCACCGGCGGGTGGGGCGCCAGCGGGCTTTCGCCGGTCAAATAGCCCAAAAGCTCCCCCACATGGGAGACACCATACACCTGAAGTCCCTCTACCACGCTCCCCTCGGCGGCATTGCCGGACGGCAGGAAGATGCTGTGGCAGCCTTCCTCCTTTGCCGCCATCGCCATCGGCAGCACACCGTTGACCGGACGCACCCTGCCGTCCAGCGCAAGCTCGCCCAAAAAGGCGGCTCCGGCAGTCGGCGCGGTTATCTGTCCCGACGCCATCAAAATCGCAAGCAGGATCGGCAGGTCGTAAAGCGGTCCCGTTTTCCGCAAATCGGCAGGCGCCAGATTCACCGTCACCTTCCCCGACGGAAAATGATACCCGCAGTTCTTGATCACCGCCTGCACCCGATCCCGACTCTCCCGAACCGCCGCATCGGGCAGTCCGACCACGTCAAAGGACGGAAGCCCTTTCCCGACGTCTGCTTCCACATCGACCGCAAAGGCGTCGGTCCCCGCAAGCCCGTAGGAGCGCAGCGCCGCGAACACCGCTAGACCCTCGCCGCGCCGGACGCGCGGGCGGCGTTCGCCACCGCCTTTGCCACGGCTCTTGACACGCCGCGATCCAGCACGGTCGGTATGATATGGTGTGCGGACAGCTCCCGCTCGGGCAGATAGTCCGCGATGGCGTTTGCCGCCGCCAGCTTCATCGGCGCGTTGATCTCCCGCGCCCGCACGTCCAGCGCGCCGCGGAAGATGCCCGGGAACGCCAGCACATTGTTGATCTGATTGGGATAATCACTCCTGCCGGTGCCGACCACCGCCGCACCGCCGGCATACGCTTCCTCCGGGAAAATCTCCGGCGTGGGGTTCGCCATGGCGAACACGATCGGGTCGGGCGACATGGTGGCGACCATCTCGCGGGTGACCAGCCCCGGCGCCGACACGCCGATGAAAATATCCGCCCCCGCCAGCACCTCGGCAAGGCTCCCACGCCGATGCTCCCGATTGGTGCGCGCCGCCATCTCCGCCTGGGGAGGTGTCAGCCACGTCTCCCCCTCGCAGAGCGCGCCTTCCTTATCGCACATGATGACGTCCCGCAGTCCCGACTCCAAAAGCAGCTTTACGATCGCGGTTCCGGCGGCTCCCGCGCCGCAGGTCACCGCGCGGCAGTCGGACAGCCGTTTCCCCACCACCTTCAG
>CANQKY010000127.1 GCA_947624575.1 uncultured Clostridia bacterium
CCTCCGTTTCGGCAGTGCTATGGGTCACCCTCCGCAGCATCAGAACAAGCCGGTGATCTTTCCGTCCGGCGCAATGTCGATCGAAAGCGCCGCCGGCTGTTTGGGGAGTCCCGGCATCGTCATAATATCGCCGGTCAGCACCACCAGAAAGCCCGCTCCGGCGCTCACCCGAATATCCCGCACCGTAATGGCAAAACCGGTGGGTCTGCCAAGCAGAGTGGGATCGTCCGAAAGAGAATACTGGGTTTTCGCCACGCAGACCGGAAGCTGTTCCATACCCATGCTCTGGATTTTTTTGAGCGCCTTCTCCGCCGCCGCGGTATAGATCACCTCGTCTGCCCCGTAAATCTCGCGGGCTAAGATATCCATTTTCTCCTTTAACGGGAGCTTTTCGTCATAGAGGGTGTGGAAGTCCGCCTTGCCGGAGTCGCAGATCTCGACCACCTTTTTGGCAAGCGCAACGCCGCCCTCGCCGCCCTTGGCGAACACCTCCGCCAGCGCGACCGGCGAGCCTTCCGCCTCGCAGTACTCGGTCAAAAGCCGCAGCTCGGCATCGGTATCGGTATGAAACCGATTGACCGCCACCACGACCGGCAGCCCGAATTTTTTGAGGTTGGACAGGTGCGCGCCGAGGTTGCAAAGCCCCGCACGAAGCGCATCAAGATTTTCCTCACTCAATTGATCCTTCGGCACGCCGCCGTTATATTTGAGCG
The DNA here is from genome assembly GCA_947624575.1 of uncultured Clostridia bacterium. Classification (GTDB taxonomy): domain Bacteria; phylum Bacillota; class Clostridia; order Oscillospirales; family Ruminococcaceae; genus CANQKG01. The sequence goes on from CANQKY010000127.1 coordinate 714, forward strand.
CCCGCACGGTGGCGACCAACACCACGCAGTCGGGCTTTAGTCCCGCCGCGCGACACTTGATATCCAAAAACTTCTCCGCGCCGAGATCGGCGCCGAAGCCCGCCTCGGTGATGGTGTAATCCGCCAGCTTCAACGCCAGCTTGGTCGCCCGCACCGAGTTGCAGCCGTGGGCGATATTGGCAAAAGGACCGCCGTGCATGATGACCGGCGTGTGCTCCAGCGTCTGCACCAGATTGGGCTGGATCGCGTCCTTGAGCAGTGCCGCCATAGCGCCCTCCACACCGAGATCGCGGGCATAAACCGGCTCGTCATGATAGGTAAAGCCGACCAGAATATCCCCCAGCCGCCGTTTTAGGTCGGTGAGGTCCTCCGCCAGACAGAGAATCGCCATCACCTCGCTTGCCACCGTGATCTGGAAGCTGTCCTCCCGCGGCACGCCATGCACCGGTCCGCCCATGCCGACCACGATATTCCGCAGCGCACGGTCGTTCATATCAAGACACCGTTTGAGCAGCACGCGGCGCGGATCGATCGAGAGGGCGTTGCCCTGTTGGAGGTGGTTATCCAGCACGGCGCAAAGCAGGTTATTCGCCGCCGTGATGGCGTGCATATCGCCGGTGAAGTGGAGGTTGATATCCTCCATCGGAATGACCTGTGCATACCCGCCGCCGGCGGCGCCGCCCTTAATCCCGAACACCGGTCCGAGAGACGGCTCCCGCAAGGCGCAGACCGCCTTTTTCCCGATCTTCTGCATCGCCTGACCCAGCCCCACGCTGGTGGTGGTTTTCCCCTCGCCCGCAGGTGTGGGATTGATTGCGGTGACTAAGATCAGCTTCCCGTTCGGCTTGTCCTGCACCGAGCGCATGAACGCCTCGGTCACCTTCGCCTTGTCATGGCCGTAGGGAACCAGATCGGCATAGGGAATGCCCAATTCCTCCGCGATCTCTGCAATGGGACGGGGTGTGACGCTCTGTGCGATCTCGATATCAGATTTCATAATTTGTCTCCTTCTTGGTCAGTGGTAGTGTGTTATAATATCCGCCTTGCGGATATTATAACACAAAACTTTCCTGCACGCCATAGCTTTGCGAAAAAAACATTTGGGATAGGATTTCTTTTCCAAAACAGACAGAGAAAGACCCGCTCATCGAGCGGGTCTGAGCGTGTCGCTAACGCTGCCACGCTTCGAGGGACAAACAAAATCACTGCGGCTCGTTTTACTCGCCTTGTTCTTTGCTTTTCCCCCCGATTCCCCCTTTTCGTCGAAAACCGGTTTGGCTTGCGCCAATTCTGACACCGCCTGCACCGGTTTTCTCTCAGGGTGTCACTGCGGCGGCACATGTCCGCCTCCGTGACGGATTATAAATAGTTAATTGTTGTTTTTTTACAGACCGAAGGGCAAATCTTTTGCCTGTCCTTTTTCTATGCCAAACCTACCGCTATGCGGAGGATCGAGAGGGCGTCTACAACCGAAACAACACCGTCATGGTCCATGTCTGCCAACGCGGTTTTCGTTTCGTCCAGCGCATCAAGCCCGACCGCCGCGCGGAGGACTGTCAGCGCATCGGTCACCGTGACCGTGCCGTTTTGATCCACATCGCCCGACAGGCTGCCAAGCGGATCCACGCCGGTGAACCGCCGCACCGCCTCATAGATCGTCCGGATCAGGGACATATCGCCGGATATCCGAACGGTCCCGTAAATATCATACTCGTCGTCATAAAACGCCTTGATATCCTGCCCCGACCACCATGTCATCACGCCGGCACAGCCGAGATCGGCGGCATATGCCACCTTATCCTCCAAAAGATAGAGACCGTTATAATAAAAGCGGTTCAAAACCTGATTGGCGCCCTTCGGGTTTGGAAGCCCCTTGACAGAAAGAACAAAATCCCGATAGGTGAGCGATGGCAGCCCCTCCAGCCGGCTGCGGGCAAAGCAGGGCAGTCCGACCCAGATTTGAGAGGGCTTACAGCCCCGCGCGATCGAATCCTCGATCAGCGTTTTCATCTTGTGATAGGTCACATGCGCCCGCACATTTTCCCCGATCTCCAGATTGGTATAGGTCATCCAGTTGACATAATCCAACACCTTGAACTCCTCGGTGTCCAAAAAGTAATTGTAATTGGGACATACCGTACTCGACAGCTTCAGCCCTACGGCGTGCAGTTCCTCCGACAGAGTAGCCAGCGTCAGCCGGAATGCACGCAGCGCGTCCTCGCTTTCATCGGGATACTCCCAGTCCACATCTACGCCATAAAAGCCGTGCTTTTGTGCGAACGCCGCCACCTTCTTGGCAAAATCACGGCGCGCCGTTTCGTCCAGAAACACCGTGGAGTTCGCCGCCGACCGCTCATAGGCGGTGAGAGAAAGCCACAGCCGCGTTCTTCCGTTTTTGAGGTTGGTGCAGGCGTTTTTGAGCTTGTCGATCCACATCTGGATCAGTTGATCCGCCGCCGAACTGTCCGGCTCGTAGGACTGCGCGGAGCCGCCCTGCCGCTTGGTGATCACAAATTGACCCAGCCCGTCAAAATGGAAGCTGCCGTTCATGATGAGATCGGTCATGCTGCTCAGCTGTGCGTCGGTGCTCTCGAAGTCCTTCCATTCCATGTCATACCACTGGTAGGAAACATACCCCACATTCATAAAATCGGGGTTTTTACCTCCCTGATAATCGGCGGAAAACCCGTCGATCACCGCCGGTTCGCAAAGGCTGTCCACCACCAGCCGGACCGCCGAGACAGTCACATCTTCGGGCAGGATACAGCTTCTGCCCGAGAGGATATAGTCGTTATCGTAAACCTCTGTCCAAACGCCGTTTACCGGCATCTCAATATGAAAGCTCTGCACCGCGCCATAGGTTTTTTCATTGAGATGAATCCGGTTGATGCGAGTTTCCGCTCCCAAATCAAGTTCGAGGGTATCGCCTGCATGATCCGCCGTCCAAGGGGTGCCGTCAAATCGGGTGAGATCGCCGGAGGGAAGTCCCGCCGCCGGATCGACCCCCGTGAACCGGCGGACGGTATCATACACCGTCCGCAGCAGGGAGGCGCTGCAATCCAAAACGATTCCGTTTAGGTCGGCAGTCTCACCGTCCGAAAATGCGGAGATATCATATTCCGGCATCTCATTTGCTGAGGTAAGATAACGTAACCTTTTTCGTGGGGTGCGCTATCCGTCCTCAGCATTTTGTTTATGTCAAATAGCAATACTCTTTACGTCTGCTCCTATCTGTCTGAAA
>CANQKY010000128.1 GCA_947624575.1 uncultured Clostridia bacterium
GCTCATGCGCATGATCGCGCTCCTGAGGTTCCACGATTTCATTGCGAATCTCTTCAGGCATTTGCAGCCACCTTCTTTCTCTTGCTGGACGAGGCATACTGTGCCTTGATGCGCGGGTCAACCCATGCGTAGAGCAGATCCGTAAGCAGCATGATGACGGAGAATGTAAACGCGATGAAGATGATGCCGCCGGTGCAGGCGTTGTAGTCGCGTCCGTTGATGGCGTTGACCAGATACTGGCCGATTCCGGGAATCGAGAACACGACCTCGACGATGGTCGCGCCGCCCAGCATGCTGCCAAAGCGCATACCGATGACGGTCAGGATGGGGATCAGCGCGTTGGGCAGGGCGTGTCCGTAGATGACGGTGTTTTCTTTGAGTCCCTTAGAGCGCGCGGTGGTGATGTAATCGGAGCGAATGACCTCCAGCATACTGGCGCGCACCTGTCGGGTAAAGCCTGCCAAACCGCCCAGGGAGTTGGCGATGACCGGCAGAATGAAGTGCTTCCAGCTCGACGCGCCCGAGGACGGCAGCCATCCGAGCTTCAATGAGAACAGCAGCACCAACAGCAGCGCCGTCCAGAAGCTGGGCATACAGTCAAACAGCAGCGTCGTGAACAGAGAGACCTTGTCGCCGATGCTGTTGGCGTGTCCTGCCGTGTAGATGCCCAACGGCAGGCCCACCACAATGGTCAGTATGATGCTGAACACCGCGATGTAGAAGGTGTACGGGAAGCGGGTCATCAGTTCATATTTGATTTCCGTTCCGCTGGTCAGACTGGTTCCAAAATCGAAATGGAGGAAGATATTTCCGACATACTCTCCGAGACGAACGATGAACGGCCGGTTGAGGCCCATCGCTTCACGCTTGAGTTCGATCTCCTCCTGCGTATGCACACCTGATCCGAGCGCGAGCTGAGCGGGATCGCCCGGAACGAAGTTCATCAGAGTGAACATGATGACGCCCACCGCCAGCAGCAGCGGTATCATGATGAGCAATCGCTTAATGACGTACTTGACCATGTGTATCTCCTCACTTTGCTTTCAAACCCCTCGGGTAGAAAAACCGGCGGAAGGCGAAAAGTTCGTCTTCCGCCGGTCGAAGCATTCCCGTTTGGGTGCTATGGCTCGGCTTACTGCGCGAAGGTCATCGCGTTGAGCACAGGGTTGAGCTTCTGCAGGCAGACGTCGGTGATGTTCGACTTCGTCACGATGGAGCGGATCTCGGTGTACAGGCCGATCATGTAGCAGTGCTCCGCCACGTAATCGTGGAAGGCGTTCATGTTCTCTTCGCTGCGGTCAGCATTGGCGGCAGCAAGCAGCTCCTGCAGGGTCGGATCGACCGTGAAGCCCTGGGTGCCGTTCTCGCCGTAGTTGTTCTCAGAGAACAGGTCGTTCCAGAAGTGGGTCGTGAAGTCGGAGATGGAGTCGGAATACTCGGCGATGTCCCAGGCGGTGGGATCGTCCTGATAGGTCTGGCGGAGCGCGCGGTCATAAGCGCAGATCTCCAGATTGATGCCGGACTGCATCAGCATGGCCTGCATGGCCTGATAGGGGCCCTGCGGAGCCTGCGCGGTCACCAGGATGCGCACGGTCAGCTCGCCAGGCGCATAGCCCGCGTCAGCCAGATACTGCGCCGCGACTTCCGGATTCCAGGGGAAGTATTCCTCGGTATCCCACTCCTGCACATAGTCGGGAGCCAGATTCGGGGCGACGTCGTAGCTGACGATGCCCGCGTCGGAGCCGCTGCCCATCAGCATGGTCATGGAGTCGAAAGCGTAGGCGATGGCCTTGCGGACGTTCTCATCGGCGCAGACGGAGTTCTCGCTGGTGTTGTAGATCAGGTACTGGGACATGGCGTTGTTGTAGTTCGTGATGTTGTAGGCCTCGTTCCCCTCGAAGCGGCCCACATCCGTCGCGGCGACCTCCGCCATATCAACCTCGCCGTTTTCCAGCGCGATGGAGCGCATGGACGCCTCGGTGATGCAGCGGATGATGATCGTATTCACGTTCTGCTGTTCGACGGAGGCCAGATTCTCGGTCTTCCAGTAGTCCTGCCTCGCGGTCATGGTGATGGAAGAGGCGGTCTCAACAGCGGTCACGGCATAGGGGCCAGTGCAGGCGGGGCTGCTCTCGATCTCGTCCTGAGACGCGCCCTCATACCAGGCCTGATTGGCGATGGAGCAGCGGCACAGCACTTCTTCAATCGCGCCCTCGGTGCCGCTCTTCAGGTGCAGGGTCAGGGTGTAGTCGCCGGTCGCTTCTGCGGAATCGAAGTAAACGCCGATCTCGGACACATAACCCAGCTCGGCCAGCTTGGTGTAGCTGAACACCACGTCAGCGGCGGTGATCGCATTTCCCTTGCTGTCCACGATGTTGTCGAAGATCTCGACATCGTAAGTCGTGTCATCCACCTTGGTCACGCTCTTGGCGGCAACCATTTCAAGTTCGCCGGCTTCGAGAGCAGCGCCAATGAAGGGACGGTTGCACAGATGCGTCCACATGGTGGCTTCGGTCCAGTCGCGCACCGCGCCGTCTCCGCCCCAGGGGCCAACGGTGAAGGAGTCGTCATCGACGGCCACGGTCACAGTGGAGTCGGCGGTCTCCGCGCTGGCGGCGCTGATCATCGTCAACGCCATCATCAGAGCAAGCAACAGAGCAAGAAAACGTTTCATGGGGTTTCCTCCTTTTTTGTATTGGGGTTCCTGAGTTTCCCGTTGGCTAGATCATAGAATAGAATCACCGGCAAATCAATTCCATTGTTGAGCCCACAGTTTCCTGTTTGGAAATTTTCATCCCTCATATCACAAAATGTCAGATTCAATTTCGTGAAAGATATGATACAATAGAAATAGAAGAGAAGGGCTGGTTGAATCCTCACAAAGAACAAACGATGCGCTTGCAGAAAGGGAAGCCTATGGAGATCAGCATACTTGCCGAATTTGTCAAATTGGTGGAGACGTGCAGCTTTCAGCAGACAGCGGAGCTGATGAATCTGTCCCAATCCGCGCTCACCAAGCACATCCACAAGCTGGAGGAAGAACTGAACATCACCATGTTCGACCGCTCCCAGCGCTCCGTCCAACTCAACGAGTACAGCCAGCGATTCTACCCCTACGCCCGTCAAATTCTGGCCGCATATAACGAGGGTGTGGCCGCGCTTCAAGAGATGAACGCTCAAGAGGAGGGTTCCATTACCATCGCCTACGATCCGCTGCTGGGTCAATACGGAGTGGTAGACATTCTCGAGGATTTCTCGCTGAACTTTCCCCAACACGTTCTGAACACCGTGGAGAGCTACAAGGCCGCGGAAATGCTTGCGAATAAGAAGTGCGATTTCGCGTTTGTGAGCGAAGCGGACGCGGACGACACCGCATTCAGCAAGATGATTTTCCGCACGGATCACCTGGCCGTCGTCATGAAAAAGGATCATCCTCTGGCGAACAGCAGCAGCATTTCACTCTCTCAGCTTGTAAACGAGCGTTTTGTGCTCCATTCCAATCACAGCAACACGCCCCACGATGAGACGCGCAAGTTCATGGAGCTCTGCGCCCAGCAAAATTTTAAGCCCAATGTCATTGCCGAATCGCATTTCACCTCGACCGTACTTCACTATGTGCAAAAGGGAAGGGGCGTTGCGGTTCTGAACCGTATGCACATCCCGGACACATCGACCGCAACAGATCTCGCCGTGGTGGACATCAGCCCGACCGTCCGTACCTACCTCTACATGCTCTACCCCCGCCGCGTCATCTCCCACAGCGCCAAGGATTTCCTGCACTATATGGTGGAATGTTGCAGTCAGTAAAAGAGGGGGGATAGATATTCACAGAACCTCCGCGTTTCGGAAAGTGAATCTGAGAGAAAAAATCGGGATTTAGGAGAACACCACGCATGATAAAACTTCGATACGGGAATACAAATACATTTTTACTGTGTGGG
>CANQKY010000129.1 GCA_947624575.1 uncultured Clostridia bacterium
TTTTGACATTAGCCGAAACGGAAAGGAAGGATTATGATGAAACAAATGCTCAAACGGACAGGCGCATTGCTCCTCTCACTCTGCCTGACCCTCTCGGTCTGGGGCGGCCTCACCCCACTTCCCGCCGCAGCTGCAACTTCGGAGGAATATGAGTATGAGGTGAACGAGGACAATACCGCCACCATCACCAAATACTTAGGCTCTGGCGGAGACGTCACCATTCCTGACACGCTGGACGGTCACACCGTTGCCACGATTGGTGAATATGCCTTTGGTTGGTGCACTGGACTTACTTCTCTCATTATCGGGGACAGCGTGACTACGATTGGCGAGAGTGCCTTTAAGAACTGCACCGGGCTTATTTCGGTCACCATCGGAGACGGCGTAACCGAGATTGACATGAGTGCCTTTTCCGGCTGCACTGGGCTCACCTCTGTAACCATTGGAGACAGTGTGACCACGATTGGCGAGTTTGCCTTTTCCGACTGCACCGAACTTACCTCGGTTGATATTCCTGATAGCGTGATTACGATTGACTATGAAGCCTTTTCCGGTTGTACGAGACTTACCTTGATTGATATTCCTGACAATGTGACTACAATTGGCATGGGTGCCTTTTCTGACACAGGATATTACAATGATCCGACAAACTGGGAAAACGAAGTGTTGTATATTGGCAATCATCTGATTGAAGCAAAGGCAGATGAGATTTCTGCTGTATACTCCATTCGCCCGGGAACAAAGACGATTGCAGATTATGCCTTTTCCGGCTGCACCGGGCTTACCTCGGTTGATATTCCTAGCAGTGTAAGCGCAATTGGAGTTTTCGCTTTTTCGAACTGCACCGGGCTTACCTCGGTTGATATCCCGAACAGCGTGGCTACGATTGAAGGTTATACCTTTTCTTACTGCACCGGACTTACTTCAGTCGATATTCCCGATAGCATAACCGCAATTGGAGGTTCTGCCTTTAGAGGTTGCACTGAGCTTACCTCTGTTACCATTGGGGACGGCGTAACTGAGATTGGCTGGAATGCCTTTTATGGCTGCGCTGTTACCTCTCTCACTTTCGGGGACAATGTGGTCACGATTGGCAAAGGCGCCTTTGAATCCTGCACCAGACTTACTTCAATCGATATTCCCGACAGCGTTACCACGATTGGCGATAATGCCTTTTCCGACTGCACCGAGCTTACCACTGTCACCATTCCCAACAGCGTGACTTCGATTGGCTATTATGCTTTTTCCGGTTGCACCGGGCTTACCTCTATCGTGGTAGACGCCAATAATACTAATTACAGTTCCATAGACGGTGTTTTGTTTAACAAAAGTCAAACGGAATTGATTCTATATCCCCAAGGTAAATCAGGCAGTTATACGATTCCGAACGGTGTGATTACAATTGGCGTAGGTGCCTTTCGTGGCTGTACCGAACTCACTTCGGTCGATATCCCCGACAGTGTGACCTCAATTGGCTTTCTGGCTTTTCAGCTTTGCGATAATCTCACTTCCATTTTTATCCCCGATAGTGTGGTAGAAATAGGAGATATTATCTTTGGTTATTACAAAGACGAAATTACTATTTATGGCTATGCGGGAAGTGCCATCGAAAAATATGTACAAGATAACGAAGCTGCCGGTGATATGTATGGTCACTATATATTTGTAGCGATATCGCAGCTTACCGACGATGCCACCGGCATTGTGGTGGAGGGGACGGCGGAAACGCTGCCGGACGATGCAGTGCTGAACGCAAAGCAGACGGCAAGCGGTGAGGACGCCGCGACCTATGAGATCACCCTGACCCAAAACGGGCAGCCGGTTCAGCCGACCGGCGAGGTGACGGTGAAGATTCCGCTGCCGGAAAGCATGAAAGACAAGAGGATCACGGTATACCGGATTGAAGCGGACGGCAGCCGCACCAATATGAACGCGACCGTGCAAAACGGCTATGCGGTATTTGTGACCGACCACTTCAGCGAATATGTATTGATGACTAACGCCCAGCCGGAGACGGTGCTTGCCGACTATACGGCGGTGGACGCGGCGCTCCAAAAGGTGCCGGAGGACTTATCCGGTTATACCGCCGAGACAGCGCAAGCGGTAAGGGACGCGGTAGCAGCAGTGGTGCGCGATCTGCCAATCACCGAGCAGGCAAAGGTCGATGCCATGGCGAAAGCGATTGAGGACGCGGTCGCGGCATTGAAGAAAGCCGAAAGCCCCGCCCTGCTCGGCGACATCGACGGGGACGGGAAAGTGAGCGTTACCGACGCGCTGGCGATTCTCCGTATGGCGGTGGGGCTGAGCACCCCGACCGACAATGCCGATCTGGACGGCAGCGGCGGCGTGACGGTGACAGACGCGCTGGCAGCACTCCGCATCGCAGTCGGGCTGGCGTAAACCAACATCAAAAGGGCAGGCAAGATGCCTGCCCTTTTTGAATCCCTCCACCATGCTGTCGCATGGTCCCCCTCCCTTTGACAAGGGAGGTCTTGACAAAGACGGCAGAATTGCGGTTTGAAATGGGATAAGTGAAAACAAGTAGTATTTTCCGGCGACTTGTCTAGTGAAATTTTCCGACAACATATTTTGTTGAAATTTTTATCAAAACTAATTTGGTCGCCAGTGCCTCCCTTGTCAAAGGGAGGGGGACCGCGCTTCGCGCGGTGGTGGGATTCCGAACCACCAGACAAAATCAACCCCAAAGCCAAATGCTGTGCAAGATAACGCATACAAAAAATCCTATCTGCTTTTCGCAGATAGGATTTTTTACGGTCAGTGGCAGTTTTCGCAGTCGCAGTTTTCGCACTGTTCGCCGACGATCGGCGTGGGGTCGATCCCCTGTCGGCGGTAGTAATCGGAGATCGCCGCCTTGACTGCCTGCTCCGCCAGCACCGAGCAGTGAATCTTGACCGGCGGCAGACCGTCCAGCGCCTCTACCACGGCACGGTTTGTCAGCTTGAGCGCGTCCTCAATCGGCTTGCCCTTAATCAGCTCGGTCGCCATCGAGCTGGTCGCGATCGCCGCGCCGCAGCCGAAGGTCTTAAAGCTGACGTCTTCAATAATGCCGTTTTCAATCTTCAGATACATACGCATGATGTCGCCGCACTTGGCGTTTCCCACTTCGCCGATCCCGTTTGCGTCGGCAAGCTCACCCACATTGCGCGGATTGGCAAAATGCTCCATTACTTTCGGGCTGTAATCCATTGCTATTCCTCCCTATACTTTTCCCAAGTCGGGGACATGGCGCGCAGCCGTTCGATGATCGGCGGGATCACCCGCAGCAGCGTGTCCACATCTTCGTCGGTGTTGTCTTCGCCCAGCGTCAGCCGCAGGGAGCCGTGTGCGATCTCATGCGGCAGTCCGATTGCCAGAAGCACATGGGACGGGTCCAGCGAACCGGAGGTACAGGCAGAGCCGCTCGATGCGGCAACGCCCTGCATATCCAGCATGAGCAGCAGGCTTTCGCCCTCCACCCCCGCAAACGAGAAGTTCACATTCCCGCTCAGTCTGGGGGAGCGCCCGCCGTTTAGGTGGGCGTGCGGTATTTTGGAAAGCTCCTCGATCAGTCGGTCGCGCAGGGCGGCTACTCTCTTTTGCCGCGCTTCCATATCCTTTCCGGCGTCCTCCGCCGCCTGTCCGAGCGCCACGATAAAGGCGGTGTTCTCGGTACCGGCGCGGCGACCCCGCTCCTGTGCGCCGCCGTCCAAATAGGGCGGCAGCACGATCCCCCTGCGGAGATAGAGCGCGCCGATCCCTTTCGGCGCCGAGAGCTTATGACCCGACAGGGAGAGCATATCAATATGTTCTGCCTTCACATCGATCGGCTCATGACCGACCGCCTGCACCGCATCGGTGTGAAAGACCACCCCTGCCTCCTTGCAGATCGATGCGGTGCAGGC
>CANQKY010000130.1 GCA_947624575.1 uncultured Clostridia bacterium
GCATACCTCTGGCAAACCGTCGAGAACAAGCAAAAGTTCATCTCTCAAATCATGACTTCAAAATCCCCGGTGCGCTCCTGCGAAGATGTAGATGAGACTGCGCTTTCGTATGCGGAGATCAAGGCGTTGTGCGCGGGCGACCCGCGCATTCGTGAGAAGATGGATTTGGACGTTGAGGTGGCGCGACTGCGGCTTATGAAGGCCGATCACCAGAGCAAGAAATACCGGCTGGAAGACCAACTTGCATCTGTCTTTCCTGTGGAGATCAAGAAAAACCATGAGTTCATCGACGGTTTCAGGAAAGACCTCGAAACGCTGTTGGCTCATCCTCTGCCGGAAGATAAGAAGGCGTTCATCGGCATGGAGATCAAGGGCGACCTGCTCACGGACAAGGACAACGCGGGCGCGGCGATCCTCGAAGCATGCAAGGACAAGGAAAGGAAAAACGGCGCGGCCATAGGGCACTATCGCGGGTTTGCAATGAGCCTCGACTACAATTCACTTAACCAGAAATTCCTTCTCACGCTGCATGGAGAAATGTCCCATACGGTGGAGCTGGGTACTGACGCGCGTGGCAATCTTGTGCGCATCGAAAATGCGCTCAATGCGATTCCAAACAGGATTAAAGCGGTAGAGGCGAAATTGGACACACTCATAACCCAGCAGGAGACGGCGCGAATTGAGGCCCAAAAGCCGTTCCCGCAGGAAGCGGAGCTCGCAGAAAAGAGCGCGCGGCTCGCGTTCCTCGATTCCGAACTCAATATCGACAAGGGGCGAGATGCCCCTTCTCAGGACACGCTTCAAAAGAGTGCGCGCCCATCCGTGCTCGCAAAACTGAACTCTCTCAAATCAATTTCTTACTCAGCAACAAAAAAGCATAGAGAAATGGAGGCTAGGTAATGGAACATCAGGATAAAAGCAAGGCAATGAATGCTGATAGCACTCATATGAAAGCGGAAAATGCAAGCGACTATCTTCCGATCTACCGGGAAACAAGCCATTATGCGAGGGAGAATGGCGAGACTTCGCTTTACCGTATCTCGCTACGCGAAAACTGTGCGTGCAAGGATGCAATCGAAAAAGCAATCAACAAAAATTTTGACGGCTGGTATCTGAACGACGCCGGTGCGCGCGAAGTCCTTAAACAGTTTGGCGATGAGCGCGTGAACTACGTCCTAGCCAATACGGTGCAGATCGCAAATTGGGACGCGCGGTATTCGACTGAAAACCGCAGGTGGGCCGAAGCTATCCCGGTTGCGGGCGACCCTCGGGACATGAGTTGCAGCAGAGACGCTTTCGTCGTTCGCAGTCATCCCTCTGTTCTCAACGGGTTCATCTCGCAGGTGCGCAAGGCTGAACGGGAAAGGCCGTCCGTGCTTGAAGCGCTCAAGAACCTGAGCGTACAGCAAAAGGAAAAGCCCGCTCCTGCCAGAAAATCGCAGGAGGTGGAACGGTAACGGCAAACCGAACGCGCGATATTCCCGTTCAATTCTACGTCTCTGCGAAAGAAAAGGAGCGTCTTGAAAAAAAGAAATGGGAAATGGGCACAACGAATATGAGCGCCTATCTGCGCAAGATGGCGCTTGACGGGCTTGTCATTCGCCTTGATCTGCCGGAGCTGCGCGAGCTGGTGTCTCTGATGCGCCGGGCAAGCAACAACCTCAATCAGATCGCAAAGCGGGTAAACGAAAGTGGGCGTGTGTATGAGACAGACATCTCCGAGGTTCAAGCGTATCAGGAAAAGCTCTGGAACGGATTGCGCAACCTGATAGAAAGGTTGAGCCGGATCAACTGACGTTCCAGTGAGAGAGCATGCGAGTCATGCTCTCTCTTCCTTCCTATAAATGATTAAGCTCATCAATCGATGAAAAGAAAAAGCAAGCAATACTCTTTTTTTCAGGAGGACATTATACGGCGACAACACGCATCATTCCCATGCATGCCAATAAAGGTAAATCGATCCTTCGATATCTAACGGCCCGCATTGACTATGCGACTAACCCGCTTAAGACACAAAACGGCGAATTCATATCTTCTTACGAATGCGATCCGCGAACCGCAGATGCTCAGTTCGCTTTAGCAAATCGCGAGTATCGCATTATCACGGGCAGAGCACAGAAGCACGATGTAATAGCTTATCAGTTTCGCCAATCTTTTCGCCCCGGCGAGGTGACTCCAGAAGAAGCAAACCGAATTGGTTACGAATTCGCTCAGAGATTTCTCAAAGGAAACCATGCGTTTATTGTAGCGACGCATACTGATCGTCAACACGTCCATAATCATATCATATGGAATGCCGTTTCTCTTGACTGCCAGAGAAAGTTCCGCGACTTTCATCACTCAGGCATGGCAGCGCGCAGACTGTCCGACCTGATCTGCCTCGAACATGGACTATCCATTATTGAGAATCCCAAACATCATGGGCAAAGCTACAATAAATGGCAAGGTGAAAAAGCAACGCCGTCGCATCGGGAGCTCTTTCGCAGGGCCATTGACGAAGCGCTCGCAAAAAAGCCTGAAAGTCTTGACGCTCTTCTTCAATCTTTACAGGACGCAGGCTACGAGATCAAGCGCGGCAAGCAAATTGCATTTCGTGGTCAAAATCAGAAACGATTCGTTCGCATAGACACGCTTGGCGAAGGATATGCCTTGGGCGATCTGCTCGCCATCATCGCCGGAAAGAAAGAACGCGCACCGCATAAGCGTCAGGCTGCCAAACAAAAGAAGGTCAGCCTCGCCATCGACATCCAGAGAAAACTTCAAGAAGGAAAAGGTACGGGCTATGAGCGTTGGGCAAAGGTCTTTAACGTCAAACAATTTGCTGCATCCCTCAACTATCTGACAGAGCACAATATCACAGATTTGTCTGAACTCGTCACACGGGCTCAGGAATCTGTGAACAGGTATAATGCGCTCTCGGCAGAAATCAAGGCGAAAGAAACCCGAATGAACGAACTGAGTAAAATGCGCTCGCTTGTCTTCAACTATCTTCACACACGCGAAACCTACGCAGCCTATCGCAAGTCGGGATATTCAAAGGCTTTTCTTGCTGAACACGATGCAGACATCCGTTTGCATAAAGCAACAAAGAAAGCTTTTGACGAGATGGGATTGAAGAAACTGCCGTCGATCAGGAGTCTTCAGAACGAGTTTGGCAAACTTGCAGGAGAGAAAAAAGCGCTATATTATGATTATCGTCTAGCTCGTGACGAAATGCGAGAGTTGCTGACAATCAAAGAGAATATCGAACGTCTTCTGCAAAACGATTCCCTCGAAAAACAACGTTTGCATCAGCAAACCCGTTGACTTTACGCGCGAAGCCCAACAAAGCGTCCGCAGGATGCGCAGCCAGTTTCGGCACGAAACTGAAAAACGGGGTTTGGGGCATCCCCAACAAGCTGCAAACTTCAGCTTTGTCATGAAGGTTGCCCAGCTTGCCACTATTTCTCCGGCTGCTAGGAACCTTGTTAGTTTTCGAGTTCTGTGTTTTGCCGGAAACGTCTTGAATGCAGACTGCACATTTGCTCATGCACGTTTTTGCAATCTAGCTGCTGAGCGGGTACACACAGAATTGAAAGAAGCACTCAGTCGAATGCGTGAAAATCTGATCTCCGTGCTTCTTGTAAATTATCTTTCAGCAGTAGGAACGCTCTCTTTTTCCATGTCCAAGCTTTGCGACAGAAAACAATCGCCTGTGTACATATCTGCCGGAAGAAGTGCGTCTGATTCATCGTTTAGGTTTGTCGTATTGCGTGATGAGGGGAATTCCCGTCTTTGGCTATCTCATGGTTGCTAAAACTGCGATTGAAGAATCGTT
>CANQKY010000131.1 GCA_947624575.1 uncultured Clostridia bacterium
CGCTGCTCGGCATCTCGACCGAGCCGCTGCGGGGCGATGTGACGGCGGACAACCTGTCGAGCGTGCTGGAGGAAGCAAGAGACACTCCGCTCAAAGCACTGGTCAATCGGCTGGTGCTGCGGAGTATGTCCAAAGCGCGGTACAGTGAGCAGCCGCTCGGGCACTACGGGCTGGTGCTGCGCGATTACGCCCATTTCACTTCGCCGATCCGGCGGTATCCCGATTTGATGATCCACCGGATCATGACCGATCTGCTTTCGGGCATGAGTCGGGATAAGGTGGTGCAGCGGTATCACAAAAAGGCGCCCGAGGCGGCAAAGCAATCCTCCAAGACTGAGCTTGACGCGGTGATGATCGAGCGCGCCTGCGAGGACTGCTACAAGGCGGAGTATATGCGCGGGCATATCGGTGAGGTGTTTGCCGGCGTGATCTCGTCCGCGGCGGCGCAAGGACTGTATGTCGAGCTGCCCAACACCGTAGAAGGGCTGATCCGCGCCGACACCCTGCCCGATAAATGCCGGTTTGACGGCGTTCTGGGCTTTCGCCCCGAGCAGTCGGGGAAGAGCTATCGGATCGGCGATCCGGTGACGGTCAAATGCGTCGGCGCCAACGTCAACGCGGGACATATTGATTTTGAACTGGTATAATGTTTCGGGGGACAAACAAAATCACACTTGCATCTATCGTCTTTGCCAAAACCTCCCTTGTCCAATTTCGCACTAAGCCAAATGCTGTTGTCAAAAACCTCCCTTGTCAAAGGGCTTTGCCGCCGAAGCGCGCCCTGCGGGCGAAACAGCGAGGCGGGAATGGCACCGCAATTCTACCGTCTTTGTCAAGACCTCCCTTGTCAAAGGGAGGGGGACCGCGCAAAGCGCGGTGGAGGGATTCAATATCACTTCTGGAGTCAATAAAGAGGGTGGTGGGATATGATCAGTTACGAACCGTTTTTCAGGCTTTTGAAGGAAAGAAATATGTCCCCTTATACTCTGGTATCTCGATATGGCGTCAGCAGCAGCCTGATCGATCGGCTGCGGCATGATCGTCCCATCACCACCGTGACCTTAAACGACCTCTGCCGGCTTTTGCATTGCAAAGTGGCGGATATCCTGTGTTATATCGACGATGAAGAACAGTAAAAGCGCCGACGGTTTTCCGTCGGCGTGAGCGTGTCGATTTTATCGCCACGCTTTCGAGGGACAAACGCAATCGCTGCGGCTCGTTTTACTCGCCTTGCTTTGTGTTTTTCCCCCGATTCCCCCTTTTCGTCGAAAACCGGTTTGGCTTGCGCCAATTCTGACACCGCCTGCACCGGTTTTCTCTCAAGGTGTCACTGCGGCGGTACATGCCCGCCTCCGTGACGGATTAAAAATATTTCCATTACTGATTGCTTTTTCGACAAACTGGCGCCGACGGTTTTCCGTCGGCGCTTTTTTTCAGGAATATTTTGCCGCTTTACTTTTCGCCCAGTTTTCCGAGCAGTTCATAGAGAATCCCATAGAGAACTTGCGCTTTTTCCGGTTCCAGATCGACACAGGCAGCAAGGCGCTGCGGCACGGAAAGTGCCTTTTCGCGTAAGGCATCTCCCGCATCGGTGATGGAAACGATCAGATCGCGTTCATCTTCGGTCGAGCGGCGCCGCGCCACATATCCCTTTTCCTCCAACCGTTTGAGCAAGGGCGTCAGCGTGCTGGAGTCGAGATAGAGGTATTTGCCGACCTCCTTCACCCGCAGCTCCTTATGCTCCCACATCACCATCATCGTGATATACTGCGTGTAGGTCAGGTCAAGCTCATCGAGGTACGGCTTGTACGCCTTCACGATCTCCTTCGCACAGGCATAAAGCGGAAAACAGATTTGGTTTTCGAGTTTCAGCGGGTCAAAGCTTTGCGGCATGGTTTTCTCCTTATTTAACGATATTTACGGCGAAGTCTGCCGCCGCTTTCAAGTCCGTTTCATTCGGTCTGCCCTTATGAAGCATCGCAAAAGCGCCCCGGCAGGAAAATTCCTCTTTTGCAATAGGAATATTCTTTTCCGCAAGCAGCTTTTCCACATACTTGCGGGTGGATTTGACGACAGCAGACGTGCTGAAATTCACGACCTTGCCCACCGACACCTGAATGCCGCCGATGAATTTCTTTACTTCGTCGTCCACATCGAACGCATAGGGCGCACTGCCGAGGAACAGAATGTCCACATCTTCACTCAGCGGTTCCGACACCGTCTTTGCTTCCACGCCGACAGCTTTCGCAATCGCCTGTGCAATCTTTTTGGTGTTGCCGCCTCTGGAATAGTACCGTACTGCAAGTTTCATATCAAGTTTACCTCCAATCTTAGGATTCCTGTTGTTCGGCTTTGTAGGCTGCCCGAACTGCACGGGCAAGTTGGTCTGCACAGGAAGTTGGTCTGCGTCCGCAGAGAACGCCCGATAACTTTTCCGCAATCTGTTCCACCGTCCAGCCTTCTACCAGTATGGGGATCGCTTTCAGATTTCCGTTACAGCCGCCGAAAAAGCGGACGTTATGTACCACGTCTCCGTCCAAATCCAGACTGATGAGCTGTGAACAGGTATTTTCGGTCTTATAGTCATAATGGAACATTACAGCACCTCCTCAACCTTCGTCTTTACCTTGTCAAGCGATTCGGTCGGCTCAAAGCGGGCGGCGATCTTGCCTCCCCGGTCGATCAGAAACTTCGTAAAGTTCCATTTGATTTTACCGTTGTTCTTGTAATCCTTGTCCATCTTCTTCACGATTGGCTTTAGAATCAGCCCCATCGGACCGGAGAATCCGGCAAAGGTGGTATGCTCTGTCAGATATTGGTAGAGCGGGCTCGCGTTTTCACCGTTTACATCGATCTTGGCAAACTGCGGAAAGGTGATGCCATACCGTCCGGTGCAGAAGCTGTGAATTTCCTCATCGCTGCCCGGAGCCTGCTCCCCGAACTGGTTGCAGGGAAAATCGAGGATTTCCAGCCCGTCTTTCTGATGAAGCTCGTACAGGTCTTGCAATTCGTCATACTGCGGTGTAAATCCGCAGCCGGTCGCCGTGTTCACAATGAGAAGAACTTGCCCTTTGTAAGTGGAAAGCGGCACTTCGCTCCCGTCCGGCGCTTTGATCTTGAAATCATAGATGTCCATATCATGCCCTCCGTTCATTATCGCGAGATTCAATCTCGCGCTATTGATATGGCTATTATAAAACGGAAAAGCCAAAATGTCAAGACCGTCACAGAAATTTTTAGGATCATCATAAAACCGGCGTACCGTATTTGAATCCCTCCACCGCGCAAAGCGCGGTCCCTTTCCTCTTGCGGTTCCCAATTTTGCTTTTGCTCGCGGTAACGCTCGCGCAAAATTGACCGCAGCGCCATTCCCGCCTCGCTGTTTCGCCCACAGGGCGCGCTTCGGCGGCAAAGCCCTTTGACAAGGGAGGTTTTGACAAAGACGACAGCTTTCGTGTTGACCCAGTTTGTCTCTCGAAAGCGTGTCGATTTTCGCCACGCTCAAAGCGCCGACGGTTTTCCGTCGGCGCTTTTCTTTTTGTAGTCAAAATAAACCCCCGGTTCTACCGGGGGAAGGGGAAAGCTTCAGTAAAAACAAAATGGGCGAGCAAT
>CANQKY010000132.1 GCA_947624575.1 uncultured Clostridia bacterium
TCGGCCTCCGTGGGCACCGGCTCAAACGCCTGCCTCGCGTTGACGACGTAGCCGTACGGCGCGGCGCAGATCCACTTGCCATCCTCCTGCCGCCGCCGCACCACCGCCCGCACCTTCTTGGACGTGTCCGTCACGGGCATCTCGTTGATCAGAAACTGAAATTGAATCTTCAGCCAGTCGTCGTCGTTGGGATAGTCCACATTGTCGCCGATGGAAATGATGCGCAGCCCCGCGTCGCGCAGATCCTCCAGCTCCACCAGCCCGCGGCTGTTCCTTCTGGAAAAGCGAGAGAAGTCCTTCACGATCAGGATGTCGAACTGATGCGCCATGAGCTGCCGCCGCAGGTTCTGGTAACCGGGCCGCTGATCAAACGTATAGCCCGATTTGTCCCGATCCTCAAAGAAGGTGAGCGAGCTGTCAGGAAATCGCGTCCTGACAAAATCCTCAATGATCGCCCGCTGATTTTCAATGGAGGTGTTTTCCTGATTCATCTCTTCATCGACTGAAATCCGCGCATATCCGGCAATGTTGTATCGCTCGATCACATTCGCATCTCCCTTCATCCGTGACTGCAGATAACATTGTAACACGGATTGACGCGTCACGCAAGGTCGATGCGGTGTTCAAACGCATTCATGGTCTTCTTTCCCGAATTGCTTTTTTCCAGCGCCGTGCGATTGTAGCGCAGCAGGTCCCCAATCAGCGCTTCCAGATTTTCTTTGCCCGAATAAAACACGGTCACAAAATATTTCATCGGCCGGTATTTTTCAAAAATCTGCGTCAGTTTTTTCTGAACAGTCAGATCCCGCTGATCCTCGTGGCTCAGCCAGACGCAGACCAGCTTGTCTTTGTCATACACTTCTTTTTTCATGTCCCCCTCCTCTCCACCATTTTCCTCTGCTTTTGGAAATCTATACTAGTGGATTTTATTAGCGGGTTTTCCTCAGACGTGACGTACGGTTTCGGCAGAATGCTTTGAATAGCATCGAATGCAAAATTGCTTTCCTTTTTTAAGATTGCCTATCAGATTTACGATCTCCATTTACAGAGGACGTTTTCAATATGGGCTATCCTTCTTGCACGTTTTTTCTTTTTTCCAAAAAGATAATCGGAGCGACTGTTTTGATCTTAAGGCCGCGGTAGATGCGTTGCAAATTGTGGCAAGCTGGGCAACCTTCATGACAAAGTTGAAGTTTGCCGCTTGTTAGGGACGCCCCCAAACCCCCGTTTTTCAGTTTCATGCCGAAACTGGCCGCGCATCCTGCGGATGCTCTGTTGCGCTTCGCGCGTTTTGGCACGAGAGCAATGTCGTAGATTCTGCGTTTTTCTTTTTTCGTGAACGCGCGCATCGCAAATTAGCTTAAACGAAGTGATCACATCGCAGCAACGCTGTTTTTGAACAGGACAAAGTGCTTCCCGAACGCTTAGAAAGCCGTAAAGAAGTGTTGCGCGCTTCGTGTCGGCAATGGCCTATATTCTGTTTTCAAAGATCAGGCGAAGGCGTTCTCTTTTTCTCTCTTCACCTTACAACGGACATTTTTGAGGCGTTTGATGGCAGTCCGTTGGAAATTTTTTCTTGCCTCATGAAACCAACACATGCGCTCGTTAAGGACATTACGATTAAACGGGCTTGGCAGACAAAAAACTGCCATTCCCTGCATGGCAGGAAACGGCAAAGCCAATTTGCAAATGATGTCTGACTGACGCTCTTGAGAAAGCACGAAAGCGATATTGATTTTACTCACGGCACCGAGTATACTTTATAAGTGAAGATTTATCATTTTGGACAAAAATAATAAAAGGTCTGACCATTCGTCAGATGGCGGAACACTGGGAAATTTCAACCCCGCGCACAAGTATTGTGTGTGAAGGAACGCGTCTTCAGCACGGTCGGGATGATTACTCATGAGCAGTACCAGACGATGAGTCAAAACCGCAGGATGCGAGGATCAAGAGCGGGAAGTATATCAAGCAATCCACCGCGACAGTAGTTACGAAAAAACATGCGATTCGTTTTCTGCGTTTAATTTGAAAATGGTTACATTAACGGTTCAGATGAATTGGAAGTGAACTAGTGCCGACTAAATGCGGTCATATCTAAACTACAATTCTGTCGCGGCGGTTAAGGAGGATGGATCATTAAGATGGCAGATTTTGAGCTTACAACTTATGAGGATATCTATTCCGAAATAAAAGAAGCCTTGCTCACTTCGAGAAACCAGGCATATACTGCTGTGAATTTCACAATGGTGCAGGCGTACTGGCAGATCGGCCGCATCATCGTGGAGCATGAGCAGAACGGAAACTTGCGATCCGACTATGGAAAGTCTGTGCTGCAAGCGCTGTCCAACCGTCTGACTGAAGAATTCGGCAAAGGTTTTTCCGTGCGGACGCTCCAGCAGATGAAGAAGTTTTATGTGATGTTCCCAAATACGAACGCACTGCGTTCGCAATTGACATGGACGCACTATCGCCTGCTTTTGTCGGTGGAAAACGAACAAGCGCGGCAATGGTATATGAATGAAGCGGTCACATCAGCATGGTCAAGCCGCCAGCTGGAATGGCAGATCTCCACGCTGTATTACGAGCGCCTCCTTGCAAGCAGAGAAAAGGAGCCCGTCAAAGCCGAAGCCGACGAATTGATGGCGCCACTGGAAGCGGAAGGGTTCATCAAAGACCCGTATGTGCTGGAATTCCTTGACCTGAAAGATTATCCGGCCTTGCGGGAATCCGATCTGGAACGGGCGCTAATCGATAAATTGCAGGAGTTCCTGCTGGAACTTGGGCGCGGTTTTTGCTTTGTCGCAAGACAAAATCTGATGCGTTATGAGGATGAAGACTTTTACCTCGATCTTGTCTTCTACCACAGCATTTTGAAGTGCCATGTGTTGATCGACTTGAAGGTCGGCAAGCTGACACACGGCGATATTGGGCAGATGGACAGCTATATCCGAATGTTCGATGCCCTCTATAAAAACGCGGATGACAATCCGACCATAGGCATTATCCTGTGCTCGCAGAAGAATGAAGCGATCGTGAGATATTCTGTGTTGAACGATGCCCAACAGATCTTCGCATCAAGGTATCGGCTGGAACTGCCGACGGCTGAAGAGCTGCAGCATGAAATCGAAATTGAACGCAAACGGATTGAGAATCAGGAGGAATGAATATGGCTGTTGTGAAACAAAATGGAGATATTAATCCTTTTGTAAAGCAAAAGGATTAAGTCATGATCAATAACAATCTCGGTGGCGGATCATTCGGAAAGACCGTTCTGCTCCAAGACCCGTTTATTGATGAGCTGTTTGTTGCTAAAAAATATGAGCCAGAGTATGATGAAATAAAAGAACAATTCTATAAAAATTTTCTCGATGAAATTAGGCCTTGTTTGAAAAATCGCGGATTGCACAAAAGATAGAAAACGTGTAAACTATAGCTATGAGAATCAAAAGATACGAACTCACGGAGAGAGAGTGGAGTCGAATCAAGGATCTGCTTCCGCCAGAGCACACCAAGGAAGGGAAACGAGGACGCCCGGCGAAATGTGATAACCGCAGTGCAATGAACGGGATACTGTGGATCGCCAGA
>CANQKY010000133.1 GCA_947624575.1 uncultured Clostridia bacterium
GAAAAACGGCTTCGCGCCATCATGCTTTCGATGTTCACAAAGCCGGGAAATTCGACGAAGCCGGAGGAACCGCCGCAGACGGACGAGGAATAAGGGGAGGACGTTATATCCCTTTTGCGCCCGGATTGCACGGGGAGCGTGGAGCAGATTTCAAAGCCCCTTTCCGGCTCGCCGGGCGCAAAAGGTATAACACACTAGACTTTGCAGGCAAAGTCGTGTGCCACGAAACCGCCGGTTTCTTTGGATTCTTCCGGCCAAGGGGAGCGCGGCTCCCCTTTGGAAACCCCGGAGGAGCGAAAGCGGCCGGACAGGTTGCGCGGCGGTTCGAGCGTTGAAGGCGGGGTATATCCATAAGAAAAAAGCGCGGCTTCCGGCAAGGGGCGAAGGCTGCGCTTTTCGCGGTTTTAACTTGGCGAAAGGTATTGATTCATTTTGAAAATCAATGAACAGGAAAAACTTTTCGTGTCCATATCAAAGCATTATATGAGTTTATTCAAATCAACCGGAAGACCTGCTGACTTCATATCTTTTGCTAGATTCACTACCCACGCTTCATTGCAGTCCATTGGCGTATAAACGATTCCGCTAATATCACCAGGCGTTTCTACGTCACCTTTTACCAACGCAAAAACATGGTCACGGCCTAATTTGCCAATAAAAAACCCATGCTCAAATACCACGTTCTGTCTTGCCCGATAACGTTCGGACTCTACAGGCATTTCCTTATCTCGACCAACGTCACATTCTGTGTAGAGAATTACAGCATAATCTACATCTGCATAATCTTCAAACTTTTCAATAATGGTACGGCCATTATTGGGTTGCTCGTGAAGTATAATAGCTTTAAATCCCAGCTTTTCGAGTGTCCGAGCAACCGCTTGTTTTGCCTCTTCATCGTGACCATGAACGACGAAAACCTCGTTACTCATAATGCTTTTTTCTGAGTTGTTTTGCGATAAAACTGGAACTGTAGCAAAAAACTCTGCATCTGTATACAACGCTCGTAAATAGCCCATCATGTCCTTATAATAAGAGGATGGTATTCGATTATGTTGAGAACATGCAGTAGCAATACTATCATGTAAAGGATGATCTTTCAAATGCCGTTCGTTGAAAATACTGATTTCACCCATCCAAGCATCATACAAGGGGCCTGCAATATATGAAAATGAAAACAATGCTCCAGCAGCATGATATTCTGTAACTCCAATATTTTCGCCACGTCGAATAAAGTCTTCCACTTTTTCCTTCAAAGGGTTATCTGCCATCCTAGGCCCTCCTCTCGCTTAACAGCATACTATTATTAGATCGTTCTCAAATTATTGTTAGAAGCAAAATTATATAATTCAATAAGTATGCTTAAGAAAGATTAAACCCATGCCTGGCGTTTCTCGTCTTAAGTAGGCATGTTGTTTCCCAAGCAAAATACAAAAGTCTTGTGTCATTTAAGCTTGTAAATCGTTGACTGGCCGTCAAATTCAATGCCCTTCGATTGACAAATTTCTTTGACAATATCCACATACCACGATTCAGCTAGTGGATGCACCATTACACCTTCTAAAAAGTCAGATATATTTCCAGCATTCTCTAATCTTACAGCATCTTTTTCAGATGTAGTCATCCTTAATTTTTCTCTTGCGGTATAAATCTGGTCGGTCAAATAATCAATGATCTTTTCATCATCTACCATATCATTGATCTTCTTCATTTCAGATTTCACATCAAAACTTGTAAGATGATTAAAATAATATGAACTGACATCTTCAACTAATAATCGATACTCTCCTTCATGCTTAAACACTCGTCTTTTATGGAAGTAACTTTTATACACCAATGGGCTTTTTCTCATTGAATCGATAGTTTGTTTCATTGCGGTTTCTTCACCCAAGTCATAACTTACCCTTTTAAGGGAAATACTAAACTTGCTCTTATCTGGAAAGAGTTTTTTAGCATGGGCGAGTAATTTATCTTTTCTTGTTCTAATTCGGATGGCTTTATCGCCATAAGAATAGCATCTCCACATCGCATCTGTTTCAGGGTGTCTTGACCAACATTGAACGTAAGTAAACCATTTACTGTGCCACATTTTGAAATAGTTGTCAGAAATTGCATAATAATTACCGGGACAAAGTTCATAGTACATCGTACTCACAATTTGCCGAATATCTTCTCGTGTTTCTATACGTGTAAATAAATATCCTTCGTACTTATCATCCCATGAAGAAGGGCGCACATAACGTTCTTTGTTATTTATAACAAGATTGATGAAGTCTTCAAAGCTAATATATCTATATAATTGCATACCCATATCAATCACTCCATCGGCTTAATCGTCGCCTCAACGAACGCGATCTCCTCGTCCGTCAGTCCGTATTTTGCATACAGTTCCGCGTCCGTCCAAGGCTTGGAGAAATCCTGCATCGGGACAAAGATGAAAGTTGATTTAGAAATATGAATTGAAGAAAGCGCTTGCAACAAGAGGAAGCGAACGAATCGAGATTTCAAATAAAACAAGTAGATTCTCTGCATACTCTTGCTTGTCGTAGTTTCCAACCACAATATACGAATGAGTACAAACTTCATCAGGGGTTAGTACCCGCATGGTATTCGTAAGTACCTTGTATGTTCCATCTTTAGACGGCTCATCTGCATGCTCGGCGCTTGTTTGGCTCACCATCACTTTATATTTATCAAGCAATTCTAGGCCCTTTTCCAGCGAACTGCGCGAAATATATGTCGCTCCATCGCTTGAGTACAAACGTACGGCATCTTTCTCTTTCTTGTCTTGAGTGCCTCGAATCTTGGTAGCCAACCCGAAAGGACTAATCGGCCCCACGATTTCCACCATCGTCTGTTCTTTATATGCGCGTATTTTTCTTAAAATACTGACCGCTTCGTTATACCGTACCAAAACTGGAAACTCATTTAAAGACCGCAACATTCTTGACTTGGTACCATTAAAATAGTTGGTGAAATCGCAATTTTCAGTGTTATCTGCCGCCATTAAGAAGTAATTCACACCACCACTTATGCTAATCCCCGGGAAACAATCTTTTGAATTTGCAAAGTCAACAATTTTAACTATTGTTTTATCACGCATCATAGTTTCTCGATACTCATCCAACCCGATACCACCGGCAAACCAGCGAGAAGGCGTTATCATCGTCATATATTTTGGCTTTAGACTCTTTCCTGTCAAAACAAATTGATTATAAATGGGTTTTGATTGCCTCGCGCCGCCACCCGTTTCCAGTTGATACGGCGGATTCCCCACGATAGCGTCAAACTTCAAGCGCTCACCCTCCTTCTTCCACGTCTCCGGGTTCGTCAGCTTCCGCGCGAGGCGCGGCTTGTCGTCCATGCGGTCGAGCAGATGGGGAATGTAGACGGCGTTGACCTCCGCGCCGGTGTAGCCCGCCAGCGTGCGCTTGGTGATCGACACCGCCATCGCGGTCTGGCACAGGACGAACAGATGGTCGCGCAGCGCCCGCCTCCACCAGACCTGTGCCTCCTCCAGCGTCATCTGCTCCTCGTCCTTCGGGAGCATCATGCGGTAGATGCTGTACGCCACATACAACGGATAGA
>CANQKY010000134.1 GCA_947624575.1 uncultured Clostridia bacterium
CGCCCTTTTTCGGGCGGGCGGAGATTAAGGACGCGCTTAGTTATCTGCGTATGGTCGTCTTTCGGGACGATCTGTCGCTTCGGCGGGTCGTCAATACGCCGAAGCGGAATATCGGTAAGCGGCGTATGGCGTTTTTGGAGCAATATGCGGCGGAGCATGACTGCACGCTGTATCAGGCGCTGACCCTCACCGCGGAGGAGGAGATCATGAAAGGCGCGTCGGCGGCGCGGTTTATCCGCCTGATCGAGCGGTTTTCGGCGGACTGCGACACCCGTCCGGTCTCCGATTTATTGGAAGCCCTTTTGGACGAAAGCGGCTATGAGGCGATGCTGCGTACCGAGGGCAGTCGGGAGAGGCTCGATAATCTGGCGGAGTTCAAGCAATCGATACATGAGTACGAAACGACCTGCGGGGAGGAGACAACGGCGGAGGATTTTCTCAATCATGTTGCACTGTTCACCAATGCCGATACGGAGGACGGCTCCGATCGGGTGAAGCTGATGACCGTTCATGCCGCGAAGGGGCTGGAGTTTCCCTATGTGTTCCTCTGCGGCATGAACGAGGGGGTCTTTCCCACCCGCAAAACAAAGGACCTCTCCGGCATGGAGGAGGAGCGACGGCTGGCGTTTGTCGCCATGACCCGTGCGGAGAAGCGGCTGTATTTGTCTGCGGCGGAGGGACGCAATTTTGACGGCTCGCCCCGATACCCCTCCCGCTTTGTGCTGGATATCGACCGTGACCTTCTGACATACACCGAAAAGCCGAATGACAGTCTGATCGCCGATGCGCGGGAGTATATCGCCTACACCGAGCGATATATGCCGGAGCATACAGAGGAAACGCTTTTGCCGGTCGGCACAGCCGTGCGGCATGAGTATCTCGGTGAAGGGCGCATTTTGGAGGTCGATGCCGAGAAAGGCAGCTATCTTGTGCAGTTTGACGCACTGCCCACACCGAGGGTGATCTCGGCACGCGCCCCGCTTTTGCAGCGGTGTGAACAGCCCCGACAGACAAAAGGGAGTGACGATTGATGGGATTTCTGGACTCTTATAAGCGGCTTGAAAAGCTCTGCGGAGAGGTGATGGACGATGATCGGCGGCTTTCCGCCTATATCGACGCGATGATGCAGACGCCGGGCAATTATTACGTGAGGGGCTGGACGGAGGATCTCAAAAAGCTCAAGCATTACCGCTGGGTGCGGAATAAGATTACCCATGAGCCAGGCTGTGAGGAATATAATATGTGCGAGCCGGGGGACGCGCTCTGGCTGGATCGGTTTTATGAGCGCATCATGAACGGAACCGATCCGCTTGCGCTCTACCGCCAGGCAACGGCGCAGCATGTGGAAAAGCCCCGCTCCCCCGATCAGCGGCAGCCGGTATCGCCGCAGCAAAGTCGGGGCGGCGAGGGCGTGCTTTGGATCGCCGCCGTGATCGTCATCATAGCAATGGTGGCTTTCCTGCTTTTGTCCGGCAATCGGTAAGGTCGCCACATAGCGGCAAAAAACTCCGAAGCGGTCGATATCGTCCGCTTCGGAGTTTTTAGCTTTCCGCGGTAAGCCGTTGTGCGAGATCGCAGATGTCGTTTGCCGCCGAGGGGTTGATCCGCTTTTTCTGGCAGTCGATCATGGACAGGCGGCGGCTTTGGTCGGTCAGAATTTCCTCCATGGTTTGCAGCATCTCGTCGTTGATCTCCCCGTAGACGCTCATGCCGTTTTCGCTGAAATACGCGGCGTTGCGGCTTTCGCAGCCGGGGATCGGGGCGGTGTGCAGAATGGGAACGCCGCAGACAGCCGCCTCGGTAGAGGAAAGTCCGCCCGGCTTGGTGATGAAAAGATCGCTTGCTTTCAAAAAGGACGCCATCTCCTCGGTATAGCCGATCACCGTCATATTGGGATCGGGCTTTTCGCTCAGCCTGTCATAGAGCGCCTGATTGCTGCCGCATACCACGATTAGCTTTATGTCGGCTCTCTCGGCAAAATAGGAGCGGAGCTTTGTGATCGCCTTTTCGATTTTGCCGCCGCCCATGCTGCCGCCGGTAATCAGAATATACTTCTTGTCTGGGTCAAATCCCAGCCGCTTTCTCACGGCGTCGCGGGTTTCGCTCGTCGCAAACCGGCTGTGGGTCGGGATACCGAGCGGGTAAATTTTTTCCGGCGGGATCCCGCGACCGATGAAATCGTCGGCAAGGTCTGCCGTCGGGATCACATAGGCGTCACATTCGGTTTCCTCGGTGAAGGGGATACACACATAGTCGGTCGCCACAAAAACCGTTTTGGGAACCGCGATCCCGTGCCGCTTCATGTTGGTCAGAATTTCGGCGGGGAACAGGTGGGTCATGATCGCAATATCAAAATGATGCTCCGAAAAATATGCCTGCAATACCTCGTTCATGGCGCGGTTGACAAAATAGACCGGCGAACGAAATGGCAGTTGGCGGTAGACGTCGCCCAGCTTATACACCGTGCCGAAGGTGCGCGGGGTGTAGCGGGCGGTGGCGATATAGGTTTTGTTGATGTCGTCGGCAAGCTGGTCGCTTTTGAGGGTATAGGGGTTGAGCATCTCGGCGTTGTGACCCTGCCGGATCATCGCTTCCATAATGGCTTTCGCGGCGGAATCATGCCCTCCGCCGGTGCCGCAGGAGAGGATCAGCGCGTCCATGCCAATTTAACCCGCAGCTTTTCCCGCACCTCTTTGCTGAGGTGGAGCTTGAAGCAGACGACCAGAGCGATCAGGAGAAAGCCGATGCAGACAGCACTGTTCGCTTTCAAAAGGAACAGCATCGGCGCCGTGCCGACGTAGGCGAAAACGGTGCGGTAAAAGTGGGGCGAGATCCGCAAAACGAGGGAGAAAAAGAGGAAAAAGGCGGCGAATACCAAAAGCGGGAGCAGATCGGGGAAAAGCCCCAAAAGGCAGCCGAAGGTGGCGGCAACCCCTTTTCCGCCGCGAAACCGGTGGAAAAGCGAAAACGCATGACCGATCACAGGGGCTGCCAGCACAAGGGCGCATTTCCAGTCCGGCTCGGAGAGCGGCATGCCGAGCAGGAAAAGGTGGACCGGCAGAAATCCTTTTAAAAGCTCACAGCAGAGCGTGCAGGTGCCGCACCAGAAGCCGCCGTATAAATAGGCGTTTGCCGTGCCGGGATTGTGGTCCTTGCTGGGCGCCGTTATGTCGCTTTTATGAAAGAGCCTGGCGAACAGATTGGCAAATAATATGCTGCCGGATAAGTAGCCGAGCAGAGAGAACAGAAGCAGTCGTATCATCGTTGCACCGCCTTGAGATGTGATTGCGCGTTGACGCATACCACATTATTATAACATATTAAATGAGTTTTGGCGACACAAAATGACGAAAAGATGAAAAAAATGCAAGATGCGACAAAAAAGCAGGCGTCCTCTTAGAGAGCGCCTGCTTCAGTCTGTCGAAAAAGTATTATAAAAGCGAAAAATTTATAATCCGTCACGGAGGCGGACATGTGCCGCCGCAGTGA
>CANQKY010000135.1 GCA_947624575.1 uncultured Clostridia bacterium
TGACATACGCGGCGTCGGAGTCGCTGATGGGCGCCGCGCGCCATGTTGGGGATACCTCCTATGTGCTGCTGCCGGAGAGCGGGTTCTATGAGTTTATTCCGGCAAAGGATGAGGAGGCCGGAAAGCTCCTGACGATCGATCAGCTCGAGGAGGGCGAGGAATACGAGATCGTGCTCACCAACGTCTCCGGCTTCTATCGGTATCGGATCGGGGATGTGATCCGCGTCGCGGGGTTTTACCACGAAGCGCCGCTGATCGAGTTTGTCTGTCGGAAGAGCCAGATGCTGAGCATTGCCGGAGAGAAGACAAACGAGGAGGCCGTCCGCTGGGTGGTGGACGAGTTTATGCGGGAAACGGGCGAAAACGTTGTGGATTACAGCGTCTTTGCGGATGTGGATACCGAGCCGGGACACTATGTGTTCCTCATGGAGACGGAGGGAATTGTACCGCGGGAGAAACTTGAGGCGTATCGCGACATTGTCGAGGAAAAGCTGATGCACGCGAATCCCTCCTTTGGGGATAAAATCCGTACCGGCGTTCTCGGAAAAACGGAGCTGAAATTCGTGCAGCAGCAGACCTATCAGCTCTACCGCGACCTGATGGTTATGAGGGGCACTTCGCCGAACCAGCTAAAGTCGGTGCGCGTCATCGACACGCCGATGAAAGAGAAATTCTTCTTCGGGCTGGTCGAGGATTACGGGAGGGAGGCGTCCTCGCCGGATAAGGGAGGAAAACCGATTGTTTAATCTTCTGAAGCGGTATCTGAAGGATTACTGGGCGCAGATGCTGATCATTGTCGTTTTTACCGTCGGTCAGGCGTATGCGCAGACGAGCCTTCCCGAATATCTGAATAAAATCATGAATCAGGGCGTCGCGAAGGGAGATATGCCGTATATCGTCCGTATCGGCGCGACCATGCTGGTGATGACGGTCACCATGGGAATCTGCATGGTGATCGCCGGATATTTCTCCGCCTATGTGACCGCAAAATTTACCACGCGGATACGCGCGGACATTTTTAAAAAGACGCAGACGTTTTCCGATCTGGATTATCAGAACTTCAGCAAGGAATCTCTGCTGAGCAGGGCGACCGGCGACGCGACGCAGATGCAGATGGTGGTCATCAACATGCTGCGCAGCGCGATGCGGGTTCCCTTTATAGCGATATTTACATTTGTCCGCTGCGTCCTGATGGATGCGCCGCTCTCGCTGATTCTTGGGGGTAGTTTTGTGCTGAGCATGCTGCTGGTGAGACGCGCCAATATGCTGAGCATGCCCAAATTTATGGAATTGCAACGGAGAGGCGACCGCGTCGGCACGCTGATGAATGAGAAGCTGACGGGCGCTCGCTCCATACGCGCGTTCAGCCGCCAGCAGTACGAGATCGAAAAGCTGACGGAGGCAAACCGGCAGGTGCTTCATCAAGCCGTCGACGCCAACCGCATCATCAATCTGATCGATCCGTTGGTGCAGGTGATCATGAATCTGGTGGTGGTTCTGATTCTGATGATAGGCTCCGTTCAGATGAGGCGCGGACTGATCAGCCTGTCCGGGCTGATCGTCTATATTCAATACAGTATTCAGCTGGCCGCCGGGTTTTCCATGGTGATGACAATCCTAAACGCGCTTCCCAGCTGCGAGGTGTCGGCCGCCAGAATCCGGGAGGTTCTCGATTACAGCTCCAAGGATACCCGCCCGGCAGAACCCCGGACGGCGGAGGCTCCGAAGGGAGAGATTCGGTTTAAGGATGTGCATTTCGGTTACAGCGGAGCCCGCGATCTGGTGCTGGAGAAGATCAATCTGACGATTCCGGCAGGAAAGACGACCGCCATTGTAGGGGCTACGGGCAGCGGAAAGTCCACGCTTTTGAAGCTGATTCCACAGTTTTACGGAACGCAGTTTTACGGTTCCATCCTGATCGACGGGATGGATACGAAGGAGATGAACCCCCATGATCTGAGAAAGCTGATTTCTTACGCGCCGCAGAAAGCGGTCGTCTTCTCGGGAACCGTGGAGAGCAATCTGCGCATGGCAAAACCGGACGCAACTCCTGAGGACATCCAAAAGGCCTGCGATATGGCGATGGTGACGGAATATCTGGAGGCAAAACATGCGGGGCCGGAGTTTGAGCTGACTCAGGGAGGCGGAAATCTCTCCGGCGGACAGCGGCAGAGAATCTCCATCGCTCGGGCTTTTATCAAAGACGCGCCGGTCTATCTGCTGGACGATACGTTCTCCGCGCTGGATTTCAAGACGGACGCCGCGGTGCGGGCGGCCATGTACCGGGAGCTTGCCGGCAGGACGATCGTCGTGGTGGCCCAGAGGATCAGCACGATCATGAGCGCGGATCAGATCGTCGTTCTGGACAAGGGACGGATTATCGCCACAGGAACGCACAGGGAGCTTCTGGCAGGCTGCGGCGTATACCGAGAGATCTATGAGACGCAGGTAAGCCAGAACGGGAAGGAGGCGGCCTCATGAAGAAAAAGAGAAAAAAAGGCACGTTTCTCCGTCTGATGCGCTATATGGGCGGCAGCCGTATCAAGCTGGTCTCTGCGGCTGTGTTCCTGATCGTGACGACGCTGGCAGGGATGTTTGCCCCGAAGGTGATCGAAACCCTGACCGACGGGCTGCAAAGCGGGCTTTGGAAGGGCGTTTTCGTATGGGAATTCCCGGGGAGGTTCCTGCTCGCGCTGGCCGCTCTGTACGTCGTTGCGGGCGTCGCCTCCGGCGCATCCAAGCGTTTGCTGGTGGATATGGCGGAAAATACGGCGTTCCGCATGCGCGAGGGGATGCAGAAGAAGCTGGAGATTTTACCCCTGAATTATATGGATACGCATAAGCGGGGGGATATTCTCGCCCGGGCGACCGGCGACATGGTGACGCTGACGAACGTCATGGAGACGAATCTGCCCGCCGTTTTCACGAGCCTTTTGACGATCGTCGGAACGACCGTCATGATGACGATCACGAATATCCGCCTCTCGCTGATATTCTTTGTGATGGCGCCGCTGAGCATCCTGTCCATGCGTTTCATCTCAAAGAACACGAAGCGGCTGTTTAAAAAACAGCAGGCCGCCGAGGGCGAGCTGAACGCGCATATAGAAGAGTGTCTGACGGGCAGCGATGTGATGCGGGCGTTCAACTTTGAGGAGGAGGCCTGCCGCCAGCTCGAGTCGATCAACGGGAAATTTTTTAGGACGTACGTTCGTTCCCGCGCGCTTTCCGGACTGATCAGCCCATTCATGACGCTGCTGAACAATCTGGTGTACATTGCGCTTTGCGTTTTCGGGGCATACGCCATCCTAAGCGGGACGCTGACTCTCGGCGGTCTGAGCGCGTTTTTGATCTATGCGAGCAACATTTCCGGCCCGATCAGCCAGTTTTCGGCGATGCTGAATCAGGTGCAGGCTGGGCTCGCGGCG
>CANQKY010000136.1 GCA_947624575.1 uncultured Clostridia bacterium
GACGGGTTGCCCTTCCAAACAGCAGGGGCAGCACGCCGGTCACCCTCGATCCGATGGCGACCGGCGTGCTGCCCCTGCTGTTTGGCAGGGCGACCCGTCTGTGCGACTTGATGCCGCGGCAGGACAAGCGTTATACCGCCCGATTTTCGCTGGGCTTCACCACCGATACACTGGACGTCACCGGCAGGGTGACTGCGCGGTTTAACCGTCGGGCGACGGCGGAAGAGGTGGAAGCGGCGCTCGATGCGTTTCGGGGCGAGATCGAGCAAACGCCGCCGATGTATTCGGCGGTACAGGTGGGCGGCAAACGGCTGTATGAGCTGGCGCGCGCCGGCAGGGAGGTCGAACGCCCGACCCGTCGGGTCACGGTGTTTTCGCTTTCTCTGTCGGAGTTTTCCGAAGAAACGCAGCAGGGAACGCTGGATATCCATTGCAGCAAAGGCACCTATGTCCGCAGTATCTGTCACGATCTGGGGAGCATGCTCGGCACCGGAGCCGTGTTGACAGGGCTTGTCCGCACCGAGGCGGGCATGTTCACCCTGTCCGACTGTATCACGCTGAAAGATGCGGAGGAAAGAAAGCCCCTGCCCCTGTTGCCGCTTGACGCGGCACTGCGGGATTATCCCGCTTTGTATTTGAACGAAGTGCTAGGACGACTGTTTGCAAACGGCGTGCGGCTTTCCCTTGCCCGCTTGGAGAAACTTCCCAAGGGAAGATGTCGGGTCTACCGTGCGGACGGGGTCTTTCTCGGACTGGCGGAGCCGGACGGGGAGGAGTTACGCGCCATTCGGATCTTTCCGCCGGTGGACAGCTAAATAGGAGGACAATATGGAAATACATACCGATCTGTCCGAGCTTCCGTGGGATACGGCGATCGCGCTCGGATTATTTGACGGGGTGCATATGGCGCACCGTCAGGTGCTGTCGTCGGCGGTGGCGGAGCAGGCGCACGGGCTGATTCCCTGCGCCCTTTCTTTTACCACCCGTCATTCCCGTCCGGTCAGCAAGCAGGGGGAGCAGGATATCCTGACCCAAAGCCTGCGGAATAAGCGGCTGGAAGCACTTGGGATACGCTGTCTGCTGCTGCCCGATTTCGATGATATCCGCAGCTGTACACCGGAGCGGTTTGTCCGGCGGGTACTGCTGGGGCGAAGCCGCGGACGGTTTCTTTCCTGCGGCTATGATTTTCGGTTTGGGAAAAACGCGGCGGGAGATGCAGAGCTGCTCACCCGACTGGCAGCCGAGGTGAACGCCAAAACGGCGATTCTGCCGCCGGTCATTGACGACGGGCAGCGGGTCAGCTCCACCAGAATCCGCACCCTGCTCCGCGCCGGACAGATCGAGGAAGCAAACCGGCTGCTCTGTGAGCCGTATGCCTTTGATTTTCCGGTGCGGCAGGGGAAGCACCTCGGACACAAATGGGGATTTCCCACCGTCAATCAGGAGTTCCCCGATCAGATGCTGGTGCCGTTTTACGGGGTCTATCTCTCCGAGGTGAGCTGGGAGGGAAAACGGTACGGCGGCGTCACCAATATCGGGGTGAAGCCCACCATCGCGGGGGAACGCCGTCCGCTGGCGGAAACGCATATCTTCGGGCTTTCGGCGGAGCTGTACGGCAGTCCGATCGAGGTGCGGCTTTTACGCCTGCTCCGTCCGGAGCGGAAATTCGGCTCGGTGGAGGAACTGCGCGCCGCCGTCACGGCGGATATGGCTAAGGCACAGCGGCTTTATGGGGAAGTGCAGAAATAGGTTTACATTTCTCCCATTCTATGATATAATATGTCGAAATATCGAACCCCCGAACCAAAAAGGAGTGTATCATATGGAACAACGGCGTACCCGTTATATCCCGCCGTCGGAGCGGAATCAAACGGAACCTCCCGCTGCCCCAAAGTCCCCGCAGCCTGCGGAAATGCAGACGCCGCCCGAACCGGCGCCTGTCGCACCGCCTGAGCCGACGCCTGTTACGCCGCCCGAACCGGACAAGCCTAAAAAGGGTCACGGCAAGGCGATCGTCATTCTGGTCATTGTGCTGGTCATTTTGGCAGGGCTCGGCTTTGCCGCCTATAAAAAAGCACCCTATCTGCTTGACCGGCTTGGCGTGATGCAGGAGGATCGCCCCTTTACGCTGGTGATTCAGCGGGGCGATTACGAGTATAAGGCAACCGATACGCTCCAGGAGGAGCAGATCATCAAAAGCGGCGCGGATTTTAGAAAGTATATCCAGAATAACGCGCCCGGCTTTGTCTACACGCCGGGTGAGTATCTGCTCAATGCGAACATGAGCTTTGCCGATTTGCTGTTTGCGCTCCAGCACCCCGATGTGGCGTATCAGTATGTCACCGTTGCGGTGCCGGAAGGGCGGAGCATATGGAAGATCGCCCAGCTGATGGAGGACAACGGCGTTTGCGGTTATCAGGAGTTTTTGACAGCCGCGAACGATTATGATTATGACTTTGATTTTGTCCGGCAGCTCGCGTCGGAGGACAGCGATCTGATCTGCTATAAGCTGGAGGGTTTTTTGTATCCCGCAACCTATGACCTGCGGGTCGGCATGGACGCACGAGATGTGGTAAAAACGATGCTCGCCGCCTTTGACACCTATCTGCCGGCAGATGCGCTCGACCGGTGCGCCGCGCGGAATGTGTCCTTCCGCCAGATGATGACGCTTGCCTCGGTCATTCAGGCGGAGTCCTATGGGCAGGAGATGATGAGGGGCGTTTCCTCTGTGTTCTGGAATCGGCTGGAATCCCCGAACTTTATGCCCAAGCTGCTCCAGTCTGATCCCACCACTACCTACTCCAAAGCCATTGCCGAGGAGGTCCCGAGCGCGAGCGATGAGATGGTGAAAGCATATGATACCTATCAAATCACGGGGATACCGGCAGGCTCGATCAACAACCCCGGTGCGGAAGCGATCGACGCGGCACTTCACCCGGCGGACACCAATTATCTCTATTTCGTGACCGATACCGAGCATAATATCTATTATGCCGTCACCCTGCAGGAGCATAACGCAAACTGCCGCAGGGTCGGGCTGATGTAAAAAAGTGGCTGCCTTGGGACGCCCTCCGTTAAGGAAGGCGTCCCAAGGCTTATCTATATGTTATCACAACTTCAAAGATAGAAAGGATTGAGAAAAACGATGTTTACAAATATCACTGTATGCCTTGATATGTTTGGCTGTCCGAATCGTTGTAAGCATTGTTGGATTGGTCATTCTCCAAACGGGAATTTGACGACTGACGATTTGAAATTTCTTGCAGAAAAATTTCGTCCGTTTACGAACTGCTTAGAAGTTTATGACTG
>CANQKY010000137.1 GCA_947624575.1 uncultured Clostridia bacterium
ACGAAAAAGTAATGATATAGTG
Organism: uncultured Clostridia bacterium; assembly: GCA_947624575.1. Classification (GTDB taxonomy): domain Bacteria; phylum Bacillota; class Clostridia; order Oscillospirales; family Ruminococcaceae; genus CANQKG01. The sequence continues at coordinate 23 of CANQKY010000137.1, forward strand.
TGATAGATATTCCTGCTGTTCGGGAAGTGAATCGGAACGATAAATTCCCGTTTGCCGGGAGGACGCGCGGAACGCAAAATCGGGAGTTGGCGAGGAGAAACCCGTATGACCGACTGGTTTACCGTCGAGAGAATCGACGCGCAGACATTTGCAATCAGCGAATACAGGCATTGGGAAGAGACGCACTGCTATCTGTTGCGCGGGCAGGAAAAAGCGCTTTTGATTGATACGGGCTTGGGCGTCTCGAATATCCGGGAAATCGTGGACAGCCTGACGGAATTGCCCGTCATGGCGGCGACGACCCACGCGCACTGGGATCACATCGGCGGACACCGGTATTTTGAAAACATCGCCGTGCATGAATTGGAGAAAGATTGGCTCTCCGTTCAGTTCCCGATCCCGCTCCAAGCTGTCAAAAACAGTTTAACGAAATTCCCCTGCGATTTTCCGGCGGAATTTGATATGGACGCCTACCGCATTTTTCAAGGGAAGCCGCAAAGCGTTTTGCGCGACGGCGACTGGCTGGATTTGGGCGGCCGGAGGATTCAGGTCGTCCACACGCCGGGACACTCCCCCGGACACTGCTGTTTTTACGAGCCGGGGAGGGATTACCTGTTTTCCGGGGATTTGATTTACAAGGGCTGTCTTTACGCATTTTATCCCACGACTGATCCGCAGCTTTTCTATCGCTCTATCAAGCGCGTGCAGAAATACAAAATTGCGAGGGTTTTACCCGGCCACCATCAGCTCGACATCCCTGTTTCCCTGATCGACGAAATCGAAGCGGGATTTGCGCAAATCGAGCGAAGCGGCAAACTCAGGCAGGGAAACGGATTGTTCGAGTTCGGGAATTTTCAGATTCAAATCTGACCCGTAAGCTTCCCGCTTGCCGGGGAGACCGCGGAGCGCAAAATCGGAATTTACGAAGGAATAGACTTGAGTGAATTAACGATAAAGTATTCAGCATCGGCCGGGCGACTGTTCGGGGCTCGGCAGAGAAGAGGAAGTTTATGAATTTGCTAGTCAATAAAGTTATCAGCAGCATACTGCAAATTATACTGTTTTTGTTCATTCCGTTTGTATGGTGGCTTATTACAGCGAGAAAGAAGCAAAAATTTGCAGAGTGGATAGGGTTAAAGAAAATTGAGGGCGGAAAAAAGACTTTAGCTGCCGTTGTTATAGCATCAGCTGCTTTTATGATTTTAGGGGCGTTTATGCTTGATAGGATAAGCGGAATTGAAACGGCGGCTTCTGAATTTGCAGGACTTGGCGCGGCAGCTATTCCGGCAATAGTTGTATATGCAGCTTTGAATACAGCATTTCCGGAAGAGCTTTTATTCAGAGGGTTTATATTGAAAAGATTGACAAATAAGTTTAGTTTTAACATTGCAAATATTGTGCAGGCTTTATTATTCGGTCTATTACACGGAGCGATGTTTTTCCCATTTGCGGGAGATGTAAAAACTGCTTTGATTATTGCGTTTACGGGAACTATTGCATGGTTTATGGGATATATCAACGAAAAACTTTCCAAAGGCTCAATCATTCCAAGTTGGATCATTCATACCGCTTCTAATTTGTTTTCAGGAATTATTTCTGCTTTTCTATTATAAATTCCCGTTTGCTGTAAAGCTGCGCAAAGCGCGAAACCGAAGCTTGTGGGAGAGGGGACGCTGTGGCCAAATACGACATAGACCCGGAGCTGGCGGGGATCGCAAAGATCAAAATGCCGGACAACACGGCGCTGCTGCCCCTGATGAACAGGGTCATCGGCCTTTCCAAATGCCGCTCGGACGAAGCCGTCGCCGTTACCCGGCACAGGACGCCGGGGTATGGCGGCGCAACGCTCGACACGCTCGTGATCGAGCCCGTCCGTCACGAAGGCGAGCTGCCGTGCATGGTGCTGTATCACGGCGGAGGGTTCGTGCTGAAAGCGTCCTTTGCCCATCACAGCATGGCGAAGCTGTACGCTTCAAGCCTGCCGTGTAAGGTCGTCTATACCGACTACCGTCTGGCGCCGGAGCATCCCTTCCCCGTCCCGGCGGAGGATTGCTACTGCACGTACAAATGGGCGCTCGAGCGCGCAGGCGGCGCGCAGATGATCGTCGCCGGGGACAGCGCCGGCGGGAATCTCGCCTTGGCCGCGTCCCTCATGGCGAGGGATCGGGGGCTGCGCATGCCCGACGCCGCGCTGCTCATCTATCCGGTCACGGACAGGCGGATGGAGACCGATTCGATGAAGCGATATGTGGACACCCCGGTCTTTGACGCAAAGCTGTCCAAAATGATGTGGGATGCGTACCTCGGGCGCGGACTGCCGGAAAGAATCGAGTACGCTTCCCCCTTGGAGACGGCGTCCTTTGCCCGGTTTCCGCCGGCGTACATCGAAGTCGCCGAGTTTGACGCGCTCCGCGACGAGGGCGTCATTCTGTGCGAAAAACTGAGGGCGCAGGGCATACCGGCTGAAATCCATGAGGTCAAAGGCGCATGTCACGGGTTTGAAACGGCGATCAAAAGCAATTTGCTGAAAACCTGCGTGGAGAGAAGGATAAATTGGCTCAGACGTACGTTAAACCATGCGGATGAGGAAGCGTAGGAGACCCTCCCGCTTCCCCGGAGGATGCCGGTCATGTAGAATCCCGACGAATCGCCAAGCTACGCCGCAGCCCCAAGGCGGCGGCGCGCGAATAAAGAAAGGAGCCTTATTATGAACGACTGTCTGTTTTGCAAAATCGCCGCGGGCGAGATCCCGAGCGACAAGGTCTACGAGGACGAGGACGTGCTGGCCTTCCGCGACATCGCGCCGCAGGCCCCGGTGCACGTGCTGGTGATCCCCAAGAAGCACGTCTCCGGCTGGTACGACGCGCAGGGCGAGAGCGACGCCGCGCTGGCCAAGCTGATGCGCGCCGCCGCCGCCGTGGCGAAGATGGAGAACCTCGTCGAGAGCGGCTTCCGCGTCGTCTCCAACTGCGGCCCGGACGCCCAGCAGTCCGTCCTGCACCTGCATCTGCACGTGCTCGGCGGCCGCGCGATGAGCGGGACGATGGTCTGAGCGGAGAAAACAGGGGGAACGCCGTAGAGGGGAACGCTTCGCCCTTCGGGCGACCTCATCCGCCCCTTCGGGGCGCCTTCCCCAAAGGGGAAGGCTAATTCACCTGCGGGGAACGTGGGCACACCGTAAAAGGGGCTCGCGCCGCCTCTCCCTCCCGCGCGCACGAAAGTTTTAAGGAAATTGCAAAATTCAGTTGACGAATTAGAATAGTTGCGCTATAATGAACCGTACGGA
>CANQKY010000138.1 GCA_947624575.1 uncultured Clostridia bacterium
GATTCCTTTGAAGAGAAAGCGAAGCAGGGCCAGATTGTCACCGTACAAGATATAAAAGCAGCTTTTGATAAGCGGATCGGAAAAGATACTGGACGAGGCTACATCTATACGCTGCTAAAACGCCGGAACTGGCGGAAGGTAATGCCGCGGGCGAAGCACCCGAAGAAGGCGCGCGAGGCGGAAATAGACGCCTCAAAAAAATTAACACATTGATCTGTAAAATCCGCCGCGAAACCCCAAACCGAAATGTGCGGCTGATGTTTCAAGATGAAGCGGGATTTGGTCGAATGAATAAGCCGAAATACTGCTGGTACATCAAAGGAGTGCGGCCAAGAACTCCATGTCATCATATCAGGGAATACCGATATGCTTATGGAGCGGTTGAACCGCTCACAGGGGAGCACTTCTTTTTAGTTATGCCTTATTGCAACACACGATGCATGAATGTGTTTTTACGAGAACTTTCGCGGGCATATCCACAAGAAAGGATTGTATTAGTCTGTGACGGTGCGGCGTGGCACAAAAGCAACGGCCTTCTAGTACCGGATAACATAACGCTTTGTCACATACCTTCCTATACTCCGGAAATGAATCCGATAGAACAGATTTGGCGAGAGCTGCGTACTCGTGGCTTCTGTAATAAAATTTTCACGGTCCTCGATGCTGTAGTAGAACGACTATGTAAAGTCATCCGCGAGTTGTCAAATCACACTGTTAAGCATATTACCGCTAGACGATGGATTGTTAATATGTTTTGATTTGAGATTAGTATGAATGAACTCAAAGTTCGGCTAGCCCAGCAGCTCGGAGACATTTTGCAGACTGCCCGTCTGGAGATCATCGAGGCAAATGACGTGATCTTCCCACTCCTTGCAGGCCTCGCGCACAGATTCGCGCCTAGAACCCCCGCGCCGCCCGTCACCAGTATTCGCATCGCATTTCTTCCCTTCGTATCCTCTTTGATTATTCCGTATCATTCGACCACACTATTAATTAATGAAGTTGCTACTCAATACATCTACCTACAAGCACATCAACAATCTCAAACCCCAACCAAACCTTAATCACCCTGCTGTCAAACCTCACCGCAACCTGCCCGCTCCTCCCGCGCTTATCCACCTTGGTGATATACCCTTCCATATCCTTGAGCGGCCCGCTGACGATTCTCACCTGCTCGCCTTCCTTATACGCCTTCGAAAAGCTCAGCACTCCATCGTACTTGAACAGCCACTTTGCAAACCGCTCGTCCTCGCCGATCAGCTGCCAGTACTTGTCCCCGTAGTGCAGCACGCGGATCACATCGAGCCTCGGCAGCCAGTCCAGCGATTCCATTCTCGCGTCCGTCTCGAAAAAGACGTATCCCGGCAGGAAGATCTCCTCGATCCGCGATTTCACGCCGCGCACCGTCTTGTGCTTCTCCTGTCGCGCGGCAACGGCCCGTACGCCGTCCCGTGCCGCCTGTATGCGCCTTGCGACCGCGAGCTCCTTGCCCGTCGCGCAGAACAGGCAACCGTAGGTTTTTTGCGCGTTTTCCATCCGCTCAGTTCCTTTCCGCATCGCATTTGGGCATAGCTTCGCCCTCCGGGCATCCGGCTTGCAAATCGCGTATGTCTCGCCGCGCTCGGCGCCGCTGAACCCTCAGCATGCGTGTCGCACGACAATCTGTGGCTGCACAAGTTCGATAAATCGGGAAAACGCTTATTCCCCCGTCATGCCCAGCACGACGCCGACGGTCTTAAAGAGGATCTTCATATCCACCCAGAAGCTTCTCTCTCGGATGTACTTGAGATCCAGCTCGACCCAGTCGTCGAAGCTCAGGCGGTTGCGGTTCGGCTGAATCTGCCAGTAGCACGTCAGTCCCGGTTTCACGCTCAGTCGTTGCCTCTGGTATTCCGTGTACTGCGCCACCTCGCGCGGGATCGGCGGGCGGGGCCCGACGAGGCTCATCTCTCCTTTTAATACATTTATAAATTGTGGTGTCTCGTCGATGCTTAGTCGCCGAATTATCCTGCCAATTCGCGTAATACGTGGGTCATTCTTTATCTTGAAGGCCGGGCCGTCCATCTCGTTTTTGTCGAGCAGCTTGTGGAGCTGATCCTCCGCGTTGGGCACCATGCTCCGCAGCTTCCCACTTTTCCTTACGAGCTAACCACTATATCTTGTGGTGATGTTCGTGCCGCCATACTATATACTGATTTTGGAGAACATATATCGAATCTTAGACACTTTTCTTTATAGGCTATCTATGTAGCTTTTATTTATAGGCTAATCCATAAAACGGCGAAGCCTTATCCCCCTAAATCGGTGCGTTTTACAGAAAAATAAACACTTTATGTTTTTCAATCCCGGCGATCTCCTTTATCCTTTTGTCTGAAAGGAGGTCGCCGTCATAATGACACACCAAACTACTACGACCATGCTGGATATCCCCGAGGCTCATCACGCAATCAAGGAGGGACCAAGACCAACTCTGCGGTTACTCGTAAAGGAAGCAGTCCCTGACAATCCCACTCCAAGCCCTGTTCCCAAGAAATACGATCTCTCTACCTTTTCTCACAGAAAGCTGATCCGTTGGGCAAACTATCGCGTCCCCATGAAAGTGGTAGAAGGGATCATCGTTCCCTTTTATTCCTCTGAAACAATCTACTATGTCTGTCCGCGCTGTCTGGCCAGTATGGAGCGAGAATACATCTCGTTCTGTGGCTGCTGCGGACAAAAGCTCGACTGGCGCGGATTCCGAAAAGCCAAACTGCACCGTGCAGGAGAAGCATCCTCGCTCGGACGTCAAAGCAAAAAGCATGTCTAAAGAGGGGTAAACAAAAAAGCCTGGTCGCCCTCTCTTTTTGTCAGTTTGCTTCTTCAGCATCCTAACAAAGTAAGAAAGCGACCAGGCTCTTTGGGCTACGCTTGCAGCTTCACGAAACTTCAGACATGCTCTGATGGCATATAAAAATCCCGCTTTCTACGACCGTTTTTCGTAGAAAGCGGGATGAAAGGCTTACTCTTCTTTTGTTTCCGCGATGATCGCATCAATCTCTGATCGAGGTGCGTCCACAGACTTATAGATTATTTCTTCGGGAGTACCATTCCTTACCATATTCGCAATGATGGTTCGGCGTTCTTCGTCTCGACCTTCTGCCCGGCCTTCCGCCCGGCCTTCCGCTCGGCCTTCTGCCCGACCTTCTGCCCGACCTTCTGCCCGGCCTTTTTGAATACCCCTCTGCTCTCCCCTGTTTTCCGCCTGCGCTATGGCCGAGGCATGATCGCGTTTCGCGCTCATCTCATAATCGTA
>CANQKY010000139.1 GCA_947624575.1 uncultured Clostridia bacterium
CAACTATACCTTAACACGGGTGCTTCCTATTCGCTACCTTTTTCTATCCTTTGTCTCACATCATTGTAAACCCTACAATGCTTTTTCGCTTGTGCTCTTCAAATCCATTGACAATTTGTGAAAAGCGCGGTATAATATTTTATGAGTATGGTGTATCCATGCCCTATAGATGGGCTATGTGGCACCCTCAGCCGCAAAAGACATTATTTTGTGACGTTCCCCAAAATAAGAAAAGACTGCGGGAGGCTTTTCGTGGTTTGCGTTTTGCTTAATCCACAGGTTTTTTTTTGATCTTTACAGGGATTTCCGTTCCATCCTTAAAGCGAAAGGTTAGCGCTTTCGCATCATTCTCTCTACGAACGATAACTCGATCAATCGTTCCAATAAACAAGCTCTCGTCAAATTGCCGCGGCTGATCCAGAGCCTCAATTTGGCTGATAAAGCGCTCAAGCATGCGCCTTTTTTCCGTTCTTTCGGCAATGGCTTTTTTTGTTGTTGCCAATTGGTCTTTTATAATGGCGTGTTGCTTTTCCAATGCTTCATACTGGCGTTTGTATTCGGCCTGATCCTGCGCAATTGACGCGTTTTCCCGGATCAGCCGACTAATTTGCCTATAGATCGCGTCCTCTTCTTGCTTTAGGCGTTCTATCCTATCCGTCAGTTCCAATGTGTTGCATAGGCACGATATGACCTCTCTATAGCTTGAAACAATCTCCTGCTTTCTTTCCAACACCTGTACAAGGGCTTCCATAAAGGCAGACTTGATTTCATCCTCCGTAAGGTGCGGTGTGTTGCAATGAGTACCTTCTTTCTGATATTTCCGATTGCACTGCCAGATTACCCGTCGATATGCGTCCGTGCTGTGCCATACCTTATTGCCAAACGCTGCGTCACACTCCCCACAAAACAGGCGTCCTGAAAACACGCCCGCTGTGCTGGTGTATTTTCCATTTTCCCTTCGACGAGCCATCTCGTGCTGCACAAGTTCAAAAATCTCGCCGCTCACAATTGCTGGATGACTGTTCTCCACGTAGTACTGAGGTATCTCGCCTTCGTTGGCCTTCTTCGTCTTGTTTAGGAAATCCACTGTAAATGTCTTTTGTAGCAGCGCATCTCCCCGGTATTTCTCATTGGTCAGAATCGACTGAACCGTTCTCGCGTACCACACACTTTTCCCACCAGGGGAGGGTATACCGTGCTTGGTCAGAAGCGATGCGATTGAAGACGGCGTCTGACCGTCGAGAAACAGCCCATAGATCGCACGGACGATCTTCGCCTCGCTTTCCACGACGCATGGCAAGCCATCCTCTCCTCGTTCATATCCGAGAAAGCGTTTGTATGGCATGCTCACCTTTCCATCCGATATCCGCTTGCGCCAGCCCCATGTCACGTTTTCTGAGATCGAACGGCTTTCTTCTTGTGCCAGACTTCCCATGATTGTGATGAGCAGCTCGCCTTTGCTGTCCAGTGTGTCAATGTTCTCCTTCTCGAAAAAAACGCCGACACCCCGCTCCTTCAGGCTGCGAATGGTCGTCAGGGTATCTACCGTATTCCTGGCAAACCGGCTGACCGACTTGGCCACAATCCTGTCGATCTTTCCGTTCATCGCATCTTCGATCATACGGTTGAAATTCTTTCGCTTTTTGGTATTCGTTGCGGAAATACCCTCATCGGCGTAAACCTCTACGAATTCCCACTGCGGATTGGCCTTGATATAGCGTGTATAGTAGTCCACCTGGGCTTCATAGGATGTGAGCTGTTCATCCTGATCCGTACTCACTCTGGCATATGCCGCTACGCGCAGCCTTGCTGTTAGGGCCTGCGTAGGCGCATATCTCTGCACAGTAGCGGGGATCGTGTGAATGCGCACCGTTTTATTTGCTCTGGCTGGCTCACTCATTTGCTCCACCCTTCCGTTTTTCATGTTGCTTCTTTGCCCTGTCGCTTGCGGCACGTCGCATTTCATCCGTCCAACTCTCTGATCTGCTGCGGTCGATCCAGTCTTTTTCAACTTCTCGCCCATCTATAAGAATAAAGCGCACTTGATTTGGCCCGGAAATGACGATTTGTTGAATGGGTTTTACCGCTTCTTCTGTAACTTCATGGATGCCCAGCACCTCGCACGTAAGACACAGCAATACTTCTTCCGGGATCTGCTTCGATGCACAATACTGCTTACCCCGTCGAAAATAGGTGCTACATATCCACATGATCCGGCTTCGCGTCGTATGTCGCTGATAATGCGCGCCGCAGCTTCCGCAGGCAATCAATCCCGAAAAAGGATAGCGAGCAGTAACCGACTTCTTGATATTGAGCTTCTCCCGATTCTGAGCCATGATTTTTTGCGCCTTTTCATAGGCTGCATGTTCAATAATGGCCGGGTGACTCTCCTCGACATAGAACCTTCGAAGCTCTCCATGATTCTTTCTTTTCTTCTTGGTTAGATGATTTTCTCTGTATGTCTTTTGCAGCAGCGCATCTCCTGTATATTTTTCATTCTTGAGTATCGCCCTCACATAGCTTTCTTTCCATGTGCCACCGAATCTGCAAGGTACACCTTTTTTCATCAATTCCTCCGCGATTCTAGAGCACCCTTTTCCACCGACATAGCTATCAAAAATCCATCTGACAACGCTCGCTTCATCTGGATCTGGCTTTATTTCCCCGTCGATTTGTTTGTATCCAAACAACTGCGACAGATTTATAGTCTTTCCTTCCGAAAAATCCTTCCTGATCCGCCACTTGCAGTTATCCGATACGCTCTTGCTCTCTTCCTGTGCAAAAGAAGCGAGGATCGTGAGCATCAGCTCTCCATCCCCGTTCATACTGTCAATATGCTGTTCCTCGAAGAAAACCGACACATTCATCCGTTTAAGTTCTCGCACCGTTTCAAGCAACGTCACGGTATTCCTCGCAAACCTGCTGACTGACTTGGTGATCACACGGTCAATCTTTCCCATCCGGCAGTCCTCAAGCATTCGCTGAAACTGTGGCCTGGCGTCCTTTGTTCCCGTGTATGCCTCATCCACATAAACTCCAGCATACTTCCAACCGGGGTGATTCTGGATCAGTTCGCTGTAATAGCTCACCTGTGCAGACAGAGAATGCAGCATCGCGTCCTTGCCGGATGAAACTCGGCAATATGCCGCCACATTCAAAGGTTTGGGTAAAGTCGCAGCACCCTGTTCCACCTGATGAATTCTTCTTTCCATAGGCGTACCTCCTTCTGCGAC
>CANQKY010000140.1 GCA_947624575.1 uncultured Clostridia bacterium
CTGACCACCACTCCGCCTGACGATGGCTGGGAGGGCTCCCAGCCGAAACGCCCCGCGCGTCGCGGAAAGCCCGCAGAAGGAGGAATTTGACCATGATGAAAAGTCTGAGCCTGAACGACGTCCGCCGCTGGTACCCCGAGGACAAACTGCGCGAAATGGCGGAGGAAATCTCCGGTAGCCTGGTCACGAGGGCGTACGTGGACGGCTCCTATTGGGTTCGCCGTCCAACCACCGAAAGCGAGAAAGCGATTCTCTTCAACATCGCCTTCGGAGCGCTCCTCGGCTTGAACTACGGGGAGGACGTGCGCTCCTGCCGCCGTCTGGAGCAGGCCATCCTGAGCACCGTGGAGTTCACATCCAACGAAATGCTTCCAGACACCAACGGGTACGAAACCATTTACAACCCCCTCAGAAGGGCGCTCGGCGACTGGGAGCTGGAAGCTCATTCCTGACACAGAAACCAACCACAGAAGGAGGACTCTGACCATGAAGAACTACTCTGACCTGCCCACCAGGGTTTGCCACCTCACCCAACTGGCCGCAAAAGCCGCTATCGACGACCTCATCGCCGTGCCTGACCTGAACGACATGCGCGCCTACCACGCGCTCTGCGAAAGCCTCTATCTCGCCGCGAACGCGGCCGGCGACTTGGCCAAGCTGCTCGATGACAAGAAAACCGCTGACTTCGCATGGGAGGTCGCCAACCAGCTCTGCAAGCTCGCAAACCTGTGACTCCGCCTGAAACAAGGCGGATTGCTTTTTAGAGAGGAGGACTCTGTCTTGAAAGAAAGAACCACGTTCGTTCCGCTGGGGATGCAGGTCATCAAAGGCTTTGTAGCGCTCGAAATTCGTTCCGAGGACTACCTGCGCCTTGCAAAGGCTTTCAAATGTGCCGGAGCCTATTACATCCGTGAGCGCTTTGCAACCAATGTCGCCGGCAACACCTACGCGGCCGCTCCGCGCCGCCCCCGAAACCCCGCCTGACGAGGCCCGTGGCAAGGGCCGAAACGTTCCTGAATCAAGGAGCGTCGCGGGAGCCAAGGCTCTCAAATTAAAGCAAGGAGGCACACGACATGATGAACCGCGAGCAGGCTATTGCCTACGGCAGACACATCGGCGTCCGTTACCACATTTACAACAGCCGCGGCTGTTTGGTGGGCGGGGCTACGACACTCGAATACGCACAGGCCATGAAGCGGAACTTTGAAATTGAGGAGCGCACTAACCCTTGGACAAAAGGAACCACACGCTTTGAAATACGCGAGGCGAAGTAATGAATGCCGCGCACAGCTTTCAAATCAACGGGCACAGCCCAGAAAGGAACACCATGAAAAAGCAGGACATCCGCAACATCTACACCCAAAAGGTCGCCGAGCTCCTGAATCAGGGGTACACCATTTTCCCAGACACCATGAGCGGTTCGCAGGGCGAAATTGCGCACATCGACTTGACCAACGGCTTTGAAATTCTCCGGGTTCTCCTTGAGCGCGAGCTCTTTTGGAATGACAGCGACGAAGGCTTCCACGGCGACGTAGTCACCCTGACCATCGGCAAAGCGGCAGTGGACACATGGGTCGGCGACCGCTGGGATGGGCTTCTCTGGAACAATCGTTTAGAGTCGCGCTTCCAAATCAGGTGGGCCGAAATCAAAGGCAACCGCGAAGGCTGGTACACCGACCTTGACGAGGCCGCCCGCATTTGGCACATCCGCCGGGAGCGGTATCGCCGGAACGGAATCTCCCGCAGCGAAGAACTGAGCACAGCTTTCAAATCGGCCGCCCTCCGCTGGCTCCAGAAGCAGCCGCGGATGAAGCGGCGCAAACTGGAAGACATCGAGAAGATGGAGCGCATCTGGGACGAACGCGGCCACAGGAGCTTCCAAATCACTGTGAAGGGTAAGCGGTACACTTTCGGCTGACCTTAAAAACAATACCTTTACCTACTCTCACTATGCCTCCACAATACCTCTCCCCAGACACAGCTTTCAAATCAAGGAGGAACATTCCATGAACAGCACACCCGAAGTGTCCCTCACCCTTTCTCAGAAGGAGCTTGCGCTCCTGCACAGCGCCCTTTGCGATTACCGGGGCAAGCTCGGAAATTTGATAGGGCAAATGGCCGACATGCAGCTGGAAACCGACGAGGCGCAGGCGCTTTCAAATCTGCTCGGCGACCTTTCCCACAGAATGTGCGACCTGATGGTCGACGAAACGCCCGCCTGACGAGGCCCCGGCAAGGCCGAAACGCTCCTGAATCGAGGAGCGTCGCGGGAGCCAAGACTCTCAAATCAAGCAAAGGAGGTCTCTCTATGAACCAGAATGACGTCAACCGTTTGTTCACTGAAAAAGTGGCCGAGCTGCTTGCCCAGGGCTTTCAAATCAACGCGGGCACGATGGGCGGTAGCCAAGGTGAAATCGCCCACATCGATCTGCGCAAAGGTGATGAAATCCTTCGGGTCTATATGGAGCACATCTGCGACTATGGCAAGGGCTACAACGGCTACATGGTCATCCGAGTCGGTCGGAACACGGACCCGGTCGGCTACCGCTGGATGGACGACACCATTTGGAACAACCACCTCGAAATTCTCTCTGAAATCAAGCTGGCCAAAATAACTGATGATTATTTTACAACTCCAGAGAAGGGCGCTGCCGCCGCCAAGAAACGTCTTCAGCACTGGAAAAGCCACGAGTACCCCAGCCGCCGTGAGCTGACCGGCGACGCTTTCAAATCGATTGCTCTCAAATACGTGCGCAAGCAGCCCCGGATGAAGAGCTGCCGGCTGGAGGACATCACGAAGGTGGTCAGGGTCAACGAAACCGAATGGGGCAAGACCCTGCCGAGTCTTGACCACTATGAAATCACGGCGAGAGGACATATCTTCCGCCTCAACGCGCCCCGCCGCGCCCAGTAAGCTTTCAAATTAAATCGAGAAGGAGGAATCCATGATGGCAAACAAAGTTGAAATCAACACCATGACCTTTGAAGAGGTGCTGCGCGAAGCACAGGATTTCGGGTTTACCACATACCGCGACCCGGAAACTCTGCGCACGATGGACATCGACTGCGTGCTGGAGGAATTAGAGGACGACACCGATAATCCGGGGCCGGCCGATTACATCCGGTTCCGAAATGTGATTGTCCAAGCGAGCGGCGCATGGTCACTTGGCGATGACTCGCTGGTCTACGAACTCGATTGA
>CANQKY010000141.1 GCA_947624575.1 uncultured Clostridia bacterium
CAATCAAAAGAATCAGGACGATTGGGAGGAAAACCAGTAAAAGGAAAGCCCGTTGCGCTCATCTGACCGCAACGGGCTTTTGCACCGGCTTTTTGTATAGCATCGAGAAGTATCGATCGTGCGCCTCCTGATAGGCGCGGTTGAAATCCTCGTCCCGCCCCGCATGGAGGGTGGAAACATAATCGTGGATTTGGTGCTCGATCTCGGGCGTCGCCCACGCGATGACCGATACACCGATGTTCGAGCAAATGTCCGAGATGCGCTCCAGCTCCGAGAGGAGATTGAGGAACGCGGTGCCGGTGAGGACGGTGCATTTACCGGCGCGGAGACGCTCTAAGTGGTTGCTTTTCAGAACGCTCACCATGTCGTCCACAACCTGCTCCAGCGGTTCGATGCTCCGCGCGGCGGCGATATCCCGCTGGCGGAAGGCACGGTCGCTGTGGTCGAGAATGGTTCCCAACAGCTTTTGGAGGACGGCAAGCTCGTCCAAGGCAGAGCGGGTAAATTCCGCCTGGTCGTTGTGGAGCAGGGTGGCGATCTCCGAGATGTTGACGGCGTGATCGCTCAGCCTTTCAAATTCGGTCACGACCGAGTGGTAGTGGCTCATCTGCTCCATGTGGTCGTTGGCGGTGATGTGGGCGGACATCTGGATCAGATAATTGCTGATCCGGTCGGTGAATATGTCGATTTCCTGCTCGTCGCGGACGATTTTGTCCACCGTTTTCTGGTCGTACCGGACGATAACCTGAAACGCCCGTTCCAGATTGGTGCGCGCCATCTTGCTCATCACAAGGAGAGCGTCATAGCAGCGCCCGAAGGCGATTGCGGGGGTGCTGAAAAAGACGGGGTTAAGCGCGTCCAGTAATTCGCCGTGCCTGCCCTCGTCGGTGGATTCGTCCTTGACAATCCTGCGGCTGAGCCGTTCGCATAGCGGCAGAGCAGGGGCGAGGGCGACGGCGGCGATGATGTTGAAGATCATGTGGGTGTTGGCGATGCCGCCGGAGTAGATCGGGGCGTTCCAGAAGCCGCCGAAGAGACCGAACCGGTGAATGACGGTAACGCCGACAAGGATCAACACGGTTTTGCCGAGGTTAAACAGTACATTGACGGCTCCCACTCGTCTGGCGTCCGGCTTTGCGCCGATGTGGCAGACGATGGCGGTGGTGATGCAGTCACCGAGATAGATGCCGACCAGTACGGCATAGATGGCGCTGAAAGAAAGCTGCCCCGACATGGAGAAAGCCTGAAGAATACCGACGCTGGCGGAGGAGCTTTGTAAAACGAAAGCGACGCCCGCGCCGATGAGGTAGGCGAGAATGGGGTTGTTGCCGAGGGTGGAGAACAGATGCTCGATGATGCCGCTTTCGGTGAGGACGGAAACGGTGTCGGTCATCATCAAAAGACCGGAAAAGAGGATACCGAAGCCGATGACGATCTGACCGGCTTTGCCGGCGCCCTTGTTTTTCCAGCCCATGATGAGGATCATGCCGATGATGAGGGCGAGGGGGGCGAGGGTAGAGGGCTTAAAGAGCTGTAAAAAGGAGGTGCCGGAGGAATCCAGATCCAACAGACGGATAATTTGACCGGTGACGGTGGTGCCGACATTGGCACCGATGATGATACCGATCGACTGGTGGAGGGAGATGATGCCTGCGCCGACCAGACCGGAGGTAATGACGATGGTAGCTTTGGAGGACTGGATCACGGCGGTGACGGCGAGACCGAAGAAGAAAGCGCGGATCGGGGTGTTGGTGAGCTGTTCAAGCGCCTTTTTGAGGGGACCCGAGGAGGACTCCTTTAAGCCGTCGCCCATGATACGCATGCCATACAGGAACATGGCGAGGCCGCCCAGAAGGGTGATAATGTGGAAAATGTTCATACACTACTCCTACTAAATAGAGCTGAAAAAGGGGTGCTGCTTCTATTTTACTGGATTTTGGCGAACTTGTCCACACTTTTTTGCAAATCCCGCACTAAGCCAAATGCTGTTGTCAAAACCTCCCTTGTTAAATCTCACCCAAAGCTAAGTGCTGTTGTCAAAACCTCCCTTGTGAAAGGGCTTTCCTGCCGAAGCGCGCCCAGCGGGCGAAACAGCGAGGCGGGAATGGCGCCGCGGTCAATTTTGCGCGAGCGTCACCGCGAGCAAAAGCAAAATTGGGAACCGCAAGAGGAAAGGGACCGCGCTCCGCGCGGTGGAGGGATTCAAAACCCACCAAGCCAACTGCTGTTGTCAAAACCTCCCTTGTCAAATCTCACCCAAAGCTAAGTGCGACTGTCAAAACCTCCCTTGTCAAAGGGAGGGGGACCGCGCTCCGCGCGGTGGAGGGATTCAAAACCCACTAAGCTTACGGAACCCCCAAGCAAAATTGGAAACCGCAAGAGAGCAGGGATCGCGCGTTATGCGTTCCCACCAAGCCAAATGCTGTTGTCAAAACCTCCCTTGTTAAAGGGAGGGGAACCATGCGTAGCATGGTGGTGGGATTCAAAACCCACCAAGCCAACTGCTGTTGTCAAGACCTCCCTTGTCAAAGGGAGGGGGACCATGCGTAGCATGGTGGAGGGATTCAAAACCCACCAAGTCAACTGCAACCCCCAAGCAAAATTGGGAACTGCACTGTATAATACTTGACAAACATAGGAAAGCTTTGTATAATAAAAATATGGAAACCCGACGGTTGCCACAACTATCAGCTTCAGTGTGTGAAGCTATGCTTCACGCACCGTGAGCCGTCTGTTGCAGCAGACGGCTCACTTCTTTTTATTTTGACTGTTCAGCCTGTCGCAGAAAATCACAGCAAACACTTGACAAACATAGGAAAGCTTTGTATAATAAAAATGTGGAAACCCGACGGTTGCCACAAACATATGGCTTCAGCATGTGAAGCTATGCTTCACAAAACTGTGAGCCGTCTGTTAGGGCAGACGGCTCACTTCTTTTTATTTTGGCTATTCAGCCTATCGCAGAATTGGATTACAATCCATGCAATAGACAAACAGCAAAACAAATCCTGAAGTGTGATATGTATCACCCCCTTGGAGAGATTCTCCGCGAGAGCTATACACTCGCCTCCAATCCGCTCTCGCGGAGTGACAGGCAACCGTCCTTTGAACCGCGTCCCGCCGAGCCGGACTACCCTTGCGGGTACAGCTCGGCATCGGCGGTGGGCTTCCACACGATTATTTTACTGGATTTAC
>CANQKY010000142.1 GCA_947624575.1 uncultured Clostridia bacterium
CTTGATCTGCGCCTTGATGATCTTGGAGATCTCTTCGGGTCTGAGGTCCATAGGTTCACCGGCTTTCCTTTCATCAGCCGCTGGGAGCGCCGCGCGCTCGCGGCCCAACAGGCTGTCAGTGTTGTGTTCGTGCGCCCGGTCAGGGCTTGGGAACGAGCGCGCGCCGCAGCCTGTCCATGCGGGCGGCGAGCGTGTTGTCCAGCCGCTGCCCCGCCATTTCCACGCGCATGCCGCCGCCCAGCGACGGATCGACGCTCACGCTCAGGCGGATCTGCTTGCCCGTGCGCTTTTCAAGCGCTTCGACGAGGCGCGCCGTCTGCGCCTCGGTCATGGGCTTGGCGCTCACGCACTTGGCGGGCAGGATGCCGTGCGCCTCGTCGTAAAGCGCAGCGTACGGCGTCAGGCACCCCGGCAATTCGCAAAACGCGCCGCGCTCGGCCAGCAGCTTCATGAAATTGAGCAGGTACGCATCCACCCGCCCCGCGAACGCCCCGTCCAGAAGCGACAGGCGCTCCTGCTTGGGGACGCTGCGCAGGTCGATGAGGCGCAGATAGTCCGGCTCCGCCTTCAGCAGCTCGCCAAGCTGCTTCGCCTGCTCGAGCAGCGCGTCTTCCTTTTTCTCTTCCTCGGCCAGCGCGTACAGCGCCGACGCATAGGTCTTGGCAAACTCCGTCACGATGCGTCACCCACGTTCTTGATGAAGTCGTCGATGAACGCCTCGTGATCCTTCTCGTCCACCTCGCGCTCGATGACCTGCCGCGCGATGTCCAGCGCGATGCCGGAGAGCTCGCCCTTGACCTCGTCGAACGCCTTGCGGCGCTCGAGCTCGATCTCGGTCTCGGCCCTGCGGCGCAGCTGGTCGGCCTGCGCGCGCGCGTCGTCCACGATGCCCGCGGACAGCGCGTTCGCGCTCTCGGTCGCCGTGCGGATCACGCGGTCGGCTTCCTCCCGCGCCCCGGCCATGCGCTTCTCGTAGCTCTCCTTCATCTCCTTGGCGGACTGCTCCGCCTCCTCGGCCTGCCGGTAGTGCCCCTCGATCTCCTGCCTGCGCTTTTCAAGGATGGCGCAGACGGGCTTGAAGAGGAACTTTTTGAAGGCCACGACGAGGATGAGGAGGTTGACGAGCTGGAAGATCATCGTCCAAGGCGCGATGGAGATAAACGCTTGAACTTCCACGGAAGCTCCTCCTTTCGTTCGGCTTGCCCGACGCGATTAGAAATTGAACAGGCTGACGAAAGGATTGACGAACAGAAGCAGCAGCGCGATGATGAGGCTGTAAAGGCCCGTCGTCTCGGCGACGGCGCAGCCCATGAGCATGGTGGTGGTCAGCGTGCCGCGCATCTCCGGCTGGCGCGCCATCGACTCGAGGGCCTTGCCCACGGCGTAGCCCTCGCCGATGCCCGGGCCAAGGCCGCCGATCATCGACACGCCCGCGCCCAGCGCGGACAGGCCGCAGACGATCGCTTTTGCCAGGATCATGGTGGTTTCCATAAGATGTGTCCTCCTTTTATCAAGCATCAGGATGTGCTTATATGCAGCGCGCCCAGCGCGCAGACATCGGTTTGAAGGGGTTTCCTGCGACCGTTTGAATGGCATTCAAAAGGTCAGGGGTTCGACTCCCCTATGCTCCGCCATCTGAGAGGTGATAAAAATCGCCTCTCTATTTTGAATAAAATGGTAGAATTGCATAGGCTTTTCGTTGCAATGCCATCAGTATATACAAGAAATTCTCAACTTTCGTATGATTCGCTTCCTTCGTCAAGATTTGCTCAAAAACGGATTTTCACGCATTTTGATGCATTTGCACGGCATGGAAGTAGTCAAAAAGCAGTCGGATCGGGCGAGGTTTCAGCAAATTCTCAAACAGTCAGGCGCTCAGAGAGCCGGATGGAAGCAGCGCTTCTTGTGTCTTTTCATTTTCCAATGCAGCCTGATTGCTCTTTTTCCTGCGAAGGAAACCATCAAGCTTCAGAGCATCTGCTTCTGCCCGTTCCTTGGTCAGCTTGGTGTAGAGATTCAGCACCCGTGTGGTATCTGCATGTCCCATCCATATCTGCGTGGTCTTCACCGGAATCTCCGCATTAAAACACAGGATGCAAAAGGTTACGCGGAAATCGTGGCAGCGAAAGTTCACATTCCTTCACGGCAGGAGTTCTTGCCCTGCTTCCAGCAAAGCTTTATGTTCCCTTTTCCGTCCATACCAGTTTCGAGTACAACCATTCAGCTTCGATTGCACTTGCTTCGGCAAGCATCAATCCATACCGTTCCGTATTCCAATACGGTAACATGGCTTGTGTCCGCGTTATAGCCTCTGTCTCGTTCGCGGATGTATTCGTCGCGCTTACGTGTCGCTTCGGCTACAGTTTTTCCATAAAAGAAACGCCCATCACACTTGAGAGCATAGCGTCCATCGGCGCGTTTTGTTAATCCCTGACGGGGCATCGTCATTCCTCCCAGAAAATAAGATGCCCCCGGCACATGATGATCCGATTATCAAAGAGCATGGATGGATACAAACCATCCTCGTCAATGATAACACATCATCCTGCGGGGGTCAACCGGTATTCTTCAAATTTCTACCTTGATTTTTAGGCAGATTCAAGCCTCTGTTGCCGTCAAGCCACTCCTGTAGCGCTTTACGGTTTACAATAATTCTACCGCCGATGCGGAACGCAGGAAAACCTTTCTGCTTTACAAGAGCATAGGCAGTGGGTCTGGAAATGCGAAACGCTTCCGCCATCTCATCCACAGTCAACGCCATTGTGTGAAACTGGCGGGTTGTACTTTTGCTTTGCTGTTTCTGCACAGATGCGCCAAGAGTTTTGCAGGTTCTTCGCCGCATATTATTCCTTTTCTGTAAAGGCTAAAGTATTACCTGTACGTTCGTGCTTGTGCTTGATTCCTTTCCAAAGATATAACATATATTTTCTTCGCTTTTGAATGGACAAAGAGGTTTTGAAGTTTACTGTGTTTGACAAATTGAGATAACGAAGGATTTTTGAAACACAGTCGCTTTGGCATGTGATTATCCTCTAAGACATGGCGTGCGAAGAGCGAACAGCTGCCTCTCTTTATCCGAGGGGTAGCAAATCCAGAATTTTGTGAAGAGAAAAGAAGAATGCTCCGTTTGCTGCCAGCTGATGATTGTCGGCGCGTTTTTTTG
>CANQKY010000143.1 GCA_947624575.1 uncultured Clostridia bacterium
GCCTTTTCTTGATACCCTTATTATACCAGCTTTTCGTTGTCGTGCAAATTGTGATTAAATCAGCGGTTCCTTAAGTTTGTCCAAATGATTGGTCGAGGCACCAGACTGTGCGAGAACGTCTATGGTCCCGGAAAGAACAAGAGCGGCTTTCAGATTTTCGACTATTGCGGTAACTTTGAATACTTTGGCGAGCATCCTGACGGGAAAGACGGAAAGGAAATGCTTACCCTGTCACAGCGACTATTCCAGATTCGACTCGATATGCTATTTGAGCTTCAAAAGCTGGAGTATCAGGAAGATGCGTGGTGCCATGCCTATTATGACCAAATCAAGTCAGAGTTGCATGGCATGGTCGTAAAAATCAAGTCGCACAGTAACCGAATACAGGTGCGTGAGGCTATGCAGTATGTGGACAAGTATTATAATCTTGATATATGGGTATCCCTGTCGCCGGTTATGGTCAAAGAGGCAAAAGTGCATATCTCTCCGCTTCTTGACAGCGGCTTGAACGGAGATCATTTGAGTGTGGCCTTCGACGTGCGGATGTATCACATCGAAAAGGCATTGTTGGCCGGCACTGGCATCAAGAGTGTTTCTGATCATGTGAAAAATATTCGCCTGATCGCTCAGTATCTGCTGACCGAAAAGGCATCTGTTCCCCAGGTTCTCAAAAAAGCTTCGGAACTAAAAGTTGTGATGAGCGAGGATTTCTGGCCTTCCGCTTCTGTTCAGGATTTGGAGAAGTATCGTTCTTCCCTGCGGGATTTGATGCAGTTCCTTGTTGGCTCTGGCAAAAAGAAATTTGACATTGATATTGCCGATGAAGTAGACGAGGCTGAATACCAGCCTGAAGATACCATGATTGACATTCGGACCTACCGTGAGAAGGTCATTGACTATCTGGCAGAGCATCTGGATAGTGCTGTTATCAAGAAGATTCACAATCTGGAGCCTAACACAACTGCTGACTTGGCGGAGCTTGAACGCATCCTATGGCATGAACTTGGAACAAAAGCTGAGTACGAAGAAGCAACAGACATCGGCAATTTGGCGGCTTTTGTCCGCAGCCTGATTGGCCTAAGTCAGGAAGCTGTCAATGTAAAATTCAGTGAATATCTCAGTGGAAACCTGCTGAACTCTCAGCAACAGGAGTTTGTTCGCTCGATCATCAACTATGTCAGGGAAAACGGAGATGTCGAACTGGCTGATATGGTCAACTCCGAACCGTTCAACAATTATGAGCTGAACGAGATTTTTGGCATCAATTTGTCTGCGATGATTGCTGTGGTTCGGACACTACATGATGTAGTGCAGGCAGCGTAAAACAGAGGAATAGTTTTTACATGACTGCCATCCACCTGTTTCATCTCCTGAAATAGACAACAAATTCCTTCTTTATGTTGTTCTCCCTCAACTAATCATTCCAAAATGCTCCAGCGCTGCTCTGATTGCCACCTCTTTCTCAGCTGGACATTGTGGCTGCCGGGAATCTTCCGACTTCGGCTTATTGTAATTCTCCCGTTCAATAATGCCGTATTTCCGCTTCACTTGCGCGATATACAGATAGCTGACTTTCAATCCGCTATGCTCCAGAACGTATGCCTTGATCTGTTCATAGGTCGCCAGCCCTCTTTTGTCCTGCACCAATTCGTCTACGTCCACATCGATGTTGACATGTACAACCGGTTTTCTCAGAACTAACTGACATACCGTCTCCACCTCCCCCGTCCAGCAGAACATATCGACGCACTGCACCCTTTCGATGCGATACCCGCCCTCGGCGAGCGTCTTGGCGTCGCGCGCGAGCGAGGGCGCGCCGCAGCTGACGTAGACGACGCGGTCGGGCCTCGCCTCGAGGATGGCTTGCAGCACCGCGGGGTCGCAGCCCTTGCGCGGGGGGTCTAGGACGATCACGTCGGGGCGCAGGCCGCGCGCGACGAGGTCGGACAGCGCGGTCTCGGCGGCGGCGCAGAGGAACTCGGCGTTCTGCACGCCGTTACGCAGCGCGTTGCGGCGCGCGTTTTCGATCGCCTGCGGGACGATTTCGATGCCCACGACGCGGCGGGCGCGGCGGGCGAGCAGCAGCGAGATGGTGCCCGCGCCGCAGTAGGCGTCCACGACGGTCTCCGCGCCGGTCAGGCCCGCGAAGTCGAGCGCGAGGCGGTAGAGGCGCTCCGTCTGCGCGGGGTTGACCTGAAAGAAGGAGAGGGGCGACACGGCGAAGCGCAGGCCGCAGAGCGTGTCCTCCATCTCATCCGCGCCCCAGAGCGTGCGCATTTCGCCCGCGAGGATGACGTTTGTCCGCCCGGGGTTGACGCACTGGACGACGCTTCTTATCTCCGGCACGGCCTCGCGCAGCCCGCGAACCAGCGCGTCCTGTGCGGGGATTTGCGCCCGCGACGTGACGAGCACGGTCATCATGGCGCCGGAGACGGCGGTGCGGGTCATCACGTGGCGGACGAGGCCGCGGCCCGTCTGCTCGTCGTAGGCGTCTGCGCCGCACTCCTGCATCCAGCGGAGCACGGCCTGCGCGGCGCGATAGGAGGCCTGCGGCAGGATGCGGCAGCCGTTTTCGGGCAGGGGGATGAGGTCGTGGCTGCGCGGGGCGAAGAAGCCGCAGACGGGCTCCCCGCCTTGCATGCCGACGGGGTATGTGCCCTTATTGCGATAGGCGAAGGGCTCGTCCATGCCGAGCGCGGGCGGGACGTCGAACGCGATGCCGCCGACGCGGCGGAGGAGCTCCTGCACCTGTCCGCGTTTGAACTCGAGCGACGTTTCGTAGCGCATATGTTGGCAGGAGCAGCCGCCGCAGCGCTTATAGGCGGGGCAGAACGGCTCCCTGCGGTCGGGGGACGCGAGCAGCAATTGCTCGACGCGGCCATAGGCGTAGCGCTTTTCGGGCTTCACGATGCGCACGACGGCACGCTCGCCGGGGAGCATGCCGGGCACGAACACGGCCATGCCCTCGTGGCGGCAGACGCCCTGCGCGTCCTGCCCGAAGGCGTCGCAGGTCATCTCGAACAGGTCGTTCCTGCGCAGCATGTAAGTCGCTCCTTTCTGTGGCGGGGGTTAGAGGAAAGCGAAAGGGGAACGTTGGGGCTGCCGCCCCAAGCCCTGCTTGAGGGACGTTGTCCCTCAAACTCCCATCCTCCCC
>CANQKY010000144.1 GCA_947624575.1 uncultured Clostridia bacterium
GGAAAGGGCAGGAAGCGCGCCGATCTGCTCTTTCGCCTTGTCGATCGCCTGCATGGCGGCTTCTGTACGGCTTTCCCGCATATCGTACAGCGCCCGCATATTGTTTGTAAGCCGCCAATAAGCGACCAGCGCATAGGTCGCCTGACCGGTCGCCATGGCGTTCCAGCCGCCGTTTTGCATATGGCAAAAGCCGCCCTCGGGCAGGCAAAATAGCAGCAAATGATCGAGCAGCGTTTTGCCGTCCGCCGTGAGGAACCGCGAATCCTTTGCCGGATCGATTCCAAGGGCGCAGAGCGCCGTGATGACCTGCGCGGTGCTCTCCGCGGCTTCTCCCGCGCCAAAGGGGGAGAGGAAGCCGCCGTCCTCCTGCATCAGCGCCCCGAGCCGGTCGAGGGCTTCGTTTACACACCCGCGCACTGTTTTTGATACGGTCTGTCCGGTTTTTTCAAGGGTATAGGTGTATACCGTATCATCATAGTAGTAGGGGGCAAGCGCCTGGATCGCCATGCCGGTCATATCCGCGTCGGACGCCGGATAGCCGCCAAGCGCCCAGCCGCCGTCGGGGAACTGCGCTTTTAAGATTTCGGTGATAAAGGTCTCGCGGGGATAGGGTGCGTCTGCCGGTACGGTATATCCTTCGGCGTCCAAGGCAATCAGTCCCCAAATCCACGCATTGAGATCCTGACGGCTCGGACCGCCCGCCACCACACAGCGGTAACAGCCGTCCGCCACCAGATCAATCGGCTTGCCGTCATAGCTGCCGAAATGGGTGGGATCGCCGCCCAGCGCGGCAATCGTGACGATTGCCCGATGCCATTCGGTGACCTTCACGGTATGCAGCTTGCCGCCCTGTTCCCGATAGGCAGTCTCGATATACGCTTGCATGGCGGCAAGATAGCTTTGGTAGTCGTCGTCGATCTCACGCGCTCCGTCGTCAGAGCCAAACCGCCCCATGGCAAGCGCCAGCCAGTCCGTATCGGTCGAGCTGGCAAGCGCGGTAAAGCGCTCGCTTCCCAAAAGCGAGCCGCCCTCTGCCGCGTAGTGCGCTTTCGCACTGTCTACGGCGGATTGGATCAAATCGGTCAGTTCTTCGGTGTGATTGTCCTCCTTTGCCGCAAAAGCTGCCGCGGGCAGCCATGCGATCACAGTCAAAAGTGCCAGCAGACCTGCCAACACACGGTTTATGTTTCCTTTCATTTCGTTACCCTCCTTTGCCGGTGCGCCGCTTTCGTTTGGGCTTTAGTCCGGCAGCCTCCAATGCTCTGGGCCAGGGACCTAAGAATGCTTTGATACGGGATCGCGTGGCATCGTCAAAATCCTCTTTTTTCGGCAGCCTGCCCAGCTCTTTGTACTTTTCCTGCAAAAGCTCTTCCGCCCAGAGTCTTTTGTCCGCCGATGTCATCTTCACCCCTCCTTCATGAAAAATGCCCTTTTGTCCGTTTCGGTCAAAAGAGCACAACAGATGTATCCAAAGCCGCCCGCCTTCGTCCCGCGCCAAACAAAAAAGAGCGCAGGACGAACGCCGATGACTCGGCATACGATCGGTTGCACTCTTCACACCAAAGCGGTGGTTAACCTTACGAAAATACGGCAGATATCCTGACTTATGACACAGCGGCAGTGATCGCCGCAAAAGAGCATTCCTTCTCAGAGCAAAAGCCCCAATGGATTTTATGCTCCCGTCTCGTCAAATACAGTAATGGCGGTTGTTCCGGATTCGAACCGGATTCCCTTTTAATCTACTCAGCTTACAACTTTTCAAACCGTATTTCCAATACTATTCGGTTTTCCTGATTATACCATATCCGTCCCCAAAGTGCAAGAAAAAATAGTCAGCGGAGTACTTCTTCCCAAACAGGCGGATTTGTGGTATCATAAGGGGAGAAAAGGCGGGTGAAGGTATGAAACAAAAGCTCAATGCCGAGCAGCTTGCCGCCGTGACCACAACCGAGGGCTATCTGCGGGTGATCGCGGGCGCCGGTTCGGGCAAGACGCGGGCGCTGACAAACCGGTTTGCCTTTTTGGTGAACGAGATGGGCATTCTGCCCGAGCATATCCTTTGCGTCACCTTCACGAACAAGGCGGCGAACGAGATGCGGCAGCGGGTGCACAACCTCATCGGCGACCGTGACACCGGCTATATCAACACCTTTCACGGGTTTTGCGTCTCGGTACTGCAGGAGGACAGCTACGCGGTGCAGTATCCGAAGCGCTTTCTGGTTCTGGACAACAGCGATATCGACGCGATCCTTCGGATCATCTACGAGGAACGCGGTCTCACCCTGCGGAACAAGACCTTTTCCGCCGCGCGGGACATGATTGAGCTGCAAAAGCTGTTCAAAAAGCCGGACTATTATCTGGATATGATCCGCCTGTCGCCCGACGCGCTGTATGAAAAATATCAAAACGCAACCGCAACGGACGAGATCATCTTCTACGGCTATCTCTATCAGGAGAAAAAGTGCTTCGGGCTTGATTATAACGACCTGATCAAATTTACGCTGTATATCTTCTCGCAGAATGAGGAAATTCGTCTGAAATGGCAAAAGCGGCTGGAATATATCATGATCGACGAGTTTCAGGACATCGACAAGCTGCAATATGAGCTGATGGAAGCACTGTGCGGCTACCACCACAACCTGTTCATTGTCGGCGATCCCGACCAGACGATCTACACATGGCGCGGCGCCGATGTGAAGTATCTGCTGGACTTCGATCGGCGGTTTCCCTCGGTGAAAACCGTTATGATGCTGAAGAATTACCGCTCCACACCGCAGATTCTGGCGGTCGCCAATTCGCTGATCGAGAAAAATCAAAACCGGATCGGGAAAAAGCTTTCTCCCGTGCTGCCGGACGGGGAGCCGGTCACCTTCCACTTTGCCGAAAATGCCGAGGCGGAAGCAGGGTGGATCGCCTCCCAAATAGAAAGCCTGCATGAATCGGGCGTCCCCTATCGCGATATCACCGTTTTGTACCGCTCCCATTATGTGACCCGCAGCGTGGAGGAAGCTCTGATTCGGGCGAAGCTCCCCTATCATATTTACAGCGGCGCGCCCTTTTTCGGGCGGGCGGAGATTAAGGACGCGCTTAGTTATCTGCGTATGGTCGTCTTTCGGGACGATCTGTCG
>CANQKY010000145.1 GCA_947624575.1 uncultured Clostridia bacterium
TCGTCGTCCGGGAAAAACTCGTCGGTTTTTCGCATAAGGCTTTTGGAAAAGAATTTGAGCGTGCTTGCAGGCTTATTCTTTTCTCCATAAACGGCTTCAGATATTATTTTATCCGCGAAGTCGGTATCGACGCTGCCGGCATTATTCTTGAGCAGCTCTGCAAGCTCCAGCGGGAGCTCTTTGACATTATGAATTACTGCTACGTCATATATGTCCTTCTGCTCTTTTTCCGAAAGGTACGAAAGCGCCGCTCCTGCTTTAATTCCGAGTGCGGGTATGTATCCCATTATTTTGTTATCTACAGCCGCAAGCCATTCCGGGATTAAGTTGTTCAAACGCATATATCTTTGTATATTAGCTCTGCTTTCGGTCTCATTTTCAGCCATTTTTTCCATAGCATTGAAATTTTGCTCCCGGGGAGCAAAATTTTTTTTGGGACGTCCGGCACGCTTTTTTTGCAGCGCCGCATACTTGACGGAATAGCCCTTTGCCTTTTCCGAGGGCAGCACGATTTCACGCTGCGTATTCGTCTCCTGCATCTTTATATCCGCTTCTTCTTCGCTCATCGCGGAGACTATAGCCGGAACCGTTTCAAGGCCCAACTGCTTTGCGGCATAAAGTCGCTTCTGCCCGGCGACAAGGATATACTTTCCGTTAAGCTCCATTTCGCCATAGGTCGAAGTGAGTATAAGCGGCGTTATTATTCCGTGCTCGGCGACCGATTCTATGAATTCATCTACCTTTTGGTTCAGCTCGTCGTATTCATACTTAACCTTATAGGCCTGCTTCGGATGATTTAATATATCGCCAACCGCTATCTGCTGTATAACGTTCTCCGGGGGAGCTCCGTTGCTCTCTGCCGGCGGCAGAGGCGGGTTGTCCATAAAGACCATATTCATCGCCTCTTCGGCCGAAGGCAGCTTACGCGTCAGCTTTTCCCGCGTGTTTTCGTCAAGGCTTGCAAGTATCCTATTTGTCGTATCACTCATCGCTTCCGCCTCCTATCTGCTTTGCCAGCTCAAGGTATATCTTCCTCACGCCGTTTATCTGCTCTTGGCAGCGGCTGTTGTTGTAGGCCATTATGGATTTTCCCGATTTTGCTGCTTCTGTGAGGCAAACATAGTCAGGGATCTCCATATCGAAAGGCTTTACACCAAATATGGGCATGGCTTCGCATATATCTTCAACCGATTTCTTTATGTCGCGGTTGTTCTTCAGGCGCGATTTGTCCTTGTTATATAAAATGCCCTCGACCTCAACGGTTTTTCCTTTATTTTGATTTACCCTGTAGAGCGTACTGAGTAGCTCGACGAGCCCATCCGCTGAGTAGTACTCTGCGACCATCGGTATGAGCAGGCTGTCGGCTGCATAAAGCACGTTGATATTAAGGATGCCCAGCGACGGCATACAGTCGATTATTATATCGTCGTATACTTCCTTGAAGGGCGCAAGTGCCCGTGCGAGAACGCCGGAGTTATCCAAAAGCGATTCCATACCGGCAAGCATCTTATTTGACGTCAGCGCGTCCATACCTTCTGCGGATTTCTGTATGAATTGCGCCGGCTCTATCGCGCCGGCATCCATTACCACGTACCTAAGCAGATTTTCCAGCGTGTGCTGCATATCCGTTTTCGACAGGCCAAGACCGATAGTCATATGGCCTTGAGGATCCGCGTCAACAATCAGCACTTTTTTGTTAATAGCGTTTAGTGCTGCGCCAATGTTTATGGCAGTAGTAGTTTTGCCTACTCCGCCCTTTTGGTTAAGTACCGCTATGATTTTTCCCATCTGTTTCCTCCTTTTCAAAATTTTGCTCCCCGGGAGCAAAATTTTTTTTGCACCGTTTTTGCTGCGTTTTTTTTGCTAAACGCGGCCGAGATTTCTGGCTACGAACCAAACGTACCGTGCTACGTATTTCTTATACGTGTTTTCATGTGCGGCATCCATGTTGTAATACCGCTCGTCGTTTACAATATGGTTATATACTGCGTCCTGATATTCACGCGGCACGTTTATCCACGCTTCGTCACAAGCGATAATAATGTCGTCGTCAGATACGTTATGTATAGCCGTATTCTCTGTCGGATTCGCTATTGCCTCGCCGTAGTCGCGGTTGACTTCGTTGCCTTTTGGTCTGGTCTTCACCGTCTTATATACGTAACGTATCGTATAAATGATGATCCTATAAAGGTCTGAGTCAAGCTTGTACGATGATTCGGTCTGATAGTGGTTTCTTTTCAATTTTTCGGTGTTTTTATTGTTGTTCATTTTTCCACTTCGCCGCTTCCTTGGCGCGTTTACTTTGGCAGCTACAAGCGGTGCCTTCATCAGTTATGCCGGTGTCTTGGCATATGCTGCATAAATAGTGCGGTTGCATATCCGATTCCGTATAGCCATATTGCGCGAGAAGTACTATTTTTTCTTCTTGATAGCCTTTAAGTGCTTCGGCTATGTTCTCTTTTTCTTCGGCCGTTCTGCCGGAGACTACAGCGCCTACCTGTTCTTTTAGCAGTTCTGTTATCTTTTTCTCAACGCCGACGAGATCCGGGATTTTGGCGCGTATTAGCCGCTTTCTCCTGTCAGCGTCTGCCTCCGCTTTTTCATGCAGATATTTGTAGTATTCATATAGTCGGCTCTTTTGGTTTTGTGAGGATGAGGACCTTATTCCGTCCTTTTCGGCAAACCCGAGAAGTGCGGCATAATCATCATCATAATTCTTATTCTCGCGTTTCTTATATATGGACAGCCTGTTTATTATCTTACCTGCGTTTTCATATTGCCTTTCAAATTCGCGTTTTTCATTTTCGGAAATCAGCACGTTGCCGAAGCTCCCGCATTTTAACAGTTCACCTCGATCCTGCTCTGCAGCCGGTGCCTGAAGCCGATTTTGCTCGTGCCGCTGCAGCCTGACAGCGTCTGCCCGCTTAGAGCTGCGGCCTATCATATCTTTAACGTATGGCATTTCCATTTTTATTACGTTATCTTCGACCGGCTCTAAGACCTCGATGAAGCCGTGATCTATGAAATACTGGATAGCGCAGGTTAGAACCTCCGGCTTATGGCGCGTCATTCCTGAAAGCAC
>CANQKY010000146.1 GCA_947624575.1 uncultured Clostridia bacterium
AACAGCGGGAAAGACTGGAGGCACTGCTATCCGGGGTCAATCCCTTCAATGCGAAAGCCAGAGCTGAGGAAATCGGGAAGCTGCTGGACGGTTACATTCCCAGCGTGGAAAAGATGCAAAACCAGCTCAAGAAGTACCGCAGCGCGTTTACCGAGACGGTCGCGGAGAACAAGAAGCTGCGGCAGGATAACGAAGCGCTTTCCCAGTCGCTCAAGGAGGCGACAAGCGAAAGCGTCCTCAAAAAGATGAAGGATTTGTCCCTGCAAAGGGATTACGAAGCGGCAGTGGACGTCCTGCGGCGGATACCGCGGGAGGTGCTGGACGCGTATACGAAGGGCGGCAGGCAGCGTCAAGAGGAGGCTCGGATTGAACAGCGATAAGAATTGTGCGGTAGACGAATGGAGCGCATTGGCGGATTTGCTGGCCAATCTGATTGCCAAATATGCCTCGGAGCTTGAGGAGGAGGATTCGCAGGAACAGATCGCATGACGATCAAAGCGGGAAAGTCGCACAGGAAGCGGCTTTCCTGCTTTTTTCTATTGAAATCCATATAACGGAATGATATAATTGACAAAAAAGAGATGTCCAAACCAAATGGCCGCGCTGGCGACGACCCAAGACAGAAAACGAGGGAAAGCGAATGGATGACAGAAAGCGCATGGGAAAAGATAAGGAAGGAGCGATCTTTCCTGTTGCTCCAAATCTTTCGGAAATGAGCGACAGCTATTTGCAGTTTATCGAGGAGATCAAAGACCGGATTCAAAGACAGCGCCTTTCCGTGGTTTTGAGCGCCAATTCCAGCATGATTTGCCTCTACTGGAGCATCGGCAAGGCGATTCTCGAAAAGCAGCAGGAGGAAGGCTGGGGCGCGCGCGTGATCGACCGCATGGCGAAGGATTTAAAGGATGCCTTCCCTGAAATGTCCGGCTTTTCTCCGAGAAACATCAAGTATATGCGCAAATTTGCCGAGTGCTGGCCGGACTACGAAATTGTGCAACAGGTCGTTGCACAAATTCCCTGGCGCACGAATCTGAAACTGCTCGACAAGCTAAACGACCCGCAAAGCCGCATCTGGTATGCGCGTCAGACCGTCCAAAACGGCTGGAGCAGCGCGGTTCTTGACGTTCAGATTCAGAGCGGGCTGATGGAGCGCAGCGGGAAAAGCGTCAACAATTTCCCGGCGGCGCTCCCTCCTGCGGATTCTGAGATGGCCAATCAGGTCTTCAAAGACCCGTATCTCTTTGACTTTCTGGGAACGGACATGCCCCGGCGCGAGGTGGAAATCGAGCGCAAGCTGACAGAGCACATTCAGAGTTTTCTGCTGGAGCTTGGTCAGGGCTTCGCCTTTGTCGGGCGTCAGGTACATTTAGAGGTCGGCGGGCAGGATTTCTATATCGACCTGCTGTTCTATCATCTGAAGCTGCGCTGCTATGTGGTCATCGAGCTGAAAACCTGCGAATTTGAGCCGGGGTTTGTCGGCCAACTGAACATGTATCAGAGCGTCGTCGACGATATTCTTCGTTATCCCGGCGACAACCCGACGATCGGTCTGTTGCTGGTGAAGGGCAAAAACGAAACGGTCGTGGAGTATTCCCTCGCGGGTTACCAAAGCCCTATCGGCGTGGCGGAGTGGAAAAACCGAATCTCGCAGTCGCTGCCGGACGATCTCAAGAGCAGCCTGCCCTCCATCGAGGAGATTGAAAAAGAACTGGACAAGTGACGGATAACGCGCTGCGGCCGCAGCGCCACACGGAGGAAAGCGTCATGCCCAAAGAAAAGACGAAGGTCTACATCTACACGCGGGTGTCCACGGCCATGCAGATCGACGGTTACTCGCTGGACGCGCAAAAGGCGCGCATGAAAGCCTTTGCCGACTTTAACGGTTACGAGATCGCCGGTGAATACGAGGACGCGGGCAAATCCGGGAAATCCATCGAGGGCCGGAGCGAATTTCAGCGCATGATGGAGGACATCAAGTCCGGCAAGGACGGCGTTTCCTTCGTGCTGGTCTTCAAGCTGTCCCGGTTTGGCCGAAACGCGGCGGACGTGCTGTCCACGCTCCAGACCATGCAGGACTTTGGCGTCAATCTGATCTGCGTCGAGGATGGCATCGATTCCTCGAAGGACGCGGGGAAGCTGATGATCTCCGTGCTGTCCGCAGTCGCGGAGATCGAGCGCGAAAACATCCGCGTTCAGACGATGGAGGGGCGCATCCAGAAGGCCAGAGAGGGCAAATGGAACGGCGGCTTTGCGCCGTATGGGTACAAGCTCACGGACGGACGGCTTGAAATCAACGAAGAAGAGGCCGAAGCCATCCGCATCATCTTTGACCGGTATGTCAACACCAATATGGGGGCAAACGGGCTGTCCCGGTATCTTGAAAACCACGGCATCCACAAAATCCCGCGGCATCGCGGCAGCGCGCCGCTATTCAACGCGATGCTCATCCGCGAAATCCTGAAAAACCCCGTCTATTGCGGCAAGATCGCCTATGGCCGGCACAAGACGGAAAAGGTGCATGGCACGCGCAACGAGTACCGAATCGTGGAGAACGACAACTACCTTCTGGCCGACGGCATCCACGAGGGGATCGTCTCTGAAGAGGTATGGCAGGCGGCGCAGGTCAAATTGCTCTCGCAGGCCAAGAAATACGAGAGCGTCAATCCGTCCAAGGATACGCATGTGCATATCCTGTCCGCGCTTGTCAAGTGCCCGGTCTGCGGCGCGGGCATGTACGGCAACAAGAGCACCAAGCGCAAAAAGGACGGCACAAAGTATAAGCCCTTCTATTACTATGGCTGCAAGCACCGCCGGATGGACAGGGGTTATCAGTGCGACTATAAAAAGCAAGTTCCCGAGACGCTGCTGGATCAGGCCGTGGCGGAGGTCATCGTCAAGCTGGTCAGCAATCCGCGCTTTGCGGCCATGATGCAGGAAAAGATCAACATGAAGGTCGATACCTCGGCGCTGGAGCAGGAGATTGCAAACCACGAAAAGCAGCTCCGCCAG
>CANQKY010000147.1 GCA_947624575.1 uncultured Clostridia bacterium
CTCTCCATCGTGATCGGGCCGTACAGTCCGGCGGACGGCATCCCCTCGGTGGGCAGCCAGTCCTGCGCCCAGTCGATAAACGACCAGAACGGCGCTTTGCCGTTGACCCCGCCGATTTGATCCACCAGCCCCCCGGCAGTCAGATGCCGCGCAAAGAAGTTCAGGCTGCGCCCCGCAACGGGCAGATAGCGGCGCACCAGCGTCTGATCGCCAAAGTACATCATGTGGTCATACAACATCAGGATATAGTAGATGGAAAATCCTGGGATGACGTTGGCGTTCACATTGGGATAACTGGCGTTGAGCAGACCGTCCGGGCGCTGCGCGCGGCTGAAATCGTCGATGGCCTGCCGGGCCAACCGGTCGTCGGCGGCAACGGCGTAGGTATACAGGATCTGGGAGCGGGTATCCATGACGTACTGCAGCTGTTCATAGAACGGGCAGTCCATATAGGTGTCGTGCATGCAGCGGCGCAGGGTGCGCAGGCTGATGTCCCAGATGCCGGATAGGCTTTCGTCGTCGGTTTGCACAGAAGTCCGTACGCACAGGGGATAACCGGTTTCCTCATACGAGAGCTCCGCCAGCGTGAGCGGCTCGCCCTGTGTGCGCGCCGTGACCTGCAGATAGCGGAAGGTGCGGAACCAGAACGGCTCGTAGGTCTCTTCTTCGCCGCCGCCCACGGCGTAGGTGTCGGCGTAACCCTCCAGATGCCCGCGCACAGCGTCCCGGCGGTCGGCCTTGCCCTGCTGCGTCACATAACACTCGCTCTGCAGCAGGGTGATCTGCGCGCCCCGCCCGCCGCGCACCGTCAGGCGCAGAAATGCGCACATCTCCTCCCTGGCGTCCAGCACAAAGGACGCTTCGCTGTGGGGCGGGATCTCCGCGACGGGCAGCGAAAAGCGATGCGGTGTGCGCCGTGCCAGCGGGACAGCGCGCGGCAACAGGTTTTCCTGCCGCTGGCTGGGCAGCAGATCGGACGGGCACAGCGCGGAGGGCGTCTGCCAACCGCTGTCGTCAAAATCCGGGCGCTGCCAGCCCTGTGTCTGCGGGTCCGCCGCTGCATGCTCGTGGATGCAAAGGGGGGCAAAGCGCGCCGCTTCCGCATAGAAAGCTGTCGCCT
Organism: uncultured Clostridia bacterium; assembly: GCA_947624575.1. Taxonomy (GTDB): domain Bacteria; phylum Bacillota; class Clostridia; order Oscillospirales; family Ruminococcaceae; genus CANQKG01. The sequence continues at coordinate 1,121 of CANQKY010000147.1, forward strand.
CGCCGGTGTGGCAGCGCCACGCGCCCTCGATCCCCTCGAGCCAAAGGCCGGGCCGCGCGGCGCGGAACAGGCTGTGATTGCCAAATAACTCGCCGGCAGGGTAATACAACACCTGCACGGCCAGCGCATTGCGCCCCGCCTGCAAATACGGGGCAAGGTCGAGCGTATCGTAATACCAGACCTTGTCGTCCCCCTTGGCGGGGCCAAAGCTCACAAAGATGCCGTTGCACCATAATTTATAACGGCAGCATGCCGAGACGCGCACCGTCCGTTCCGGCCGCGCCTCTCTTTCCTGCCATGTCAGACGATAGTCTATGAGCTGCGCCGTGCCGTTCCCCTGCTCAGGCGGCGTCAGCCAAATGCCTTTACCCATCGTTCCCTCCGTATGCGTCCGGTTTCATGCGCAGTGTAGCACAAAACGCCGCGAAAAGATAGCCCAATCTGGTTTTTTGTGTTCTGATTTTTCCTTTTTTGTGGTATGATGGAGGCGGGAAAGCACGAGGTGGTGCCTATATGCAGGAAAGTCATATCCGCGTTCTGTGCAGCGTGCTCAAGGTCGATCTCGTCTATGAAGAGGCGGACGGGGCGCTTGTGCCCTTCTTCGACACCGTTGCCGAGAGTCCGCTGATGCAGTCGCAGCGGCTGCGCGACCTGATGCGCAAAGGGACCGCAGGGCAGGCCGTGCCGTTTTTGCGCCGCACCAGCTATGACTGTTACTTCGCCGGCCTGCGTGCCGAAGGCGGAGCCCTTTACATGGGACCGATGGCCCACTCCCGGCTCAGTACAGTTCGCCGGCGGCAGATGTATAGCGCTTATGGCATCAAAAGCGAGGGGCTGCCGGTTTTGCCTGTGTTTACCCTGCCGGAGATCCGCAACATGGTTTTGCTGGCCAACGTCGTGCTTGGCAACGCGAATCTTGAGGGCGAGGAGCTTCTGCAGTTTAACCGCATCTTCAACGACAGCAAAGAGAAGGATCTTGAGGAACAGACCCGCTTTTTGCTGAAGGAGGAAGAAGAAAACGACGATTCGTCCTACAGGCACAGCTACCACGAAGAGCAGCTGTTGATGCAGGCTATCCGGGAAGGCAGAACGCAGGACGCGATCCGTCTGGCCGAAAGCATGGATCGTGACAGCGGCCGTCTTTCAGAGCGGGACGACGCCGCCCATCACCGCAACCTAGCCATCGTCGGGATTGCGGTTTGCGCCCGCGCCGCCATCGAGGGCGGCCTTTCCCCCGAGGCAGCCTACCGCTTGAGCGGCTACTATATCCGCAAATGCGACGCCGCGCAAGGCCCCGCGCATATGCTGCTGTACCGCAACCGCGCCATTGAGGAGCTGAGCGCGCGCGTAGCCGAAAAGCTAAACCACACCCGCGGCTCCAACTATCTGGAGCGTGCCAAGGACTATGTGCGCAAGCACTACCGCGAAAAGATCTATCTGGACGAGATCGCCGCCGCGCTGGACATCAGCCCGAGCTATTTATCCAAGCTGTTTAAAAAGGAGAGCGGACAGCGCCTGCAGGATTTCATCAATGAGGTGCGCGTTTACCGCGCCGGCAACCTTCTGATGTATTCCGAGCTTTCCCTGCCTGAGATCGCGGTCTATGTCGGCTTCCCGAACCAGAGCTATTTTGGAAAGATCTTCCGCCAGATCAAAAACATGACGCCTAAGACCTACCGCGACCGCTACCGCAGCGCAGAGTTTTGGACGAATAACAATCCCCCCTGACGGCGGCGTCCGTCAGGGGGTTCCCATTGGAAAAAGGGGCCGAAGGGGCAGCCGCGCCCCTTCGGCCTCTTTGACATATTGATCTGCTTCACTCGCGCTCACGC
>CANQKY010000148.1 GCA_947624575.1 uncultured Clostridia bacterium
GGCAAGCTGTTGCCGGTCGTAAACGGCGCCGGTCGGGTTATTGGGGGAGCAGAGATAGATGATGTCCGCGTCTACCGCGCTGTCCGGCATCGGCAGAAAGCCGTTTTCGGCATTCGCGTTCATGTAGAGGATTTTTCTGCCCGCCATGATGTTGGTGTCCACATAGACCGGATAGACCGGATCGGGCACCAGCACGGTGTTGTCGGTCGCAAAGAGGTCGAGGATATTCCCCACGTCGCTTTTCGCACCGTCGGAGACGAAAATTTCGTCCGCGTCGAGGGTCACGCCGTAACCGGCATAGTAGGTGCGAATGGCGTCCCGCAAAAAGTCGTACCCCTGCTCCGGACCGTAGCCGTGAAAGCTCTCCTTGTGGGACATTTCCTCGGTCGCCGCGTGGAGGGCGTCGATCACCGCCGGACAAAGCGGGAGGGTCACGTCACCGATCCCCAGCCGAATGACCTTTTTATCGGGGTGCGCCTCGCTGTAAGCGGACACCTTCTTGGCAATGGTGGAAAACAGATAGCTGTCCTTGACATTTTGATAATTGAGATTGAGCTTCATATGGAGTTCCTCCTATTTGGTCGGATAAGCGCGCTTGACGGCAGCTTCGATAAAGGTGCGGAAAAGCGGGTGAGCGCGGTTCGGACGGCTTTTAAATTCGGGGTGGTACTGCACGCCGATGTAATAGGGGTGAGAGGGCAGCTCCACCGCTTCCACCAGCTTGCCGTCCGGCGAGGTGCCGGAGATGACCAGCCCGCCGTCGCAAAGCGCCTGCCGGAAATCGTTGTTAAATTCCAGCCGGTGGCGGTGCCGCTCGGCGATCTCCTCTTTGCCGTAGGCGTATGCCATGATGGTGTCGGGCGCGATCTTGCAGGGATATGCACCCAGCCGCATGGTGCCGCCTTTGGGCATCTCCTCGGTCTGATCCGCCATGAAGGCGACTACCGGGTGGGTAGTTTCCTTATCAAATTCCACCGAATTGGCGTCATGCCAGCCCAGCACCTTGCGGGCGTATTCGATCACCGCGATCTGCACGCCGAGACAGATGCCAAAATAGGGCACGCCATTTTCTCTGGCATAGGTCGCCGCGGCGATCATTCCCTCGATGCCGCGGTCGCCAAAGCCGCCCGGCACGATGATCCCGTCCGCTTTAGACAGCCGCCCTGCCACATTGTCGGGATTGAGCTGCTCCGAATCCACCCAGTCGATATTGACCATGGTCGAAAGCTCGAACCCGCCGTGCCGCAGCGCCTCCGCTACCGACAGGTAAGCGTCATGCAATTGCACATATTTCCCGATCAGCGCGATCCGAATGGACTTGTCCCGCGCCGCGATCCGTGACAGCATGGCTTTCCATTCGGACAGGTCGGGACCGCTCTGCTCGATCGCAAGCTCTCGACAGACGATGTCCGCCAAGCCGTTTCGCTCCAGCATCATCGGCGCTTCGTACAGCACCGGCAGGGTGAGATTTTCAATCACGCAGTCCGGCTTCACATTGCAAAACAGCGCGATCTTCCGCCGGATCGTCTCGTCGATCGATTCATCACAGCGGGCAATGATGATGTCCGGCATGATGCCGAAGGACTGCAATTCCTTGACCGAGTGCTGGGTCGGCTTGGACTTATGCTCGCCCGAGCTTTTGATGTAGGGCACCAGTGTGACATGGATAAACAGGCAGTTATCCCGTCCCACCTCATGCGACACCTGACGGATCGCTTCCAGAAAGGGCTGGCTTTCGATGTCGCCGGTGGTGCCGCCGATCTCGGTGATCACGATGTCGGCTTTGTTTTTCTTGCCGACCGAGTAGATGAAATTCTTGATCTCGTTGGTGACATGGGGAATGACCTGCACCGTTTCGCCCAGATACTCGCCGTTGCGCTCCTTGGTCAGCACATTCCAGTAGACCTTGCCGGTGGTCAGGTTGGAGTATTTGTTGAGGTCCTCGTCGATGAACCGCTCATAGTGACCGAGATCCAAATCGGTTTCGGCGCCGTCGTCGGTCACATAGACCTCGCCGTGCTGATAGGGGCTCATGGTGCCGGGGTCCACATTGATGTAGGGGTCCAGCTTCTGCGCCGCAATCCGCAGTCCGCGGCTTTTTAACAGCCGTCCCAGCGATGCGGCGGTGATGCCCTTCCCCAGTCCGGATACAACGCCGCCGGTCACGAAGATGTACTTTGTCATGCCTGTCGCCCTCCTTTATTCCACTTCCACCTGACCGGTAAACGCCACCTCGGCAGGACCGGTCATGGTCACATTCTGGTCGGTATAGCAGATCATCAGATCGCCGCCACGCAGGTGGACGGTGATCGTCTCGCCTTTTTTGCAGTATCCGTTTTCCACCGCCGCCACCGCCGCCGCACAGGCGCCGGTGCCGCAGGCGAAGGTCTCGCCGCTGCCCCGCTCCCACACCCGCATTTTCAGATGGTGCGGGTCGATCACTTCGATAAATTCGGTGTTGATCCGTTCGGGAAAAGCAGGGTGGCACTCAAATTTCGGCCCGATCGCGGGCAGATCGAGCAGATCGGGGTCGTCCCCGAACAGCACGCAATGGGGATTGCCCATCGACACGCAGGTGACGGTATAGGTTTTGCCGTCCACCGTGAGAGGTGCGGCGATCATGGTATCGGTATCGCAGATCACCGGAATGTGACGGGCGGTCAGAATCGCCCTTCCCATTTCCACCTCTACCAGCCGGACTTTGCCGTTTTCCACCGTCAGGCGGAGGGTCTTGATTCCCGACAGAGTTTCGATGGTCATCACCGTTTTGGGGACGATGCCATGCTCGTAAAGGTATTTACCCACACAGCGGATCGCGTTGCCGCACATTTTCCCCTCGCTGCCGTCGGCGTTGAACATACGCATCTTGGCGTCGGCAACCGCAGAGGTGCAGATCATCACAATGCCGTCAAGATGCGTATGTTCAACGCCAAGATG
>CANQKY010000149.1 GCA_947624575.1 uncultured Clostridia bacterium
CCACCCCATTTGCGAAACCGCTTCCAAATTTCAACCGTATACGCTGCTGTTTGCTCCTCTTTGAGAAGCAAGTGCATTTCGTCGATGTAATAGCGGGTAGACTGTTTCTTCGCGCGGTTGGAGGTGACCCTGTTCCAGACCTGATCCTGAACAATCAGCATACCCAGCGTTTTAAGCTGCTTGCCCAATTCCGTGATGTCGTAACAAACGACACGGTTGTGAATATCTACGTTCGTCCTGTGATTGAACACATTCAACGAACCGGAAACATAGATTTCCAGCGCGGTGGCGACATCCTGCGCTTCCCGCTCCTCCTGCGCGCGCAGCACATTGTAGAGATCCTCGAGAATTGGCATGTTCTCCGGGCGCGGATCGGCGAGGTAGTCTTTGTAGACGAGACGGACACACCGGTCAATGATCGTCTTTTCCTTGGGCTTTAATCCATCCTTACCCCCGACGATAAGCTCACAAAGCGAGAGAACGAAATCGGATTTAAGCGATAGCGGGTTTTCCTCGTCCGAGTAGTCGAGATTGAGACCGAGCGGGTTGATAAAATCCGCGCTGGTCGGCGAGATACGCACAATCTGCCCGTTCAAGCTGGCAACCAGCGGCGCGTATTCGGATTCGGGGTCGCAGATGAGCATGTGATCCTTCGTCAGAATGTAGACGCAATACATTTCCAGCTTGGCCATGAACGATTTGCCGCTGCCCGGTGTGCCAAGGATAAGACCGTTGGGGTTGCTCGTTTTTTTGCGATCCACCATGATGATGTTGTTGGAGAGCGCGTTGTTTCCATAGAATAACGCTTCCAAACCGTGCTGAAAGAGTTCTTGCGTGGTGAACGGAATGAATATCGCTGCGGAGGAAGTTGTGAGACCTCGGCGAATGTTGATGCGGTTGACACCCAGAGGCAGGCAGGAGACGAGCGCGTTTTCCTGCTGGAAATCAAGGCGCATCAGGGTACAGTTCATGGCCTGCGCAATGCTGCGCGCCTGCATAACATTGTTCTTGAGCTGGCGTTTTGTGCTGCCGGTATTCACGACCAGGAACGTGACGAGGAACATTCGCTCGTTCCGGCTTTGCAGATTCTGTAAAAGCTCCTTCGCATCATTGCCGTAGGTGGCAAGATCGCTGGGGAGAATATCCATGTCATATCCAGCTTTTACAGCCCGTTTCTGCTCTTCAATTTTCGTCCTGTCAAGTTCTGTGATCGTATGTTTGATCTGGCGGATCGCATCGGTCTGGTCAACGGCCTTGACGTGCATGGAGAGGAGCTGGCTGCTCTCCATATCAAGAAATCCTGTGAGCGAACGGTCGTTAAGTTCGGAAGCGAGGATTTGGAGCACGGACGCCGAACAGTATTGGTCGCCAATACGGAAAGAGCGGCCATCGCTGAAATCAAACGAGCTGGGCGCAATGAAGTCCTGCGTTGTCAAGCCGGATCGGACAAGCCAGTCCCATTCAAAGCGGAAAGGCTCGAGCGTGTCCATGTGCAGCATGCTGTGCATCAATTCAAGGCGTTCCTTACCATTCAATGCAAAGGCCTTAACCCCCAGCCGCTTGAAACCCAAAATCAGCTCTGTCTCGATGCGATCCAATCGCTGCTTCGCTGCGCGAACGCTGTCTGCTTCAATACCGAACGTGAGATACTTTGGTCTTTTCAGCCCGCGATCACCCTTAGCCGCCTGACTCCGAATAAAGTCGGAAAACTCCTCTTGCAGCCGAGGGTCCAAATCCTCGCGCACAGGAAAGGTGAGATTCTGTTCTGCGTCTTCTTTCCCAACAGGCAGCGTGGGGAACAGAAACTGGATGGACAAAGAACTGTCGAAGTAGTTGATGAAGTCGCTCCAGCCAGCAAAGAAGGTTTCCTTGTCTTCATTATGTGCCAACTGATAATTGGCGTCTTCAAACTGGATGGTTTTAGAATAATATGAATGCGTTACGCGGCAGACTCCGTCCGGGTACATGCGCAGGTATGGGATGGTTTGCTGTGCGGAAATACGCTTGCCGTCACCGCGCGCCTGCTCGATTTTTTCACGGATGAGCTTTTTGTCCGCGCGGGTCAGCTTGCGTTTTCCATGAGTGATTTGCTTCACCTCTTTTCTGAGTTTGCCCTGTCGTTCGAGGGCATCGTAGTAGTTGTTTGTCTCATAAGGCCGCTGCTTCGGTCTAAGAAACCGGCTTCGGATGAAATGCCCGATGAGCGCCTCAAGCGGCTCGCCGTTCTTCTGTACCAGCGCAAACATGAAAAACGGCATCATGACGGCGATCATAATGAGGGACGCAAAGCTTGTCCCGATATACGGTTTGAGCAAAAAGAAAAGCGGAATACCCGCAAGCATTCCGCTGCCGAAACAGATGATCTGCCTTTTCGTCAGGCCGAGAAAGATTTTCGGCTTGACGGCTGACAGGTCTTTGGGAACGGTAACGTAGGGCAATGAATCGCTCCTTTCAGTATAATAAATAGGAAGAAACTCGTTCAACTTACGTTTTTAGTGGGCATTGAAAATCCCTTTTGCCAAGCTGCTCGTCTTGAATAGCGTAAAGCAAAGCAAAACGGTGTAGCCCATGCACGTCCAGATCGCTTTCGTCACATCCGCCTGCAAGGCGATATTTTTTATCAGGACGGCATAAATCGCCACGCACACGATAATCAGGAACGCCTGGAAACCAAGAGCGAACAGGGAACGGAGATAGTTCTGACCCATCTGCCCCCATTCGCGGTTGGCCATCGTGGCCATCGGGATAGGGGCGACGGACGTGACAAGGTAGATTTCAACCATCCTGCCGTAGACGATAATAAAGATGCAGATGGTGAGCGCCCACATTGTGAATCCGATAAACATGCTCTGGAACCACAAGCCGAAAAGCGCGCCGAC
>CANQKY010000150.1 GCA_947624575.1 uncultured Clostridia bacterium
GGCGGCGCGGGCAGTATGAAACTGGAAACGCCGAGCGGCTCAATTAACGTGACCAAACAAAGCGCCGGCGGCGCGCTCCTCCCCGGCGCGACGTTTGAGCTTTTGTCTGGTAGCGGCGATTCACTTCAGACGCAGACCACCGGCGCGGGCGGCGTTGTGACCTTTTCCGACCTCGATCCCGGCAGCTACACGGTGAAGGAAAAGGGCGCGCCAGAGGGTTATCGCGTCGCTGTGCCGGACACGCAGGGCGCGACCGTCACGGCGGGACAGACGAGTAATTTGACTTTCAGGAATGACGAGAAGACGGCGAAGATCAAAATCGTCAAGACGGATCAGATTTCGCATGCGCCGCTCGCAGGCGCGGAGTTCACGGTCACCCGTCTTTCCGGGCCTGCCGGGTATACGGGCGGCGTCCAAACGGTCGCCACGCTCACGACCGGCCCGGACGGCACGGCGAAGACGGACTGGCTGGGTTACGGCAGATACCGCGTCGAGGAAACCGCAGCTCCCGAAAACTACGTCAGCAGCCATTTCTCGCAGGAGATCGACGCCTTTGAGGACGGCAAGACATACACGTTTTCCGTCGAAAATGAGCCGCTCATGGGCTATATCCGGCTGACCAAAACAGACCGTCTCGACCAGACGCCTATCGAGGGCGTGCAGTTTGACATCTTCTTTGGCGACGAAAACGGCGGCGATTTGGCCGGGACGATGACCACGGGGGCGGATGGCACGGCAATCTCCGGCCCTCTGCGTAAAGGCAAATATCTTATAAAGGAGCATGCCGATCCAGAAGGTTATGTCGCGGAGCTGGTCACACAGGATGCCGTCGTTAATCCGGGCGAGACGACCGTGCTTCATGCGGATAATCAGCCGATTCAAGGCAGAATCCGCATTGTAAAAAAGGATCAGCTCACGCGGGAAGTGCTCGCGGGCGTGGAGTTTACGATCACCCGCATCAGCGGCTTGCCCTCGCATAAAGGAGCGGGTGTCGGCGAAACCGTTGCCGTCGTGACGACGGGCGCGGACGGCATCGCTGAAACACCGCTCCTGACCTATGGCAAGTACCGCGTGACGGAAACAAAGGTGCCGGAACATTTCGTCGATCAGCATTTTTCCACCGAGGTTTTTATCAAAGATGATAACATGCAAACCTATGAAATCGAGGTGGAGAACGAACCGACAGCGGGCTGGCTGCGCCTGACAAAAACAGACCGACAGAATGGCAACCCCATCGAGGGCGTGCAGTTCGACATTTACTATGACCAGTACGGCGAGGGCCTTGCCGGAACCATGACAACCGACGCGGACGGTGTAGCGACCTCCGGCCCTCTGCGTAAAGGCAGATACATCGTCAAAGAACATGCCAATCCCGAAGGTTATGTCGCAGAGTTGATCACAGAAGAGACCGTTGTAAAGTCGGATGAGACGACGGTGCTTCGCATCAGCAACCAGCCGATTCAAGGTAAAATTCGCATCACAAAGAAAGATCAGCTTACGAAAGAGGCTCTTGCTGGCACGGAGTTCACGGTCACGCGCATCAGCGGCTTGCCATCGCATAAGGGCGCAGGCGACGGCGAAACGGTTGCTGTCGTGACGACAGGCGCTGACGGCATCGCTGAAACGCCGCTCCTGACCTACGGCAAGTACCGCGTGACGGAAACAACGGTGCCGGAACATTTCGTCGATCAGCATTTTTCCACCGAGGTTTTTATCAAAGATGACAACATGCAAACCTATGAGATTGAGGTGGAGAACGAACCGACAGCGGGCTGGCTGCGCCTGAAAAAAACAGACCGACAGAACGGCAACCCCATCGAGGGCGTGCAGTTCGACATCTATTATGACCAGTACGGCGAGGGTCTTGCCGGAACCATGACCACCGGCGCGGACGGTGTAGCGACCTCCGAGCCTCTGCGTAAGGGCAAATATCTTGTGCGAGAGCACGGCGCAACGCCCGGCTATCTGTTTGAAGAGATCGAGATGGAAGCGTCTGTCCGTTCGGATGAAATTACAGAGCTTGAGGCGACCAACCGACACGTAACGGTTAAATTGCGCTTGCTCAAACGCGATGCGGACGAATACGCCGGGGACAGCGGCAACACTTCGACGCGCGGCGACGGCGTGCTGTCCGGCGCGGAGTTTCAAGTGCTGGCCGGAGAAGACATTCTGGACAGACAGGGCAACGTTGTGTTCACAAAGGGTGCGGTTGTTGTGGAATCGCTCAAAACCGAGGGCGATGCGGCCAGCGTCACAACGGATGAGCTGTGGCCCGGGCTGTATGAGGTCGTGGAGCTGTCGCCGCCCACCGGCTATCAGCCAAGCAGCGAACATATTTTTGTGGACGCCCGCGATGCAGCCGAGCAATCCGCAGAAGCCGTCGTGACCTATGAAGGCGTCAAGACCAACGAGATCAAGCTGGGCGCAAAGGCCATCGTGAAAACGCTGGGAACCGACCAAGGCGAGGTGGGAGACGGACGGCTGGAAACGCCGGAAGCTGGCGCTGAATTTGACGTGTATCTCAAGAAGGCCGGGTCATATGAGGACGCGCGGGAATTTGAGCGCGATCACCTCGTCACGGACAAAAACGGCTACGCCATGACCAAGCCTCTGCCGTATGGCGTCTATACGCTCCGGCAGACAAAGAGCGAAGCGGGCTATGAGATCAAAGCGCCCATTGATTTCTTCATTAACGGCACGGAGAACCTCGTCAACCCGCCCGTCATGTCGCTCAGCGACCGCCCCATCCTCTACCGTATCAAGCTCGTGAAACAGGACGCCGAAACCGGGAACA
>CANQKY010000151.1 GCA_947624575.1 uncultured Clostridia bacterium
CGCCTTTTCTTGATACCCTTATTATACCAGCTTTTCGTTGTCGTGCAAATTGTGATTAAATCAGCGGTTCCTTAAAAGTCCTGCGCAAATGGCTGACAAAGTCCTTCGCCGTCAACCACACGGATAAGCAGGCGGTTAAGCGATTGCAGATGCGGCTGATACGCCTTGGCTATCTCGGGCAAGGGGAAGACACGATGATCTACGATGAAAAGACGTCCGAGGCTGTGCGCCGGTTTCAGTCGGAGCATGAATTGCCTCAGGACGGTATTCCATCAAAGAAAACGCTGATGGAGATATTTGGTATGGCAAGTTCGACCCTGTCTGGAGAGTGAGATATGAAAAAGCTTTGTCTGCTTTCGTGTCCGCTTGCCGCATCCCTGCTTTTATCGGGATGTTCATCAGAGAATACGCAGGGGAAAACGCAGGAACCTGCCGAGCGTCAAGAATGGGCGGCGTCCGACGATTCCATTCACAGCGCTACGTTTTTGCCGCACACGGAAGCGTCGCGAAAGATCAGCGCGTCGGATGAAGATACGGTTGTTTGTCACAAAAGGATAGATGCTATTCCGGTTTATGAACTGTACCCCAAAGAAGCGAAATTATTGCCGATGATGATATTGCTTCATGAGCACGAGGGGAGCAAGGAGCAATTTCTGGACGAAGCGCTCCTCTACGCTCAAGCGGGATTCTTTTGCGTCCTTTTTGACCTGTACGGCTACGGAGAGCGAGCGACGCCTGAAGCGGTCGAATCCATAGAAGCGGCCGTCCTTGCGTCGCAGGACATTGAATTGCTCCTGGAATACTATCGTTTAAGTCCGTATGCCGACAGCGGCCAGTTTATCCTATACGGGCACTCTATGGGCGGGAGCGCAATCTGGCATCATATTGCCTATGGAAACAAAATGCCGTCGGCGGTGGTTGTATGCAGCGCGTCTGCAGATTTTACGAAGCTGGAGGATATGGGGGCTGTCTTAAACGGAAAGCAGCAGCCGCCTGCATGGGACGAAACGACCTATCGGGATTATTGCCAGGAGAACAATCCGACCAAGCATTTGGAGAGCTTTGAAAGCATACCGATGCTCGTCTACCAGGGAATGCGTGACGACATCATCGAGCCGGCCTCCACGCAAGCGTTTGACGAGATCGTTTCCCAAAGGAACAGAGAGGCGACGTTCATTTATGACGAGACGGGCGATCATGACGCGACCGTCATGTTTCTAGACCGCATCCTTCCCTTTGTCAAGACGCATGTCAGGCAGGATTCGATATAAACCCCTCGGAATTGCACACAGTGGGGAGTGTTATACATCGTGGAGAGAGCATCAAGACGAAAGCTTCTCATACCGGCGGCCCTGATCATCATGAGCGTCGGAATCGGGTTCACGCAGATCCCGGCAAAAGAGTCCGTCAGAGGCGCTTGCCTGCTTCTTTCTGCTTTGGCGCTGTGGATCACGGAAGCATTCCCCATGTCGATCACCACGATGTTCATGATCTGCGTCCTCGGCATAGAGCGTATCCTGCCCTTCGACGAGGCGATTGCCGGCATGAGCGTGAACACATCGCTGTTCATTATGGCTTCGTCGGGAATCACAATCGCGGTCGGAAGGTCCGGAATTCCCCGTCTTCTGACGAGGACCGTCGTTCGCGCCGCAAACGCAAGCTCAAAGAAGATGGTCCTCGGGATCGGTTTTCTTGTCTCGATCTGCTCTGCGTTTATGTCAAGCCTGGCGACCTGCGCGCTCTTCTATAGGATCGTGTTGCCGATGCTGAAGGATCAGGGAATCAAACCCGGAGAGAGCAATCTGGGGAAATGCCTGATGATCGCCATCCCCGCTTGCGCCGGAATGGGGGGATTTATGCCTCCCGCAGGCACACCGGCCAACATACTGCTCATCGATATTCTGAAGAGCCACGGCGTATCCGTCAGTTTCGGAAAATGGTGCGCCGTCGGCTTTCCGGTGGGCTTATTGGCCGTAGGGATATTCACAGTGTCTCTGGTGCTTTTTATCCCGCCCGAAGCCTTCAATGGCAACTCCGCCTCCATGGCACATGGGGAATTGAGCCGAAACGACGGTTTGACGGCGGTGATTGTCTCTGCAACCATCCTGCTCTGGTTCTTAAGCGGCTGGACTGACGCGCTCGACACGACGATGATCGCGGTAATCGGGTTGTTTGTCATGTTCCTTCCCGGCGTAGATTTGCTCAATTGGGAACAGTTTTCAAACGGGGTCAATTGGGATCTTGTACTGACGATGGGCACCGTGAGCGTGTTGATGACGGGAATCGCTAGAACCGGCCTGATGAACATCGTTTCAGCCGCCGTTTTGCGTCGTGTCTGCGGCTGCCCGGTGACGGTTGCGCTCATCGTTCTCTCGATCACGGTTTGTCTGATTCGTTCTTTTGTGCCTACGACGACCGCGGTTGTCGCCCTGCTGGCGCCCATGCTCATCGAGGCGTCGTTTTCTCTGAACGTTTCCGTCGAATGCTTGCTTTTCATGCTTGCATTCTGGACGGCGTCCGCACTGCTGGTTGCCTATACGGAGCCCATTTACCTGATCACTTATGGGAGCGGATACTATGGCGGAGGCGACCTGCTGGCGGTTGGGACGATTCCCTGCCTGATTCTTTCGATTCTGACGGCGACATGGATGCCGTTGATCGTCGGAGCGGTCTTCTAGGAAGAAAAACGGCGGTGAGACGGGTGATCTGTTCAAGAAAGCCTGCAAATAAAAAGTCAATAGGAAAAGTGTCGTGAGCCGAAAAGAATATACGGGATAAAAAAGGTACAA
>CANQKY010000152.1 GCA_947624575.1 uncultured Clostridia bacterium
CGGTATCCCCGCGGAGCGGATCTTCCGATTTGGCAAGGCGGACAACTTCTGGGAGCACGGCTCCGGCCCCTGCGGCCCCTGCTCGGAGATTTATTATGACCGGGGGGAGAAGTACGGGCTTGCCGCGCCGCAGGCGACCGCACGGAGTAAGCTCACCGACGGCGGCGAGAAAACGGTTTATCTCGGCGACCTCTCGCCGGACGGCGTCAGCTATTACGGCAAGACGGGCGACAGCGATGCCGTCTATCTCTTTGACAGCACGACCGCCGGTTATCTCACCCAGGATCGGTTTTCCTATATCAGCCGTTCGCTCACCAAGGGGAGCGAGACTTCGACGGGTGAAAACGGCGAGGCGGAAACCACAACGCCGACGCTGGAGTATCTGAAAATCGAGCGTCCCGACTTACCCAAGCCGATCGTGATACAGCCCAGCGAGGAAAATGCCGAGGGGCTTACGGTGTCGGGGTACACCATCACCTCACCGGTGGTGATCGATGTGGGGTACGAGCAGAAGGCAACCTATCTCGATGAGACGATCGGCATGGCGGCAAGCAAGATCGCGGGGATCGCTTCCACACCGGAGGAAAAGGCGGCATATGGGCTTGATGCCCCCGCGATGCGGCTTGAGATTCGGCTGGACGGCGAAACCACCCGCATGACCTTTGGCGGCAGATTGCCGGACGATAGCGGGTATTATATGATGACCGACAAGACCGATCTGGTGTATGAGATGGCGGACGCCATGATACCGTGGATCACCGTCACTACAGAGGAACTGATGTCCACACTGCTGTTCAATCCGGTCATCACCACGGTGGAGCAGGTGATCGTGACGGCGGACGGGCAGGACTATGTCTTTGACCTGATCGGAGACGAGAACACCGCCGCCACCGATCTGAAGATTCAGTATAACGGGCAGCAGATTGAAACCGAAAATTTCCAGAAGTATTATATGGTGCTGATCAGCCTGGAAGCGGTGGAGCTAAACGACACGGAAGTCACCGGCACACCGGAGGTGGGGATTCGGTATCGGTATCGGGATCACAGTAAGGCGGACGATCTGGTCGAGCTTGTTCCGATGACCGATCGACGGTACTCGATTCGGGTCAACGGCAGGGACGACTTTGTCGCCTACGCGACCACGGTGCAGAAGATCAAAAACGACCTTGCCACCCTCCTTTCCGGCGGCGAGATCGACACAAACTACTAATAAGCGTGGCGATTTTCGCCACGCTTTCGAGGGACAAACACAATCGCTTCACTCGCTCAAGCTCGTCTAGCTCTGTGTTTTTCCCCCGATTCCCCCTTTTCGTCGAAAACCGGTTTGGCTTGCGCCAATTCTGACACCGCCTGCACCGGTTTTCTCTCAGGGTGTCACTACGGCGGCACATGTCCGCCTTCGTGACGGATTCAAAATTTTTGTTGTTGCTCTTTCGACAAACTAAGCCGATGCAAACGCATCGGCTTTTTTTCTACTTTGTCAAGACCTCCCTTGTCAAAGGGCGCTCTTGCCGAAGCGCGCCCTGCGGGCGAAACAGCGAGGCGGGAATCGCACCTCTAAACTGCTGTCTTTGTCAAGACCTCCCTTGTGAAATTCTTCCACCAAGCCAAATGCTGTTGTCAAAACCTCCCTTGTTAAAGGGAGGGGGACCGCGCTTGCGCGGTGGTGGGATTCAAAAAACTTGCTTTCTGTAAATCGCCGTCTTTCAGCAGACGCTCTTTCTTTGTGAAAGCAGAAAGCTCGGTAACGACCCACAAGAGGGGAAAGTCTTTTTCAGAAAAAGATTTTCCCCTCTTGGCTCCCTTTAGAAAAACGTTCGGTTGCTGGAATCTCGGCGAAAACCGGAAGCGTGCCTGTATGCGGCGTGGTGCTAAATCGGAACAAAGCACAGTTCAGCACAGAAAACCTTCCGCCGGTGTTCTTTTGATACTGTGTGGTGGTGAAAAGCGTTGTGCGTTGAACCGATACAGATTGCTTTTTCGATAAACCGGTGGGTGCGCTTTAGGCGCACCCATTTTTATGCGGCGCACACATCGCTTTTATGGATATATTTTAGATACATTTTGCGTTTGTCTCCCCTATTATAACACATAATAGATATAAAATAAACACATTATAACAATGTAATGGGGTTATATGAATGGCAATCAAAAGTTTATCGATTCGGATTGACGACCGTATGCTGGATAAGCTGCATGTTGTTGCCGCCTATGAGGGGCGGAGCGCAAACAGTGAGATTTTGATTTTGATCCGTGATGAGATTGAAAAGTATGAAGCAAAGCACGGAGAAATTACGTTCGACCGCAAATAAAACGCGGCTCTCATCTGAGAGCCGCGTTTTTATGAGCAGAACACATGACTGCCGATGCGGGTGATGATCGGGCGGGAGCGAATCCACGCGTTGGAGGTCTTGGCGGGATTGTAATAATAGATCGCGCCGCCCGAGGGGTCCCAGCCGCTCAGCGCGTCTCGCGCGGCGCGGTAGGCGGAATCGGTCACCGTCTGGTGGAACTGCCCGTCCACGATGGCGGTAAAGGCGCCGTCCTGATAGATCACGCCCGCCAGCGTATCGGGGAAGGAGGGGTGCTCGATCCGGTTTAGGATCACCGCGCCAACCGCAACCTGTCCGGTGTAGCTCTCCCCCCGCGCTTCCGCCGAGATGATCCGCGCCAGCAGATTGACATTGGCGGTGGTCGCCGCCGGAATGGTGCCGATCG
>CANQKY010000153.1 GCA_947624575.1 uncultured Clostridia bacterium
GCGATTCCCCACGCTCCGCCCGCCTGATTTCCGCCACTGGCGGCGGCGGGCTCCGGTGCCGCCTAGGGGCTTTCCGTTAGCTTGCGCCGCCGTCAGGCGGCTCGCCCCTAGGAACCCTTCGGGGCGAATGAACTGAAAGTTGTTGATATGCTTTTATTTGAGTTTAGTATAAAAAGAACCATAACGAACGTACAAGCATGGAAACGTCTGTATACACATATGACACAACTAAGGAGTGAATCGCATGGCAGATATTGTAAAATCTGAAAATCATGATCTCACTTTCGAGAAAGTTTTAATACTGGCGATGAAAACGCCGGGGGTTAAGATTCATCGAGATCAATTCCTCAAGAAGGAATTAATTAAGTATTATCCTGATTCTGTGGTTCAGGATGCAATTGATTTCAATCCTGCGAACGCTGGAATCCCGAGGGATTGCATCAACAAAATTTCTCTTCAGGTCATCAACTATGAAACGACAAAAGCTACTGCTGCATCCGTTGCAGCTAGTTTGCCTAGTTCGAGCGTACCTGTTGTTGCTGCCGGAGCAGCGGCAGTAGATATAACTACCTATTTTGCTTTTATTTTGAGAGTTGTTCAGCAACTTGCTTATCTTTATGGTTTTAAGGAATTTGAGCTTAATGAGGATAATATAGATGCTGAAACAATGAATTTTATCATGATATTCCTCGGGGTTATGTTTGGAGTCCAAGGTGCATCCTCGACTTTAAAAAAACTAGCTGAAGTCATCGCTAAAAATGTAGCAAAAAAGCTACCACAAAAAGCTTTGACAAAGGCAACTATTTATCCAATCATAAAGCAGATAGCGGGCAAGATTGGAATTAGGATGACAAAACAGATTTTTGCTGACACAGTAGCGTCTGCAATTCCGTTAGCTGGTAGTATTCTATCCGGCGCTCTGACCTTGGCAATGTTTAGGCCATGCTGCATGAAACTCCGCAAAAGTCTTATGAACTATAATCTCAGCAATCCTGATTATTATGTGATAGAGTGAGTGGTTTAGATTTCTGCAAAAGCGGAAACGCAGGCACGCGCCTAGCACATATGCCATCGGACTATTCATGTATTAAAGCAATACGCGAGAAATACAGAACGAGCAACTCTAGCCATTGACCGAAACCGCCGTCAATTCTGTCACCATAGAATGAAACCTGACGCTTCTCAACGTCAGGTTTATCTTATTATCTCTGCTTTCCCTAATGATTTGTAGGCGATCGAGCATCATTTTACTCTATAATTAATCAAAATCAAGCATTTTGAGCGTTCCATCATCACCGGGGTAATATGTGATCGTATCGGCAGTCATGTCTCCTAGCGAGTAGTCGTTATATTCGTCTTTATCAAATCCAATGTTCTTTTGAACAAGTCCATTACTACTATACACGCCAAACGGCTCATCTGAATCCAGATAAAGAATCATACACCAGTTATAGTCGTTAACAGAAACGAAGTTATAATACCAGTCATTTAGCGCTTCTTCTGTGACTTCTTCTGATAAGGCATAAACAATAGAGTATTCGCCTAGTTTCTCAGTACGAAATCCATTCATTACCGCGCGCGTTGAAGCACCATCGTAGATATGAAACTCTACCTCCGCAACAGCGTAACTAATTTTGAGGACAAAAACAAGTGCAAACAAAAACAGTTTTTTCATAAGAAGTACATGCTTTCTAGAGATTTCTTCCTGCTCCAATAGGCTTTTCAACGTTCATTTTTTCGGGTAGCGGTTCTTATTGAAGATTCATAGGCATGAAATCTTATAAGACCTATTCTCTCTTAAGGCTTACGCAATTACCTTTCGTGAAGACTACAAGCATATTAAATGCTCTTTTATTTTATCATAGAGGCGTAACAAAGGCAATTTCCAAATTGGTATATTTATGCTTTATTTGCTTTAAAAAGTGCCGATATTAGATTCATTTGTCAATATAGGCATGTCGAATACAAGGCAGATTAAATTCCAGTGATCTAAGAATCGCTTAGTCTTTTCAGGTCATAGGGTGCTGATGTTGCGGTGTATAAAATGAAAGCTCCTATTTTTGAGTAAATCCTGCGCATAATTATTATGATATTATTTTCAATCTGCAGGCCGCGGGTCAGCGCGGCGTAGCGCTCGGAGACGGATGCGAGGCTGCTTTCCAGCGCGTCCATCGTGAGCAGCTCGTTCTGCGTCAGATAGTTGATCGTCTCCGCGAACTGCTTGAGGTTGCGCACCTTGCCCTTCGTGCTCCACGCGGCGGCCTGCCGCTCGTTCTGATACGCGACGAGCAATTCGATGAGGTTTTGCGGTTTGTCCGGCGCGTCGAGCCGATGGCCGAGCCACTCCGTCAGCGCGTCGATCCGCTTTTGCAGCTCGCGCAGCAGGCGGTTCGCCGCGCGGATGGCGCGGTTCTGGTCGCCCTTGTCGGTGCGCAATCCGCGTTCTTCCATCTTGCGCACGCGCGGCCCCTCGTGGACGGTCGGCACCTGATCGACGCCCTGACGCGCATAGGAGCGATGATCGACGCGGCATTCAAGTCCCTTTTCCGCAAAGCGCTCGTTGATCATCCTCGCCCATTCGGCGCGCCAGTGTTCGAGCTTCTCCGGCGTGTGCCAGTCGGTCGTGTGGACGGCGCGAAAGACGTACTGTCCGTCGGGCGCGCGGATGCG
>CANQKY010000154.1 GCA_947624575.1 uncultured Clostridia bacterium
TGAAAATCTTCTCTACATACGGCATACTCGCTTACTCCTTTCCCGAATGCTGCCCCGCAACGGGCTGCGATTCGTTTTGCCTGTCGTTAACTGCGGGCTGCGCACCGTTTGGCCTGTTGTCAGCTACGGGCTGTATGTTATTCAGAATGTCCAGGTCTTCCTGGGTAAACGTCCTTCTTCCCGACCAAAGCAGCTTCCTTTCCACAAGCGTCTGCACACGTGCAAACGTCTCCCGGTCGATAATCGGCTCATGGTGACCCTCGATGTAATACTGGTCCCGCTCGCCGCGATTGCGCACTTGCGTGGTATGGTTGGGACAATAGGTCTTATTGGTCAGGATATCCCCGATGTACGCCTCATGCGTCAGCACCGCCATGAGCCTGCTGTTTCCCCAGACAAAGTCCTTCCCTTCTTCCCGCTCTATGGCGTTCAGCCCCTTGATGATTTCCTGATAACACATGCCTTTTGCCGCCGACTGAAACGCGAACCGCACTCGCTTGGCCTCGTTCTCCCGGATATACCAGCGATTTGCCTTCTTATCTCGCCCGTACCCGTAGGGCGGCTTGTGGAAGGGGTCACCGGCAGCGTTCCTCCGTTCATGCGCCCAGCGGATGTTCTGTCCAATACTGGCGCTCTCTTCCTCCGCAATCACCGCCAGCACGTTCAGCAGCAGGTCGGACTTGTTGTCCATCGTGTTAATGCCTTCTTTTTCAAAGATTACGGCGATTCCCAGCTCCTTGAGCCGGTCAATGGTCGTCAGGCAGTCCCGCAGATTTCGGGCAAAACGCGAGATGGACTTGGTCATGATGATGTCGATCTTTCCGGCCTCGCAGTCACGAAGCATCCGCTGGAATTCCGTGCGGTGCTTAATCGTCGTGCCCGATTTGCCATGATCGCCATAGACGTCCACCAGCACGAGGTCTTCGCGGCTGTCGATGAGCTGAATGTAGGCTTCCCGCTGCGTTTCAAACGAGCTGTCCTGCAGCTCCGCAACGGTGCTGACCCGGCAGTATGCCGCCACTCTCTTCTGTTCCATACCGCTCCTCCTCTCAGGCCAGCGTCAGGGCCTTTTGCCGCCTGCGCTTATCCTTCGCCTTCTGCTTGCCCGCATCGTCGAAAAACGCCGCGTTGCCATCCAACTGTTCCAGAAGGGTTTGCCGGGGCCGTTCAAATTGCTCGCCGATAAACCCTAACCGCAGCAGCCAGGAACGCATCTGATACTTGGGATTGCTCATGTCGCAGGGCTTCATCCGCGCTTTCTTCGTCGTGACGGCCATGACGCTGACCTGATAGAGCAGGCAGGCGCATGCCTCGATGACAGGCAATGAAAAAGCGTCCAGCGGAATGCTGAACGCCAAATCCGTCCCCACAACAAGCTGCGCCTCATCCTCGAACCCCAGCGCCATTTCAACAAGTTCCCGCCGGGCTTCCAGAATGGTGTACGCATTGAACACCATGTCCACATCGTACCGTTCCGGCGCAAAGTAAATCGTCAGCTCGCCGTCCGGCGCATACCCCTGATTGCCAAGCGCTCCCAGCGTTTCCAACACGCGCGGCATCGCTTCCAGCTCGAAGAAGCTCGTACAGACGAAATACCCGACGCTGACCTTCCATCCGCCCACCTTGTACAGTCCTCGGTCGTATACGCTTCCATGCACGGCGCGCTCATAGACCGGCTTCGTGTTCATGGCCCGTCCAAGCGCATATGCGATTTCTCGCTGCGCCGCCGTGTTCCTCCACTCCGGCCCCGCGATGCGGAAAGCCATATAGAGCTTTCCTTTCCGTTCCCGCTCCATTCGCTCCTGCTCCATGACCTTGGACATTTCCCGCTCCAGATACACGGGGTTTGTGTACCCGGACGGGTAGGCCGTTGCTCTGATGATTCCCATTGTGTTTCCTGCCTTTCCTTTCTTTTTTCCCGATATAAAGTCGTAGCTTTCTTATCGGGATGATCTATCTATCACTCAAAGCGGCCTTTTTGTCCAGTCATTAGGGGCCATTGAACGGATAACTAACGGATAACAAACGGATAACTTACTTTTACGAAATTGAAAAATCAGGACACAATCCTCGGCAAAAAGGATAAAAAAGAACGGGGCAGACCGTCGCAATGGTCTGCCCTGTCCGAATGAAGAAGGTTCGGTTATCCTCCGATTTTCGCGTACTGGCCGGACACCCATCCGACCTGTTTCTTGATCACGACCGCGTGCCAGCCGTTGGCTGCCGTGGCGACATAATCAAACGTCCTGCCCGGCGCAGCGGACGTGATGCATGAAAAGTTCGTGCCGTTACCGCGCCTGATATTCACCTTACCGCCCCGCGAAACAATGACGACCTTGCCGCCATCCCTTCCCGCCACGGGCGGCTCTACCGTCTCTTCGTACTCGACGCCCTTTAGTTCAGCCCACTCGTCCCACGTCTTGACCTTGCTCGTGGTGACGCCGTAAAGCGTACCCTTTGCCTCGATCACCGTGTCGTTACCGATGTACAGGCCGATGTGATATTGGTCGTCGCCGTTCGTCCGAAAAAGCGCCGTACCGGGTTTGAGCGTCTGGCCTTGCGTCAGCGTACCCTTGCGCGAACAGTATCTGTCCCAGATGGAATTGCTGCCATGCGCAATCGAGCCGCCCAGCTCCCGGAAAGCCCAAGCAAAAAGGC
>CANQKY010000155.1 GCA_947624575.1 uncultured Clostridia bacterium
GGCGGGTTGTCCTAAACGAGCAGCTGTTTTTCGCTGTCGTAACAGGCATGGGGCTCTGCCCCATCGCCCCACCAAAGGGCTTTCCGTTAGGAACGCCGCCGTCAGGCGGCTCGCCCCTAGGGACCCTTCGGTCCCCACACCTTTATAGATCTTTGTCAGTTTTCATTTGTCGTTTCTTTTGGCTACAGGCTATTTTGCTTGATTTTTCCGAAAGCGTACCCAATGATAAATTGGCGTTTTGAAGAATACGCAAACCTCATCGTACACAGGTTTTAGACAGCTTTCAGCGCATTTGTTCATTTTCCGGGTCCCGCGTCCCATGTCTTTTCCTGAATTCGCAGCTCCACGACCGTTCCTCCCGATGGTTCGGGCAGCAGTTTCACGCCGCTGCCCTCGCCAAAGAGAACCTTCAGCCGCAGGTTGATGTTGTGCAGGCCGATTTTTCCGCTGCTGGCAATGGCCGTGGATGCATTGGCGCGCTCAAACTCCGCGTTTAATTCCGTCATTCGCTCCGGCGGGATGCCGCACCCGTTATCGGAAAAGGAGATCGTCAGCACGCCGTCTTCGCTTGCGGCCGCCACGCGGACGGTTCCCTTCGTTCGCCTTCCGGCCTTCATGCCGTGAAGCACGGCGTTTTCTGCCAGAGGCTGCAGGATCATACGCGGAACGCAGCGGTCCAACAGCGCCTCGGGCACATCGATCCTCAGGCTGTATGCGCTGAAATAGCGCAGATCGATGATGGCGGCATAATCCCGCAGGTTGTCCAGCTCCTCTTTCAGCGTGGCAAGGCTCTCATCCTTCACGCAGTAGCGATAGATCGCCGCCATGCGGGTGGTCATTTTAAGAATTTCCTGCGATTTTCCCATCGCGACCATGCCGCGGATGCATTCCAGATTGTTGTAGAGAAAATGCGGATTGATCTGGCTTTGCAGCAGCAGGATTTTTTCCGACATCCTTGAGAGCTCCGCCCGCGCCAGGGTCTGCTCGTGCATGATGATCTGCTGGGTCAGGTTGTTCACGCGCAGGAGCATGCCGTTGATTCCATCCGTAAGCACCATCAGCTCGTTGCGCTGGGATGGAACGCTCTCAATGCGTGTATTGCTGCTTTCGATGTCGCCGATCTGCTGGGCCATACTGCGCACCGGATCGAGAATGCTCCTGTAGATCATCAGGCTCAGCAACGTCAGCACCAGAGAAGCGATCACAGCGACCAGCAGCATGCCGCGCAGCAGGATGGCAAACTCGTGCGTGACGCCTGTGCTTTCATATCCGCCTTCAAATTGCCAGCCCATCTCCTCCAGCCCGGCGCTCATCATTTCATATCCCGCCGCAGAAAAGCGCGCGGCCGGCTCGGCCTCCTCGCGCCCCGCGACGGCGCCGTCGCTGTAAATGCGCTGCCCCTGGGCATCCGTCACTTCAACGGGGAATCCCTCCTGCGCCTGACACAGATGCGCGGTGGAGTACAGCGCAATGATCTCCCCAACCCGGTAGCCGCGCTCGCTTCGAGTTGCGAAGTCATAGATGGGCACCCGAATCGCAAAGGCGTAGTCTCCACCGTTTGACAGGGGCCAGCACGGCGAAAAGGCCGTCTGTCTGGCGGCCTCCTTCGCAAAGTAATCGCACGCCTTCAGGAAAACGTCATAGCTGCCGTACGGGTTGTCCTGCGCCGCCGATATCGTGTACAATACATGGCCATCCCCGAAGCACAGGTAGATATCCAGCAACGGCTCGTTGAGCAGACGAAGGCTTTCAAACGTCGTCCTCACATAATCCTGCTGTTCGTAGGCCTGACCCGGGTCCGCTTTCATGTATCCGATCATGTCCTCGGAATATCCGACCATGGTCAGCTGCGAAACGGTCGCCGATATCGCGGCCTCTGCGCGGTCTCTCACATTCTGGACATCCGTCAAACAGCGTTCCCTCGCGTTGGTGTTGCTCAGGGTCCAAAACATGCCGCTCAGCGCCGCGATGCTGATCAGCATGATCAGGATGCAGACCGTCACAAACAGCTCGAGCAGACTCGAGAGCTTTTTCGTCTTCATCATGCCTGCCCGCTCTTTCCGCCGCTTCTTTTGCGAACGCCGTTTCGATACTGCTGCGGCGTTTCGGCATAGTTTTTCTTAAGGAACCGCTGATTAACTGTTCACAATTCTCCATGATGGACAACTTTGTTATGAAACGCTGTTAGAGGAAGCCAGATTCTTTCAATTCGTCCCCTCAAGCACTCCAAATTGGCATAATATATCCTATCAGGCGAATTCATGCCTTTGAAGAGATCGCCCTGCTCGTGCAAGCATGTACAGATTTGCGCTGAGAAACAGCGCATACAGTCTGTTCGCGTTCTTGGCCAATCCGCGATATGCGGTCTTGGTGTACCCAAACTGGCGCTTCAAAATCCTGAAGACATGCTCTACTTTACAGCGAATGGATGCCTTTCGGTGATCAATGAACCGTTCCCAATCTATTGCATTGTCTGATACTTTGGGCAGGCTTTTCGGCCTGCGAACGATACGGTAATCGATGGCAGCCAGATGCTCGTCTTCCTTGATTTCAGGGCGCTTTTCAATGCCTATATAGGCAGAATCTCCATAGGCGACCTCATCATCTG
>CANQKY010000156.1 GCA_947624575.1 uncultured Clostridia bacterium
GATTTCCGGCCAGGTCTTGTAGCACAGGTACCGCAGTTCAAGAATCAACCTGTACTCCGGCTCCTGAATCGCGTTGATGGCTGTCCGCGCCGCCGTTTTCAAATCCACCAGCCTGTCGATGTCTCGGTTGATCTCGTTTTCCAGATCAATGATTTTCGTGATGACGTCCTCCAGATGGTTTCGGCTGCCGCCGCCTCGCGGCATATCCGATAGGAGCTGCGTCGTCCGCCCTGCCTCGTCCCGCAACCGCTCCACCTGACGCAGCTTGCTGTCGATCATGCGATCCACAAAACGCACCTGCCTCAGAAACTCTTTTGCCGTCATTCCGCGCCCTCCCTCCTTGCCGGCTGCGTGCTCCACTTCGTGGGCACGCAGCTACGCTCGGCGTATCCTTCGGATTCGCTCTCGCTAGTCAGCCCCTGCGGGGCTTCCCTCCACGGCATCCTGCCCTGATAGTACTTCTCTGAAATACTCAGCTGCCGTTCCTCCGGCAGCCGTCGCAGCATTCGAGCGTGCGCTTCCTGATCCTTCTGCCAGCGCCACACCGGCTTATAGAATACACAGACCGTATAGCCGGGACAGTTGCAGGCCACCGCTGCACAGCCTCCGTTCTTACGCTTTGCAAAACACTTTTCATTCATGGTCATCCCATTCCCTTCTGCATCAAAACAGCGGGTCGTCAATCCGATCCGCTTCATCCGTCTTCGTCCCCGTACAAGACGCTTTCACTTGCTCCAATTCTGCCTGTCGGATGATCGCTCGTACATCTTCCACGCTCTCCACCCTGCGGGCGATCCCTCCAGCCGCATTGATCTTCTCAATGGCACACTCTTGCAGGGCTGTCAGTCTACCGCCGGGCAGCTTGACTTCCAAACCGAGAAACCTACCCTTGTAGCAGCAGATGATGTCGGGTATCCCAGAAGCGCCGTAGGGCCCGCCGTGTTCCTTCCAGAAGAACACGTCTGCTCCCAGCGTTTTCAAATACGCCTTGATCCCGGCGACGACATCCTTTTCAAGCATGGCGCGCCTCCTGGAGCCGGGCAAGCTCCCGCTGCATTGTCTGGATGTTTTCCTTGTATCCACGAATGCGGCGCTCATACCCTTCGCACCGGGTACGCATTTCTCCCCGTACCAGATTGATCTCTCGCACAGCTTCGAGATAGCTTTCATACAGATGGCTGTAGATGGGGTTTGTCAGAAGATGTTCATGATCCGCGCCTTGAAGCGTCCGCACATTTCCCGGCGCTGGCTCTGCGCTGGGCCTATACGGTTCGTAGGCCGGAACGTCTACGGTTTCCTCACAAATGAAATCCTGCTTCTCCACAGAGGATGTTTCTGCTTTTCGCTCATCCTCACGCATTTTCTCATAAGCGCCATAGATACTGCGCTCTCCCTTATCAACCGCTTCCACCAGATCAGGCCGAGTTTCCGCAAGTTTCTGTGCGCGGCGCATCTGTGTCGTACTACTAAAACCAGCTTTATAAGCAACGAGATCGCGTACCTTACCTTTCTCTGTCTCTTTCTCCGTTTGAGGTGGCCGTTCGGCCACCTCAAAATCATTGCTTTGTCTCGGCTTGCGTGCACGCCGCTGCTTTCCTTTTTCCGTCTCAACCGCCTTGATGCGTTCCGCAAATGCCAGCCGTTCGGCGGTCGTGAATTGCTTGCGCTGCTCGTTCTCGGAGATCTCCAGCATCAGCGCCTCGTCCGCTTCCATAGGCGACATCACCGTCGCACGGATACTGGCATCACCGAGCTGCTCCACCGCCTTCAGCCGCCGAAGACCGGCGATCAGCACATACCCGCCGCCCGTCTGTTCCATGACCGTGATCGGGTTCAAAAGCCCATGCTCCTGAATATCCCGCGCCAGTTCATCCAAGCTTCCGACATCCTGCCGAATCCGCTCCGCGATCTGAACCGTGCTGACCGGCACACTCTTTACATCCATCTTCTGGTTTTTCATGTTCTTATGCCCTCCTCACTCATCTTCCGTCAGATCCCACTCCAGCTTCAGCCGGTTCCGGGAGCCCATCCGCAGGCCCTTGTTGTAGGCGTCCACCAACACCGCGCAGGCGGTAAAGCGAATGCTCTTGCTGAAGGCTGTGCCCGGCGCAGCCTTACCCTGCGTCCTGCGCCGCAGTTCCTGATACAGTTCCATCGGAAACCTTGCCCGCATCCGCGCTTCAAACTGTGTGAGCGTCAGCGTCTCTGCGTACCGCTTCCAGAATTCACCCAGCCCTGCCAGCATCTCGCGGCGCAGAATCGTCGCATCGCGCGGCCACGTCAACGCAATGCAACCCAGCGTTCTCTCCAAAGCATCAGGGCCAAACTGCCGGACGATGGATTGCAGCGCACCGATGGCGCAGATACACATCGGCTGTCCAGACTTACCCAGCCGAAAACCATACCTGTCCATGATCTCCTTGATCTGCATGCTCTCCTCATCCTCGGCCCACACCGAGGCATTGAAGGTGTCCGCAATGCGGAGCGACTGCTTGTTTTCATTCTGGCGTCTGAAGTAATCCGCTTCCTGCTGAACCGTCATGCCTTCCAGCACGATGCAGTT
>CANQKY010000157.1 GCA_947624575.1 uncultured Clostridia bacterium
CGGGTGTCCTTGACGCTCGCGATGCGGCTTTTGATCTCTTTCGTCGTTGCCATAAGCTCACCGCTGCTCCAGATAGTCCCGTGCGACCGCCACGATCTCGCTTTGATCCTCGTCCGAAAGGGCGCCGGTCGCCTCAATCCGTTCGATCAAATCGAAGTGCTGTTCACTGAATAAGGTGAGCAGCTCTCGCATCACCCGCTTCACCTCATCGGTGGAAATCTCCTGCAACAGATGATGGAGCACGATCACTAAAATCAGCACCTGCTCCGGCATCGAATAAGGGTGGTTCCGCTCCTGCTTGAGCACCTCCATCAGCCCTTGCCCGTAGACAAGCTGGCGGCGGGTGGTCTCGTCCAGATCGCTTGCGAACTGGGTGAACACCTCCATTTCGCGGTACTGCGCCAGATCAAGCCGAATCGCGCCTGCCGCCTTCTTCATCGCCTTAGTTTGGGCGTCGCCGCCCACGCGGGAGACCGAAAGCCCCACGTTCACCGCCGGACGCTGTCCCGAAAAGAACAGGTCGCTCTCGAGAAAAATCTGCCCGTCGGTGATCGAAATGATGTTGGTCGGAATATACGCCGAAACATCGCCCGACTGCGTTTCCACAATCGGGAGCGCGGTCATGCTGCCGCCGCCCCGTTCGTCACTTAGGTGCGCCGAACGCTCGAGCAGTCTGGAATGAAGATAGAACACATCGCCCGGATAGGCCTCCCGTCCCGGTGAGCGTTCCAGCAACAGGCTCAAAGAGCGATAGGCGATCGCGTGCTTCGACAGATCGTCATAAACGATCAGCACGTCCTGTCCCCGCTCCATGAAATATTCGCCCAGCGCACAGCCCGCATAGGGCGCGATATACTGTAACGGCGCCGAATCGCTTGCCGAAGCGTTCACCACCACGGTGTACTCCATGGCGCCGTTTTGAGAAAGTGTCTGCACCAGCTGTGCCACCGAGCTTGCCTTCTGCCCGATCGCCACATAGACGCAAACGACGTCTTTCCCCTTTTGGTTGAGAATGGTGTCCACGGCGATCGCCGTTTTGCCGGTCTGCCGGTCGCCGATGATCAGCTCCCGCTGCCCCCGCCCGATCGGGAACATCGAGTCGATCGCGAGAATACCGGTTTGAAGCGGCGTATCGACCGGCTGGCGGTCGATGATGCCGGGCGCAGGGTGCTCGATCGGGCGGTACTCGTCCGAAAGAATCTCCCCTTTTCCGTCGATCGGGCTGCCCAGCGCGTCCACCACACGACCGAGAAAGCCCTCCCCCACCGCGATACCGGCGGTTCTGCCGGTGCGCAGGACAAGGCTTCCCTCGCTGATCTCCTCATCGTCTCCAAACAGGATACAGCCGATCTCATCGGGGCGCAGGTCCTGCGCCATGCCCCGAATGCCGGAGGAAAACAGCAAAATCTCGCCATACTCCACATTTTCCAGCCCCGATACGGTGGCGATCCCGTCCCCGACGGTCAGCACTCTGCCCTCCTCATGGGCAAGTGCTTTGGGCGTCCAGTCGGCAATGGCGTCCCGCAACAGCGGAATGATATCCGCCCCCGCGGCTTTCACGCCATGCAGCGCGGTCTTTAACTGCCGCAGCTTTCCCTCTGCCGTCCAGTCGTAAATCTCCGACCCCACCTGAAGCTTAAAGCTGCCCTCCGGCAGCTCGGCATTCTTCCAGATCAGGGTGATCTCCTCACCGTACCGCTCGGAAAGGTAGCCGATAAATTTCAGCTCCTGCGCCTTGCTCGGAGGGGTGTTGGAATATAAAACCGCCGTTTTACTCATTCACGCTTCCCCTTTTCGCCGCGTCGAGAAACTGATCGAACGCCTCGGAGGTGGTGGACTGCGCCACCAGCTTTTCCGCCGCGCTCTCCACCATGCCGGTGATCTCGTTCTGCGCCTCATGGAGCATCTTGTTCCGCTCATGCTCGATATCCCGCCGCGCATCGCTGAGCACCTTCTGCGCTTCGGCTTCGGCTCGCTCCATACGGGCGGCGGTCGCCGCCTCGATCTCGGCGCGCGCCTTCTTCCGCTCTGCCGTGATCTCGTCCTCGGCGGCGTCGAGCTTTTGCCGGTACTCCTCTTTGATCCGCTCCGATTCGCTTACATTCTTTTTCGCTTCCTCGTCCATCTGACGATAATGCTCCGTCCGCTTATCCATAAACGCCTTGACCGGCTTATAGAGCAGGAAGTACAAAATCGCAAACAGGACGACAAAATTGAGCAGGTGCAGTAAAATCTGCTGCCAGTCTATATTCAGCGGCATTCTATCTCACCCGCCTTTCTTACAGCACAAAGATAATCAAGATCGCCACGACCAGCGCATAGATGATGGCAGTCTCCACAAACACCAAGCCCAGCATCAGGGTGGTGCGTATCTTTCCCTCCGCTTCGGGCTGACGGGCAATACCGTCCACCGATTTTGCAATCGCCATTCCCATGCCGATGGCGCCTGCCGCCGCCGCCAGTCCAACCACAATCGCCGCCGCGATCGCCTTTGCGCCCAGCGAATCGTCCGTGGCGCTCTCCTCCTCGGTCACGGTCACCACCGCCGTCTC
>CANQKY010000158.1 GCA_947624575.1 uncultured Clostridia bacterium
TTGGGAGAGTTTTCGACGTCGCTGAAGTTCTCACGGAGGACATTCCTCTCTGCTCTGTGGAGAAGGTTATCGAGGGCGCACGCAAATTTATCGAGAGCGGCTGGGTTCACGACGTGCTCGCGCTGCGCTTCGGCTATGTCGTGTACGGCGATCCTGAATTGGATTGGACAAAGCGATTTACCGCCGACGACGTGGAAAACTGGTATCTCGTGCCAACGTGGGTTATGGATTGCTATGTTCTCTGGGACGCAAAGAAGGATGAGCTGACTAAACATCCGACTATTTCGCAAATCGCCATCAATGCGCAGACGGGCGAAATAACAGACTACTTCGACAAGAGCCTGAACGGTGGCGGCGACGTGCGCTACAAAGGCTTTATCTCTTGGAACGACGTGAGGTAAGGAGGCGCGACCCATGAAAAAGCATCTTTTTACCCGCGTTCTGACGCTGCTGCTCGCGGCCTTTGCAAGCACAGCCGTCGCGCAGGACTACTACACGCTGCCTGAAATCCGCGAGCAGGCAGCGCAGGGCTGGCATCAGACGTACACGGACAAGTACGGCCGGACGCGGCAGGTCGATGTGGACATCGAGGTCTTCGGCGAGAACGCCGCACCTGTTGTCAAGGCGTGCTGGGCAACAAAGTATTTTAATTTCAAAGGCCCTGCGGGGGAGCCTCGCGCAGCAAACCAGGCGGCGAGGAAGAAGGGGAACCGCGAAGACATCTATCTCTACAACGAAGGTTTCATGAAGGTGAATCTCGATGAGAAGTACATGGAAAGCTGCGGGAATGACCTGACGCTCTGCGAAGCCTACGACTTCTGCGAAGGAGTCATACAGGGTCAGGGCATGAGCTTATATCAGGACTATATGTGGGAACAACCGATGTTCTTTGTAGCTCTGTACACCGCAGACATGGACACAGGCGAGTTGATTGTTCCGGGGATGTATTGGCTCCGTTTTTGTCAAAAGGAACTGGGCATGCCCATTCTGACGCATGTAGAGGAATCATTTAATAATACATATGTAACATTTATCTGTCCTTTCTTTGATTTTCAAATTAGAGACCATGAGGCATGTTCCTTCGTAGGGAGAGTTTTCGACGTCTCTGAAGTCCTTGCCGAAGACATCCCGCTTTGTTCGGTGGAAACAGTTATCGATGGCGCGCGGGAGATGATCGAAAGTGGTTATATCCGCAACGTAACTGGACTGCGTTTCGGCTACGTCGTGTACAACGACCCTGAGGCGGACTGGTCAAAACGGCTTTCCAGCGAAGACGTGGATACCTGGTATCTTGTGCCTTCGTGGGTGATGGATTGCCATGTCATGTGGGACCCGAAAGATGACGACTCAGGAAAATACTCCGACCGGGAAATCGCCATCAACGCACAGACAGGCAAAATGCTGGACTATTTCGACACAAGCCTGAAAGGCGGCGGTGACGTGCGCTACAAGGGCTTTATCCCTTGGGACAGTGTGAAGTGACAGGGAGGCGCAGCATCATATGAAAAAGCATCTTCTCACTCTCATTCTGGCGCTGCTGCTCGCCATTCTCACAAGCGCAGCCGCCGCACAGGACTATTACACCTTGCCCGAAATCCGCGAGCAGGCGGCGCAGGGCTGGCACCAGACGTACACGGACAAGTACGGCCGGACGCGGCAGGTGGATGTGGACATCGAGGCCTTTGGCGAAGAAACCGCCCCGGTTCTCAAAGCGTGCTGGGGGACAAAGCGTATCGACTTGAAAGGGCCTTCAGACGAGCCACGCCTCGCAAACCAAACGGCCAGGAAGAAGGGAAACGGTAAAGACATCTATCTCTACGAAAGTGTTCCCTACATGAAGGCGAATCTCGACGAGAAGTACCTTGAAGCCTATGGGAACGATCTGACGCTCCGCGAGACATACGAATACTGCGAAGAACTTATGCTTGGCCAAGGCATGAGTCTCTATCAGGGGTATATGTGGGAGATGCCATACCAGTTCAATGCGCTTTATAGTGCGGACAAGGACACGGGCGAACTGCTTGTCTCAGGAATGTATGATGTCAGCTTTTGTCAGAAAGAATTTGGCTTGCCCATTCTGACCCATGCAGGGACATCGTTTAGGCAGTTACAAGTGCCATTTACCTGCCCGAGATTGTATTTTCAAATGAGAGATCGAGAGACGTATTCTTGTTACGGAAAGATTTTTAGCGTTTCAGAAGTCCTCGCGGAAGACATTCCCCTCTGCTCGGTGGAGACGGCCATCGAGGGCGCACGTGCGTTCATCGAGAGCGGCTATGTTCACGACGTGCTTGGGTTGCGCTTCGGCTACGTTGTGTATGGCGATCCCGATCTGGATTGGAAAAAACGGCTCCCCAGCGATGAGATAGAGACGTGGTATCTCGTACCGTCGTGGGTCATGGACTGTCATGTTCTCTGGGACCCAAAGAAAGATGAGCTTTCCGAACACCCAGGCATTTCGGAAATCGTCATCAACGCGCAGACGGGCAAAATGTTGGACTACTTCGACAAAAGTCTGAGCGGCGGCGGCGACGTGCGCTACAAGG
>CANQKY010000159.1 GCA_947624575.1 uncultured Clostridia bacterium
ACCGTGGATCGGGACAGCAAGGGTACGCTGACCTACACCTATACCACCAGAACCGGTACGCCAGCAGTGCTTCGCCCGGAGGATGTGCTGCACATTCCCGGACTGGGCTTCGACGGAATCATGGGTTACAGCCCTATTGCGCTGGAGCGAAATGCTATCGGTCTCGGCATTGCGGCGGAGGAGTACGGTTCGAAATTCTTCTCCAACGGCGCGAGACCTTCAGGCGTCTTGACCCATCCGAACACAGTAAAGGACCCTAAACGACTGCGAGAGAGCTGGATTTCTGCGTATGGCGGCTCGGCGAACAGTGGCAAAGTGGCCATTCTAGAGGAGGGGATGCGCTTTGAACCGATTGCGATGCCCAATGACGCAGCCCAGTTCTTGGAGACACGCAAGTTTCAGGTGGACGAGATCTGCCGCATTTTCAGAGTACCGCCGCACCTCGTGGGCAACCTCGACAGGGCGACGTTTTCAAATATTGAACACCAGAGCATTTCTTTTGTGACCAACACCATTCGTCCCTGGCTGGTCAGAATTGAACAGGCGATGAACCGCGCCTTATTTTCCGAAAAGGAGAAAGGGCGTTTTTTCGTACAGTTCAATATTGACGGCCTGATGAGGGGCGATTACAAGAGCCGCATGGAGGGCTACGCCATAGGCAGGCAAAACGGATGGCTTTCTGCCAACGACATCCGTTCGTTGGAGAACTTGAACCCCATCCCGGACGAAGAGGGCGGCAACGTGTACCTGATCAATGGGAACATGGTGCCGATCACTTACCCGGTCGTCAACCAGAAGATCAATGAACTGACGCTTGAGATGCAGGAAATGCAGAAGGGCCTCATGGAACAGGCGATCCAGTCTGGCGATGCGGGTTCAACACCTACGGAGGAGGGCGGAGGGGAATGAACGAACATGACTTACAAATTGGGAAGTTTGTTTGATGGGATCGGCGGATTTCCGCTGGTCGGGAAATTGGTGGGCATGACGCCCGTTTGGGCCTCTGAGATCGAGCCGTTTCCCATCAGGGTAACCGAAAAACGACTGCCGGAGATGATCCAACTTGGCGATGTGACAAAGATCGACGGCAGAAAGATTTCCCCCGTAGATGTGATCACATTCGGAAGCCCGTGCCAAAGTGTCAGTATATCGGGAAAGCGCGAGGGGATGAAACACATTGAACACGGAGCGGAGATCACTACACGGAGTGGCTTGTTCTATGAGGCTGTGCGGATCATCAGAGAAATGAGGGAGGCGACAAATGGAAGATATCCAGCTTTCGCTGTCTTTGAAAACGTGCCTGGCCTGTTCAGCAGCAATCAGGGAGAGGACTTCCGATGTGTGCTTGAGGAACTCTCAAAGATCGGCAGCGAAGAAGTACGTATTCCTCGACCTGCGGGCGGGAAATGGATTGGCGCGGGAGAGATTGTGGGAGACGATTTCAGCCTTGCATGGAGAGTGCTCGATGCGCAATACTGGGGAGTTCCCCAGCATCGCCGTCGTATCTTTCTTGTCGCAGATTTTGCAGGCAGACGCGCCGGAAAGGTATTGTTTGAGTGCGAAAGCCTGCCGGGGCGTTCTACGCCGCGCGGAGAGGCGTGGGAAAAAGTTGCCCCAAATGCTGGAGGAGGCTCTTTTGGAGGCAATAGCTCTGACGGAATGACGAATGACAGCGTCATTTATTCCCTACAGGGAAACATTGTTGACCGTCCGGATGGGGCGCGATGCAATGGGCGCGGCTGGAGCGCTGACGGCATGTTTACGCTGAATACCGTCGACCGCCCGGCGATAGTGTTTATGGCCGGTCAAGGCATGAAAACCCGCGGTGTTGCGGCGACAGAAGAATGCAGTCCGATGCTGGGAAGCGAAGCGGGAGAAAACTCAGTTACAAGCATTGTTTACCCGACTGTCGCACATACGCTGAAAGCAGAGTCGGATGGTTCGCCGTGCATAGATGGGCGCGGGCCGAATGTCATTGCGTTGAACTGTCGAAGTTTTGTTGCCCACAGAGAGATCAGCGGCGCTTTGCAGACAAACGGCGGTTCGCTGAATTACAACAATCCCATCGTTTTCGATTGCTACGCCGATGGCGACAGTCAGATCGCGGTTACAGTATCGGATGATCATGAGCAACCGATCATGACGAACATGACAAAACCATCCCGCCGTTATATCGTGCGCCGCCTGACCCCGTTGGAATGCGGTCGGCTTCAGGGATTCCCGGATGGTTGGTGCGACGACCTGGCAAGCGAAAACCCCTCCGAAGAAGAGGTCGAGCGTTGGCAGCGTATTTTTGCGGAGTGGGATGCGGTTCAGGGAAAGCCCAGACGGAGAACGCGCAAGAGGATCGAGAAATGGCTGAAGCGCCCCAATAGCGATTCAGCGGAGTACAAGGCATACGGGAACAGCGTGGCTGTGCCGTGTGTCTTTTTTGTACTCGCCGGCATCGTGTGGGCGATGGAACAAGAAGGGGAGGGATGCCCTTGAGAGAGATCAACCTGAACGGCTACATTGACGATGCC
>CANQKY010000160.1 GCA_947624575.1 uncultured Clostridia bacterium
AATCTTCCCGGCGTCGGTGGATCTGACGACCGACCTGCATTCCATGGGCCAGTTCATTCAGGATGGCGCGCGCATCATGTTTGAGACGGTGCTGAATGTGGAGGAATCCCGCTGCGAGATCACCATCGGCGAGGAGCCGGTGGATCTGGACGGGCTGAATTATCTCGCGGGCAAGACGGTGGATTTTGTGAACAAGAGCGCCATGAACGGGACGATCCTGGCGCACACGGACGGCAACGTGCCGAACCTGAAGATCAACATCCCGAAGCAGGATGAGTATACACTGGGAGAACTGTTCTATTTCTTTGAGTTTGCGTGCGGCGTCAGCGGCTATGTGCTCGGCGTGAACCCGTTCAACCAGCCGGGCGTTGAGAGCTACAAGAAGAACATGTTCGCGCTGCTCGGCAAGCCGGGTTATGAAAAAGAACGCGAGGAACTTTTGAAGAGGTTATAAGATATGAAGATCGTATTTCTGGAGAGAAACACCCTGGGGGACGACATCGACCTTTCGCAGTTTGAGAAGCTGGGCGAGGTGGTCATGTATGACCTTTCCACCCCGGAAGACACGCCGGAAAAGGTAAGGGACGCGGATGTCATCGTCGTCAACAAAGTACCGATGAATGAGCAGACATTGAAAGATGCGCGCAGTCTGAAGATGATCGCCATCAC
This sequence comes from uncultured Clostridia bacterium, assembly GCA_947624575.1. Lineage (GTDB taxonomy): Bacteria > Bacillota > Clostridia > Oscillospirales > Ruminococcaceae > CANQKG01. The sequence goes on from CANQKY010000160.1 coordinate 670, forward strand.
GGCGACCGGGTACAACATTATTGACAAAGCTTATACGGACAGCAGGGGGATCGCGGTGGCGAACGTGGGCGGCTACTCCACGGACTCCGTTGCCCAGCATACCTTTGCCATGGCGCTGTACCTTCTGGAGCAGCTGAATTATTATGACAGGTACGTGAAATCCGGCGATTATGTGAGAAGCGACATTTTCTGCCACATGGACCGCAGGATCGGCGAGCTGGCGGGAAAGACCTGGGGCATCATCGGCCTCGGCGCGATCGGAAAGAAAGTCGCGCAGATCGCACGGGTATTCGGCTGCAACGTGCTCTATTATTCTACCTCGGGCAGGAATCATAACAGCGAGTTTGAATCGGTGAGCATCGACGCGCTGCTTGGCCGGTCGGACATTGTCTCGATCCATGCGCCTTTGAACAAGAACACGGAGAACCTGATCAATAAAGAGAATCTTCGCAAGATGAAGCCGAACGCCATTTTGATCAACGTGGCCAGGGGTCCTATTGTGAATGAGAGGGATCTGGTCGACGCCCTGAAAGAGGGCGTGATCGCGGGCGCAGGCCTGGACGTGATCTCGGCGGAGCCCATGAAAGCGGAAAATCCGCTCCTGGAGATACAGGACAGCACGAAACTGATCGTTACGCCGCACATTGCGTGGGCGACGGTGGAGGCGAGACGGCGTCTGATGGACGAGGTGTATCTGAATATTGAGGCGTTTTTGCGCGGGGAGAAGAGGAATCTGATACCGTGACAGGAATCCGCCGCGGATTATCCTGCCTGAGACGGGCGGGGTAAGGTGCGGCGGATTTTTTGCTGCACGCTGATGCCATTCGCAGGCAGACCCGTACGCCTGGCAGGGAACAGCACAGTGTTTCGCTTTGCCGCAGCATATGCTTGGCAGTTCCGGTATTGTCCGCTTCACCGCAAACGGGAAGCGCCCCTCGCGTTCACTCGGCGGCAGGTCGTCAGACGGCATGCAGAAAACGCTTCGCGTTTGCCGTCCGACTCACGTTGATTTCCATGATTCGCTGCGCCGCCTATCAACATGCAGAAATCATAACTCGCTTCGCTCAAACAGATGATTTCTGCATGTAGCTATGCTCGCGAATCTATGGAAATCTGCCTACCGTTTGCTTGTGAAGCGGGCAATACCGGAGCTGCCAAGCGCAGGCTATGGCAGGGCAAAACCTGTAAGCAGCATTTCACCTTGTTTCTTTGCTATCATTTTGAACGGAGAGAGCTTTTTATTTCGAAGTGCTATGAAAATAGTCTGCGCATGAACAGGACAACGGTGCATATCGGTCTGACAAGCAAACCATGCGAGGCTTTCGTTATTGAGCTGCCGTCTAGCTTAATTCGCGAGGAGCAAACGCTTCTATCGCGACGAGCGAATTGTAATAGGCGACGGCGGCGAAATAGAAAACGAGCTTAGGTTTGCGGTCAGACTGATAGGTGCTGTTGTGCGTCCGGTGCAGAATAGAACATAGAATCAAAATACCATATTTTCGCACAAGGAGGAGACTATGGGAAAATACATTATGGCCCTGGACGCGGGGACGACCAGCAACCGCTGTATTTTATTTAATGAAAAAGGAGAGATGTGCAGCGTGGCGCAGCGCGAGTTCACGCAGTATTTTCCGAAGCCCGGCTGGGTGGAGCACGACGCGGACGAGATCTGGTCGTGCCAGCTCGGCGTGGCGGTGGAGGCGATGAGCCGCATCGGTGCGGAGGCGAAAGACATTGCCGCCATCGGCATCACAAATCAGCGCGAGACGGCGATTGTCTGGGACAAAAACACAGGCGAGCCGGTGTATCACGCCATCGTGTGGCAGTGCCGCCGC